>NZ_JACHDL010000017.1:0-165780 GCF_014201055.1 Paraburkholderia sp. CI2
CCGTCCGCCACGACAAGCTTCGACGCGAACGTCGCCTGCGGCAGATTCGCGAGCGCGGCGAGCATCTGGCCGGTCTGGTTGGAGTCGTCGTCGATCGCCTGTTTGCCGAGGATCACCAGTTGCGGCTGCTCCTTGTCGACGAGCGCCTTGAGCAGCTTCGCGACGGCGAGCGGCTGCAGGTCTTCACCAGATTCGATCAGGATCGCGCGATCCGCGCCGATGGCGAGCGCCGTGCGCAGCGTTTCCTGCGCCTGCGCAACACCGGCCGACACGGCGATCACTTCGGTCGCGACGCCCGCTTCCTTCAGACGCACGGCTTCTTCAACCGCGATTTCGTCGAACGGGTTCATCGACATTTTCACGTTCGCGATATCGACGCCCGTACCGTCCGATTTCACGCGGACCTTCACGTTGTAGTCGACCACTCTTTTCACTGGCACCAGAATTTTCATGCACACGCTCCAAAGTTACGAATACGTCAACCCGATGAACATTATAGCGACTGCCCTCATGACAGCCGTGTCGCGGGCGCTTTGCGGGAGGATATCGCTCCTCAGCGGCGTGCCGGCAATACCGAACGATCGTTCTATTTTAATCTCCAAAAAACCCGGGAGACAACCCCGGGTTCCGACTCAGACCTCTAATTTCGCATTGCCGTCGTGTTCTGCGAGGTCCGCGGGCGTTGCATCACCAGGAGGTGATCACCGAGCCGCCGAATTTGCTGTCGACGAACTGCTTCACTTCCGGCGAGTGGTACGCCGCGACGAGCTTCGCGACCCACGGCTTGTTCTTGTCCGCTTCGCGAATCGCGATCACGTTTACGTAGGGACCTTTCCGGTCCTCGATCGCGATAGCGTCCTGCGTTGGCTTGAGGCCCGCTTCCATCGCGAAGTTGGTGTTGATCGCGGCGGCATCGACATCGCCCAGCGAACGCGGAATCTGCGCCGCGTCAAGCTCGACGATCTTTAGTTTCTTCGGATTGTCGACGATGTCGAGCGGCGTCGCCTTCAGGCCCGCCTCGGCGCGCAGCTTCAGCAAGCCCTGCTTCTGCAGCAACAGCAGCGCGCGGCCGCCGTTGGTCGGGTCGTTCGGCACGGCGATCTTCGCGCCCGGCTGCAGTTCGGCGAGCGACTTCACCTTCTTCGAGTAGATACCCATCGGGTACGTGACCGTATCGGCGATACGGATCAGCTTGTAGCCGCGATCCTTCACCTGCGCCTGCAAGTACGGGCCGTGCTGGTAGCTGTTCGCGTCCAGATCGCCGCCCGCGAGCGCCGCGTTCGGCTGCACGTAGTCGGAGAATTCGACGATCCTGATGTTCAGGCCGTTCTTCGCGGCGACCGTCTTCACGACGTCCATGATCTGCGCGTGCGGGCCGCCGGTGACACCAACCTTGATCGTGTCTTCGGCATGCGCCGCGGTGGTGGCGAAGAGCGTTGCCGCGCCGAATGCGGCGGCCAGCTTGAGAATGAAGCGACGTTGCATGATGGACCTTTTCCGAATCTTTATTAGCGGGCTTCCGAACGCCCTTGTTTATTTGTGGCTCAGACGACGCACGAGCCAATCCCCAAACGACTGCACCAGTTGCACGAACACGATCAGTATCAGCACGACCGCGAGCATCACTTCCGGCAGGAAGCGCTGATAGCCGTAGCGGATGCCGAGGTCGCCAAGACCGCCGCCGCCGATCGCGCCGGCCATCGCCGAATAGCCGACCAGCGACACGAACGTGATCGTCAACCCGGCGACCACCCCCGGCAGCGATTCCGGCAACAGCACCTTGAAGACGATCTGGCTGGTGGTCGCGCCCATCGCCTGGGCCGCCTCGATGAGCCCGCGATCGACCTCGCGCAGTGCCGTTTCGACCAGGCGCGCGATGAACGGCGCCGCGGCGATCGTCAGCGGCACGATCGCGGCCGCGGTGCCGATTGACGAACCGACGACAAGTCGCGTAAACGGAATCACCGCGACCAGCAGGATGATGAACGGCGTCGAGCGCACCGCGTTGACGATCACGCCCATCACGCGATTCAACGCGACGTTTTCGAGCACGCCCTGGCGGTTGGTCAAATACAGCAGCACGCCGAGCGGCACGCCGACCACAGCGCCAATCAGTCCGGAGACGCCCACCATGATGAGCGTCTCCCAGAACGACTGGACGAACATATCGAACATTTCACTCAACATGCGAGAGCTCCTCCACTACGACACCCTGCTCGCGCAGAAACGTGATCGCCTGCGCGACCTTGGCCGGATCGCCGCCCGCGAGTACCGCGAGCGAGCCGAACGCCTGCCCCTGGATTTCGTCGATCTGGCCGTGCAGGATGTTGAAGTCGAGCTCGTAGCGGCGAATCGTCTCCGACAGGATCGGCTGATCGACGCCCGAACCGGTGAACGCGAGGCGCAGCAGATGGCCGCTGCCGGTCTTCAACCGCTGCGCGACGCGCGCCTTCATGGCGGGCGGCAGCTCCTGCGCGATCACGTCGCCGATCAGCGCGCGCGTGACTTCGTGGTGCGGCTGCAGGAACACGTCGATCACCCTGCCCTCTTCGACGACGCGGCCCGCGTCGAGCACCGCGACGCGATCGCAGACCTGCTTGATCACGTCCATCTGGTGAGTGATCAGCACGATCGTCAGGTTCAGTTCGCGGTTGATGCGCTTGAGCAGATCGAGGATCGCGCGGGTGGTTTCGGGGTCGAGCGCGGAGGTGGCCTCGTCCGACAGCAGCACCTTCGGCTTGCTCGCGAGCGCACGCGCGATGCCCACGCGCTGCTTCTGCCCGCCGCTGATCTGCGCCGGATAGCGGTCCTTCTGCGCCGACAGACCGACGAGCTCGAGCAGCGGCAGCACGTTCGCCTCGATCTCGTCGCGCTTCATGCCGGCCAGTTCGAGCGGCAGCGCGACGTTCTCGTACACGGTGCGCGACGACAACAGATTGAAGTGCTGGAAGATCATGCCGATCTCGCGACGCGCGTCGCGCAGTTGCGCGGCGGGCAGCGTCGTCAGATCGCGGCAGTTGACGAGGATGTTGCCCTCGGATGGGCGCGTCAGCAGGTTGATCGTGCGCACGAGCGTGCTCTTGCCCGCGCCGCTGCGGCCGATGATGCCGAACACCTCGCCCGCCGGAATCGTCAGATTGACGTTGTGCAGCGCCTCGACCCACCCCCGGGATCCGGCAAACCGCTGGGAAACATTGCGTATTTCGATCATGGACAAACAAAAACGGCGGAGGCTGCCGGCGAGCATCGTGCTCCCGACAAGCGGCCGCCGTTTCTTTTATTGGGATTTGAGGTCGTCATTCTACCGCAGCGACGACATGCCCTTTAATAATCAATTTCGATCTTTTCATAACCTGCGGGCATTAGAGCCGCGCCTTATGCACGAAGCTCACGCGCTTCGCGCCGCTACGACTATGATCGGGCCACTCACCTTCAGCACAGGCCGCCGCCATGCAGACTTCTCCGAGCCACACCGTGCGCGCGAGCGCCGGCAGTCTCAATAAAGATGCGCCGCAGCGCGGGTCGGTGACGACCGGCGATGGCATCGAATTGCCGCTGTATCGCTGGCGGCCGAACGGGCCCATACGCGCGACGGTCGCGCTGCTGCACGGCCTCGCCGAGCACGCCGGCCGTTACGCCGCCGTTGCGGGCCGGCTCAACGCGGCGGGCATCGAACTCGTCGCGATCGATCTGCGCGGCCACGGCCACGCGCCCGGCAAGCGCGCCTATGTGAAACGCTTCGACGACTACCTGCTCGATGCGCAGGCGCTGCTCGACGCCGCCGCGCAAAGCTGTGCGCCGTTATTCCTGATGGGTCACAGCATGGGTGGCGCGGTGGCGGCGCTGTATGCGATAGAGCGCCTCGACGCGAGCGGGCGGCGCCTCGCCGGCCTGATCCTGTCGAGCCCCGCGCTCGCGCCGGGCCGCGACGTGCCGAAGTGGATGCTCGCGCTAAGCCAGGTGATCAGCCGCGTCTACCCAACCTTCCCGGCGATGAAGATCGACCCTGCGCTGCTCTCGCGCCTTCAGCCGGTGGTCAAAGCCAACCTCAACGATCCGCTCGTGCATCACGACGCGATTCCGGCGCGCACGGGCGCCGAGCTGCTGCTCGCGATGGCGCGCATCGAACGCGGACGCGCGAGGCTGCGCATGCCGCTGCTCGTGTTTCATGGCACCGACGACAAAGTGACCGAGCCCGACGGCAGCCGCGCGTTCGGCGAGCACGCGGGCTCGCCGGACAAGACGCTCACGCTGCACGAGGGTAGCTACCACGAGACGATGAACGACCTCGATCGCGATCGGGTGATCGAGGCGTTGGTCGAGTGGATCGAAAGGCGGGCGGTGGGACCGAGTTGACAAGACGCGGCGCTTGCTGGCCGTCGACTACCGCTTCCACTTCGGCGCGCGTTTGTCGATGAAAGCCTGCACGCCTTCGAGCGCCGAGTCGTCCATCATGTTGCAGGCCATCGTCTGCCCCGCGAGCTGGTACGCGGCTTCGATACCCATTTCGAGCTGCCGGTAGAACAGGCCCTTGCCCGCGCTGACAGCTTCGACCGGCTTCGCGCAGATGCTCGCGGCGAGCCGCGCGACTTCGTCGTCGAGCGCATCGGCTGGGGCGACGCGGTTCACGAGCCCCTGCTTGCGCGCTTCGGCGGCGTCGATGAAATCTCCGGTCAGCAGCATTTCTAGCGCGGCCTTGCGCGACAGGTTGCGCGACAGCGGCACCGACGGTGTCGCGCAGAACAATCCGAGGTTCACGCCCGATACGGCGAAGCGTGCGGTATCGGCGGCGACCGCGAGATCGCACATTGCGACCAGCTGGCAGCCGGCGGCGGTCGCGATGCCATGCACGCGCGCGATCACCGGCTGCGGCATGCGCTGGATCGTCAGCATCAGCTTCGTGCAGCGCGCGAACAGTTGCTGGTAATAAGCAAGCGATGGCGCCGCGCGCATTTCCTTCAGGTCGTGCCCCGCGCAGAACGCGCGGCCAGCGCCGGCGATCACGACCACGCGGGCATCGGTCTTCGCGATCCCGGTCAGCGTCTGCTGCAGTCCGTCGAGCAACGCTTCGGACAGCGCGTTGAACGCATCGGGCCGATTCATCGTCACGTGCACGACGCCCGCTACGCGATACGCGTCGTGTTCGATCGTGACCAGCGACGCGTCGCCGGTGCTGGCGGGACTGGCGTTCATGGCTCGCTCCTCGGTACGTGAATGTCGATTTTCGCTCGCTGGCTTTCGAGCCACTGTCGCCGCGTGCAGTCCGGCAACCTCAGATCTCCGCCAGCGACCGCACGTGCGCGACCACGCTGCGCCCGAGCGCCGACAGGTTGTAGCCGCCCTCGAGACAACTGACGATGCGCCCACGCGCATAACGCCGCGCGATCTCGCGCATCTGGTCGGTGATCCACGCGTAATCGTCTTCGACGAGGCCCATGTTGCCGAGGTCGTCCTCGCGATGCGCGTCGAAGCCGGCCGAGATGAACAGCATCTCCGGCCTGAATTCGTGCAGGCGCGGCAACCACAGCATATCGACCGCTTCGCGCACGGCCATGCCGTTCGAACGCGCCGGCATCGGCACGTTGCACATGTTGGACGCCTGGTTGTCGGCGCCCGTGAACGGATAGAACGGGTGCTGGAAGATACTGCACATCAGCACGCGCGGGTCGCCCGAGAACGCGGCCTCGGTGCCGTTGCCGTGATGCACGTCGAAGTCGATGATGGCGACGCGCGCGAGACCATGCACGTCGAGCGCGTGGCGCGCGGCGATCGCGATGTTGTTGAAAAAGCAGAAGCCCATCGCACGCGCCGGCTCCGCGTGATGGCCCGGCGGCCGCACGCTGCAGAACGCGTTGTCGTAGCGGCCTTCGATCACCGCGTCGGTGGCGGCGACCGCCGCGCCCGCCGCGCGCAGCGCGGCCTGCCACGTGTGCGGATTCATCGTCGTGTCGGGATCGATCTCGGCGACGCCCTCGACGGGCGAGCGACCGCGGATGTAGTCGACGTGCGCCTGCGTGTGCACTCGCAGCAGCGCGGCCTCGTCGACGAGCGGCGGCGATTCGCGCTCGATCAGCGCGTCGATGCGGCTTGCGATCAGTTGATCCTCGATCGCCTGCAGGCGCGCGGGACACTCGGGGTGCCACTGCCCCATGTCGTGCAGCAGACAGTCGGGGTGGGAATAGAAGCCTGTTGCCATAGTTCGTGTTGTGCGTCTCTTCTACGGCGCGACGCATGAACTGCGCGCGCGGCGTGTCTCCGTCGAGCGGCGCGCGCCCCCGCGCGCCTCCATTCGTCAAGTTACCACACGACGCCGCTGTCGCCGATTCAGCACGGTTTTGCGGGAGTCGTCGGATATACTTCCCCGACCCGTTATTCGCCGTTTCGTTCCTGCCGCTTTCCGACTGCTTCCAGCCTTTCACGCATCGCGCTCACTGCTCACCATGACCGTCAAGCTTGCTCTGTCCGCAGGATCCCCACGCCACCGGCTTCGCCTCGGCACCCACGCCGCCTCACTGATCGTCGCATCGTGCATGTTCATCGCAGCAAGTCCCGCGAGCGCGCAAAGCGCCACGAGGAAAGCGCCGGTGCAACTCGCGCAAAGCCAGCCGCAGCAGCCGGTACCGCAAGGACAGACGTTCGAGGAAGAGATCATTCCGCAGCGCTATGCGCACAACGCGAACGTCGATGCGTTCATCAACGAGATGGTCGCGCGCTACGATTTCGACGAAGCGTCGCTGCACGCGCTGTTCACCGGCGTCAGCTACTCGGCGACCGCAGTGAAGCTGGTCACCCCGTCATCGACGCCGTCGGTCAAGAACTGGCGCTCGTATCAGGCGCGCTTCCTCGACCCGGTGCGCGTCAATGCCGGCGTGCAGTTCTGGCGCGAGAACCGGGCCACGCTGCAGCGCGCGTATCAGGAGTTCGGCGTGCCGCCGGAGATGATCGTCGGCATCATCGGCGTCGAGACGATCTACGGTCGCTACATGGGTGATTTCCGCGTGCTCGATGCGCTGACCACGCTGAGCTTCGATTATCCGAACACCGCGAATCGCGCGGACCGCCAGGCGACCTTCCGCAAGAATCTCGAAGACTACCTGGTGTGGACGCGCGACGCGCAAATCGACCCGAACACGGTGCTCGGCTCGTACACCGGCGCGATCGGCATTCCGCAGTTCCTGCCGAGCAGCATCGTCCAATACGCGGTCGACTACGAAGGCAACAAGCGCATCGATCTGCGCACGAGCGATGCGGATGCGATCGGCAGCGTCGCGAATTATCTGCGCCAGAACGGCTGGGAAAGCGGCCGGCCGGTGGTATGGCGAATCGGCTCGGACGCGGGCAGCCTCGGTGTCGCGCAGGCCGCGGCCAATGGGCAGCCGGAGCCGCACTGGCCGCTCGACCAGTTGCTGCGTGCCGGCCTCGTGCTGAACGAGCCGAACGTCGACATTGCTTCCGAAGCGGGCACCCCGGTCACGGTGGTCGATCTGCCGACACCGGGACGCGGCACCGAGTTCGTGCTCGGCCTGAAGAATTTCTACGTGCTCACGCGCTACAACCGCAGCTTCTTCTATGCGCTCGCGGTGTATCAGCTGGGTCAGAAGGTCAAGGCGCAGATGCAAGCGATCGACGCGGCGAATGCCGCAAAAGCGGCCAACAACGGCAGCGCGTCGCAAGGCCAGGCGGATCAGTCGAACTCAGATTCGCAGTGAGTCACACCGCGAGTCGCCGCGGGCGCCTCGCGTTGAAAGACGCAAAAAAAAGCGCCGGCTCGACCGGCGCTTTTTATTAACTCGTGTGCCCGCGAAGGCGCCCGGCGACCCGCTTACGCTGGAAATACCCCCGTGGACAGATAACGGTCGCCGCGATCGCAGACGATGAACACGATCGTCGCGTTCTCGACCTGACGCGCGATGCGCAGCGCGACTTCGCACGCGCCACCCGACGAAATGCCCGCGAAGATGCCTTCGACCGACGCCAGGCGGCGCGCCATCGCCTCGGCCGCGGATTGGCTGACGTTCTCCACGCGGTCGACGCGGCTGCGGTCGAAGATTTTCGGCAGATACGCTTCCGGCCATTTGCGAATACCCGGAATACGCGAGCCCTCTTCCGGCTGCGCGCCGATGATTTCGATCTGCTCGTTCTGCGTTTTCAGATACGTCGACACGCCCATGATCGTGCCGGTCGTGCCCATCGACGACACGAAGTGCGTGATGCGCCCTTCCGTGTCGCGCCAGATTTCCGGGCCCGTGCCTTCGATGTGCGAAGCCGGATTGTCCGGATTCGCGAACTGATCGAGGATGATGCCCTTGCCTTCGCGCTGCATCTGCTCGGCGAGATCGCGCGCGTACTCCATGCCGCCTTTGACAGGCGTCAGGATGATTTCCGCGCCGTAAGCGGCCATGCTCTGGCGGCGCTCGACCGACAGATCTTCCGGCATGATCAGCACCATCTTGTAGCCGCGGACTGCGGCGGCCATCGCGAGCGCGATGCCGGTGTTGCCGCTCGTCGATTCGATCAGCGTGTCGCCCGGCTTGATGCGTCCGCGCGCTTCGGCCTTCTTGATCATGGACAACGCCGGCCGGTCTTTCACCGACCCCGCTGGATTGTTGCCCTCGAGCTTCGCGAGGATCACATTGTTGCGGCTACGGATCTCGTCGTCGGGAAGCCGGACGAGTTGTACGAGCGGCGTATTGCCGACCGTGTCTTCAATCGTTTGGTATGCCATATGGGGTCTAGCGATCGATGCGCGAAAGAGTGTCTTCAATCCATCGATTCTAAACCACGATCTCCGGCGCTGCCCTGCAGCCCTTCTGTCCGCATGGATGCATGGCGGTTGCTACGCAAAAAGCCCGCGGCTGCGAGCCGCGGGAAAACGTGTGTACCAATCGATGCAATGGAACGTTCGCGAACCCTACGCGCCGCAAGCCGCTCGTCAGCATGGCACGCGCACGGCTCGCGGCCGCTTACTTCTTCACCGCCACTGCGGCGGCGCCCTTCTGCGTGGCGGCGGACGCGGCCGTAGCGGCCGGCTCCTTGCCCGCCGCAGTTGCCGCAACCTGCGTGCTAGCAGCCGCGCCAGCCGGTCCGACAGCGAGACCCTCCGCCTGCAGGCGCTCGATGGTGTGCCCGCCCATGCCCTTGACGCGCTTGCCGAAATCCGCCGCGTCCTTGAACGGGCCGTGCGCATTACGTTCCTCGACAATCGCTTTGGCTTTTGCCGGACCGATGCCCTTGATGCCGCGCAGCGCGTCTTCGTTAGCCGTATTGACGTCGACCGCCGCATACGCGTGGCCGAAAGCGGCGAGCATCGCCGCGGTAACCAGTACTTTTCGAAACATATTGGAATCTCCCTGTTGCCACTGGCCGGCGACCATCACCGGCCAGGAGATTCCAGTTTAAAGAGGATGACGTACGAATCACACCTGGCCGAACAGCCAACGCACGTAACGATCGACACCTTCCTGCACGCTCAGAAACGGCGCGTCGTAGCCGGCCGTGCGCAGTTTCGACTGATCGGCCTGCGTGAAGCACTGGTACTTGCCGCGCAGCGCGTCGGGGAACGGAATGTATTCGATCAGCCCGCGTTGCACCTGATCCGCGAGCGACAGCGCCGGCTCGTTGTTCAGCGCGCGCAGCGTGTTGACCACGGTGCTCGCGATATCGTTGAACGGCTGCGCGCGGCCGGTGCCGAGATTGAAAATGCCTGACTTCTCCGGATGATCGAAGAAGAACAGGTTGACCTTGACGACGTCTTCGACCGAGATGAAATCGCGCGTCTGCTCGCCGGCCGCATAGCCGTTGTACTCGCCGAACAGCTTGACCTTGCCCTCGGCGCGGAACTGGTTGAAGTTGTGAAACGCGACCGACGCCATGCGCGCCTTGTGCGTTTCGCGCGGACCGTAGACGTTGAAATAACGGAAGCCCACGATCTGGCTCTTCGCGGTGGGCAGCACGCGGCGAATCACCTGATCGAACAGGAACTTCGAATAGCCGTACACGTTCAGCGGCTGCTCGACCTCGCGCTCCTCGACGAAGCGGCTCGAGCCGCCATACGTCGCCGCCGACGACGCGTACAGGAACTGGACGTTCTGCGCGAGGCAGATGTCCAGCACGTCGCGGCTATAGCGGTAGTTGTTGTCCATCATGTAGCGGCCGTCGGTTTCCATCGTGTCCGAGCAGGCGCCTTCGTGGAATATCGCGCGCACCTTGCCGAAGTCGCCGCGCCTGAAGCGCTCGACGAATTCGGTTTTGTCGAGATAGTCGTCGATTTCGCAGTCGACCAGATTCCTGAACTTGTCCGCACGCGTGAGGTTATCGACGGCGATGATGCGCTGTTCGCCGCGCTCGTTGAGCGCCTTCACGAGATTGCTGCCGATAAAACCGGCCGCGCCGGTGACGATGACGGTCATGGTGATCCTGCGGTAGTGAGCTTCGTTCAGTCAACGCCGCGCGGGGTCCGCTGGTCCGTCGGACGACGGCGCCCCGCGGGCTGCATCAGGAAAAGAGTTCGTCGTAGTCGACGGTGGCGGTGCCCAGTTTGCCGACCACGATGCCGGCCGCGCGATTCGCGAGTCCCACCGCGTCAACGAGCGAAAGACCCGCGCCGAGCATCGCGGCGAGTGTCGCGATCACGGTGTCGCCCGCGCCCGACACATCATACACTTCGCGCGCAACGGCCGACGCGTGCAGGATGCCATCGTCGGAGAACAGCGTCATGCCCTCCTCCGAGCGCGTCAGCAGCAGCGCCTTGAACTGGAGCTCGGCGCGCAGCTTCGTGACGCGCGCGATCAGATCTTCCTCGGACTTCCACTGTCCGACGACCTCGCGCAATTCCGCGCGATTCGGCGTGATCAGCGTCGCGCCGCGATAGCGCTCCCAGTCGTCGCCCTTCGGATCGACGAGCACCGGTTTGCCGGCCGCGTGCGCCTTCGCGATCATTTGCGTGACGTGCGTGAGGCCGCCCTTCGCGTAGTCGGACATCAGGATCACGTCGTACGATGGCAGCAGCTCGTCGAAACGCGCGAGGCCCGCGAGCAGCACCTCGTGTGCCGGCGAGTTTTCGAAATCGACGCGCAGCAACTGTTGCTGACGCGACAGCACGCGCAGCTTGATCGTCGTCAGCAAGGCCGGATCGCGTTCCAGATGCGGCGTGACGCCGCTTTCGCCGAGCAGCTGCACGATGCGCTCGCCGGGCTCGTCATGACCGACCACGCACAAAAGACCCGCCTGCGCGCTGAGCGCGACCGCGTTGCGCGCGACGTTCGCCGCGCCGCCCAGCCGATCTTCCTGGCGCTGCACGTGCACGACCGGCACGGGCGCCTCCGGAGAAATGCGGTTGACGTCGCCGAACCAGTATCGGTCGAGCATCACGTCGCCGACCACCAGCACGCGCGCCGCGTTGAGCTGCGCGCGCGGCACGACCGTGAGCTTCTGCGCCGTCGTGGACGCGGGCGCCGCGGGCATGGCCTCAGGCATCGACCGGAAGTTCAGAGGGTTGGGCATAGGGGCGTCCAATGGCGTGGTAGTCGATACCGAGCTCGGTCATCGCGTCCGGTTCGTACAGGTTGCGGCCGTCGAAAATCAGCGGTGTCTTCAGCACCGATTTCAGATGCACGAAATCAGGACTCTTGAACTCCTTCCATTCGGTCACGATCACGAGTGCGTCGGCGCCGATCAGCGTTTCGTCCTGAGTGCTCGTGAACGTGAGACGCGCCAGCTGCTCCGGCGCAGCGTGCAGATCCATCGCGAAGACGCGACGCGCCTCGGTCACGGCGACCGGATCGTACGCACGCACGTTCGCGCCGCGCGCAAGCAACTCGCCGATCACGCGACGGCTCGGCGCCTCGCGCATGTCGTCGGTATTCGGCTTGAACGCGAGACCCCACACCGCGAACGCGCGGCCGCTCAAATCCTCGCCGAGCTTCGCGGTGATCTTGTTCACGAGCACGTCCTTCTGCTGGTAGTTCACTTCCTCGACCGCCTCGAGAATCCGCAGGTTGTGGCCGCTCTCGCTCGCGGTGCGAATCAACGCCTGCACGTCCTTCGGGAAGCACGAGCCGCCATAGCCGCAGCCCGCATACAGGAAGTGATAGCCGATGCGCGGATCGGAACCGATGCCGCGGCGCACCGCTTCGATGTCGGCGCCGACCTTGTCCGCGAGATTCGACATCTCGTTCATGAACGAGATGCGCGTCGCGAGCATCGCGTTGGCCGCGTACTTGGTGAACTCGGCCGAGCGAACGTCCATGTACAGCGTGCGTTCGTGATTGCGGTTGAACGGCGCGTACAGACGCTTCATCATTTCGCGCGCCCGCACGCCCGGTTCGTCTTCGTCGATACCGATCACGATACGGTCGGGGCGCATGAAGTCGTCGACGGCCGCACCTTCCTTCAGGAACTCCGGATTCGACACGACCGAGAAGCGATGCTGCGCGCTGCCGGCGAGCCCGCGTTTCGCGAGCTCTTCATTGATCACCGCGCGCACGCGCTGCGCGGTGCCGACCGGCACCGTCGATTTGTCGACGATCACCTTGAAACCATTCATCGTGCGGCCGATGTTGCGCGCGGCCTCGAGCACATATTGCAGATCGGCGGAGCCGTCTTCGTCGGGCGGCGTGCCGACCGCGATGAACTGCACGTCGCCGTGCGCGACGCTCGCGGCGACATCGGTCGAGAACGTGATGCGGCCAGCCGCGCGCGTGCGGGCGATCATCTCCTGCAAGCCCGGTTCGTGAATCGGCACGCCGCCTTTGTTGAGGATGTCGATCTTGCGCTGATCGACGTCGAGACAGAAGACGTCATTGCCGATTTCGGCGAGACAGGCGCCGGTGACAAGGCCCACATAGCCGGTGCCGATAATGGTGATTTTCATACGCTTTCCGGTGGAAGGTTCCGGTAATGAATGCCGCTCATGAGGCCGGCGATAAACTCGTTGCGAAATTCGCGGAGCGGTTGCGTCGCAATGAACGCCGACGCGGCCAAAGCCGCCCGTGCGGCGTCAACTCGACGCGGTAATCGGCTCGACGCGGCGCGGTGCATAGGTTTCCCAACCGCTGCATCCGGGGCACTGCCAGTAGAAAAGCCGCGCCCGGAAACCACAAGTCTGGCACGTATAGCGTGGCAGATTCTTGGTGCGCTGGCGGATCAGTGTGTGCATCAGTTCGAGCTCGCTGCGCCGCGGCTCTTCGGCGACGGCCTGCTGCGCTTCGAGCAGACGCGTCATGCCGGCCAGATTCGGCGACTTCTGCATCTGCGTGCGCGCGAGCGCATGCGCGGCATCGGCGCCGCGCAGCGACGCGACGTACTGATACGCGACGTCGAGCAGATCGTTGCTCGGATGACGGTCGACCCACGTGGTCAGCAGATCGGCGCCCTCCTGCGCGCGGCCAAGCGCTTCATACGCCTTCATGATTTTCTCGGCGACGAGCGGCAGATACGCGGGGTTCTGCTCCTCGACGCCGCGCCATTGACCGATCGCCGCTTCGGACGCGCCGCCGGCCGCGTCGACGTCGCCGAACAGGATCGTCGCGCGCACGTTGGTCGGGTTCGCCTTCAGCGCGAGACCGAGCTGATGACGCGCTTCGTCCGGTTTCTTCTGCTGCAGCGCTTCCTGAGCAAGTTCGCAATGGAACTGCGCGATTTCCTTCTCGAGCGATGGCGCGCCCATCGTTTCGAGATGTCGCGCGGTATCGATCGACTTGACCCAGTCCTTCTCGATCTCGTAGATCGTCAACAGCGCGCGTTGAGCGCCGAGTGCGTAATCGCCCGCCTGCAGCGAGCGGAAGGTTTCCTCGGCACGGTCGAGCAGACCCGCTTTCAGGAAGTCCTGGCCGAGTTCGTACAGCGCGTGATCGCGCTCACTGACAGGCAGGTCCGCGCGGCTCAGCAGATTTTGATGCACGCGGATCGCTCGATCCGTTTCGCCGCGCCGGCGGAACAGATTGCCGAGCGCGAAATGCAATTCGACCGTTTCAGGGTCGAGCTTGACGACCTCGATGAATGCGTCGATCGCCTGGTCGGGCTGCTCGTTGAGCAGGAAGTTCAGGCCGCGAAAATAGGACCGCGGCAGGTTCGCGCTCTCGGACAGCAGCGTCTTGAGGTCGTAGCGCGCCGCCATCCAGCCGAACGCGAATGCGACGGGTATGACCAGCAGCCACCAGAAGTCTAGATCCATGCGATTAATGCAAATGTGCGGGAAAGCGAAAAACGAAAAGCCGCGCTCAGAGCGCGCGGCGCAACGGAGTTCAGATCAGCGGCGGCATCGGCGGCTGCTCGACGACGGCTGGAGTTTCGCGCGCCACGCGCAACTCGCGCCTGAGCCGGCCATTCTCCATGCGCAGACGTACGACGGCCGGCATCGCCGACACGAGCCCCGCGAGCAAGCCGATCACGAAAAACGCGAGACCGATCAAAATCAGAGGCGCCGACCAGACGTAGCCGGCGAGGAAATTCAGCGTAGCGGGTTGCGTGTTGGAGAGCGCCAGCACCAGCAGCAGCACGAACACCAGCACACGGATCAGCCAGACGATAAATTTCATGAATAGATCTCTTGACGGCAGTTGCGGGGTGACGCCGGCTCGATGACGCGTCGCGCCACGGTGTTGCCCGCGCCGAAGTGACCCGTATTGTAATGGATGACCTCGGGGCTGGGCAGCAAGTGGCGGGATGGCGCACTGACGGGTGATTCGCGAAATGCAAAGGCCGCACCGGAAGGCGCCCTCTTCTCAAACGATGGTCGAAAAAAAAGCGCCCGAAGGCGCTTTTCCTGGTCTTTTGCCGACTGGCTTTGGCCGCTGACGCTAGCTATGCCACGCTGCAAGACGCACAGCGGACTCATTAAAGGTCGTCATCCGGCTCTTCGGCCTTCAGCGGCTCGCCCGCGCGACGATCCACCCGCTCGCGCAATTCCTTGCCTGGCTTGAAGTGCGGTACGTACTTCTCAGGTACCAGCACCTTCTCGCCCGACTTCGGATTGCGTCCAACGCGGGAGGGACGGCGGTTGAGCCCGAAGCTGCCGAAGCCTCGAATTTCGATGCGATGACCTTTGGCAAGTGCCTCCGACATCGCATCGAGCATCGTCTTCACCGCGAAATCCGCATCCTTGAGAACAAGTTGCGGAAACCGCGTAGCCAGCTGGGCGACCAATTCCGATTTGGTCATACTGCAGCAGACCTCTCAGGCTTACTGGTTCTGGCCGTCGAGCTTGGCCTTCAGCAGCGCGCCGAGGTTCGTCGTGCCGGTAGCGGCTGCGCTCGAATCCGAAGCAGCGAGACCGCGGATGGCTTCCTGCTGCTCAGCCGAATCCTTCGCCTTGATCGACAGGTTGATGCCACGCGACTTGCGATCGATGTTGATGATCATCGCGTTGACCTTGTCGCCTTCCTTCAGCACGTTGCGAGCGTCTTCCACGCGGTCCTGGGCGATTTCCGAAGCACGCAGGTAGCCTTCGACTTCACCCGACAGCTGGACCACAGCACCCTTCGCGTCCACCGACTTGACAGTACCGTCGACGACCGAACCCTTGTCGTTCATTGCAACGTAGTTGCTGAACGGGTCGCCTTCGAGCTGCTTGATACCCAGCGAAATACGTTCCTTCTCGACGTCGATGCCGAGAACGATCGCTTCCACTTCGTCGCCCTTCTTGTACTTGCGAACGGCTTCCTCGCCGGTTTCGCTCCACGACAGATCCGACAGGTGAACCAGACCGTCGATGCCGCCCGGCAGACCGATGAACACGCCGAAGTCGGTGATCGACTTGATGGCGCCGCTGATCTTGTCGCCCTTCTTGAAGTTGCGGCTGAAGTCGTCCCACGGGTTCGGCTTGCACTGCTTCATGCCGAGGCTGATACGACGGCGGTCTTCGTCGATTTCGAGAACCATGACTTCGACTTCGTCGCCCAATTGGACAACCTTCGACGGAGCAACGTTCTTGTTGGTCCAGTCCATTTCCGACACGTGGACGAGGCCTTCGATGCCCGATTCCACTTCGACGAATGCGCCGTAGTCGGTGATGTTGGTGACCTTACCGAACAGACGCGTGCCCGACGGGTAACGGCGCGAGATGCCTTCCCACGGATCGTCGCCCAGTTGCTTGATACCGAGCGAAACGCGGTTCTTTTCCTGGTCGAACTTGAGGATCTTCGCGGTGACTTCCTGGCCAACCGACAGAACTTCGCTCGGGTGACGCACACGACGCCAAGCGATGTCCGTGATGTGCAGCAGGCCGTCGATACCGCCGAGGTCCACGAACGCGCCGTAGTCGGTGATGTTCTTGACCACGCCTTCGACGATCGCGCCTTCCTTCAGCGTTTCGAGCAGCTTCGCGCGCTCTTCGCCTTGCGTTGCCTCGATGACAGCGCGGCGCGACAGCACGACGTTGTTACGCTTGCGGTCGAGCTTGATGACGCGGAATTCGAGCGTCTTGCCTTCGTACGGGGTGGTGTCCTTGACCGGACGCGTATCAACCAGCGAACCCGGCAGGAACGCGCGAATGCCGTTGACCATCACGGTCATACCGCCCTTGACCTTGCCCGTGATCGTGCCGGTTACGAGTTCGTTGTTGTCCAGCGCCTTTTCCAGCGACAGCCACGAAGCCAGACGCTTCGCCTTGTCACGCGACAGGATGGTGTCGCCATAGCCGTTTTCCAGCGCGTCGATCGCGACGGAAACGAAGTCGCCCGCCTGCACTTCTACCTCGCCCGCGTCGTTCAGGAACTCTTCGAGCGGGATGTAGGCTTCGGACTTCAGACCAGCGTTCACGACCACGAAGTTGTGGTCGACACGCACGACTTCCGCGGAGATCACTTCGCCAGCGCGCATGTCCTGCTTGGTCAGCGACTCTTCGAACAGAGCCGCAAAAGATTCGGTATTCGGGGTAGAGGTTTGCAGGTCGGACATAAAAATCAGAGTTTGCATGGTCTTCGCAACGCCTGGCTCACCGGACTGGTCAGCAACTGCGGCAAATACGCGAACGCCACGCGGGGTTAAAGGGTTAAAAAAACAACGCTTCGCGACCATCGCGAAGCACCTACCAACAACAGGACTGCCGCTGTCTGGCCACTACCGCATGACCGTTTCATTTACGCATGCGGGACCAGCGCTTCATACCATTGCACCACCTGCTCGACCGCCTGGTCGACCGACAATGCGGAGGTATCAAGCAGTTTTGCATCCGCCGCGGGCTTGAGCGGCGCGGCCGCGCGCTGACTGTCACGCTCGTCGCGCTCACGCAAATCCCGGAGCAAGTCATCTATATTAGCAGAAAATCCTTTTTGGATCAATTGCTTATGCCGGCGCGTCGCGCGGGCCTCGACGCTCGCCGTCATGAACACCTTCAGCACGGCATCCTGAAAGATCACGGTGCCCATGTCGCGCCCGTCGGCGACGAGCCCCGGCTCCTTGCGAAACGCCCGCTGACGCGCCACCAGCGCGGTTCGCACCGGCGCGTGAACGGCGATCGCCGAGGCGCGGCTGCCCACTTCCTCGGCACGAATTTCGGTCGATACATCGACGCCGTCGAGCTGCGCGAGCCCCTCGCGAAACGTGATATGAAGGTCGTCGATCAGTTTGACAAGTGCGTCGACGTCGTCCGCCGCGATGCCGTAGCGCAGGCTCGCGAGTGCCGCGAGCCTGTAGAGCGCGCCGCTGTCGAGCAGGTGAAAGCCGAGGTTGGCGGCCACCATCGCGGCCACAGTGCCTTTGCCGGAGGCGCTGGGGCCGTCGATCGTAATGACGGGCGTCTGGTGAAAGGGACGGATCGGTTTCATCTAAAAATGTCGCACATCGGGCGATTCGCACGCGAATCTGGATTGCATCAGGGTTGCGCGAGCGCCGTGAAGCGCTCGAAATAATCGGGGAACGTCTTGCCGACGCACTTCGGGTCATTGATGCGGATCGGCACACCGCCCAAGCTCACGAGCGAGAAGCACATCGCCATACGGTGGTCGTCGTAGGTGTCGATCGCGGCATTCGGGATGAGCTTTTCGGGCGGCGTGACGACGAGGAAATCCTCGCCCTCCTGCACCTTCGCGCCGACCTTGCGCAGCTCGGTCGCCATCGCGGCGATGCGGTCGGTTTCCTTGACGCGCCAGCTTGCGATGTTGCGCAGCGTGGTCGTGCCGTCCGCGAACAGCGCGGCGACCGCGATCGTCATCGCCGCGTCGGGGATCAGGTTGAAGTCCATGTCGATCGGATCGAGCTTGCCATGGTCGTTGCCGACGCCGCGCACTTCGATCCAGTCCTCGCCCATCTGCAGGTTCGCGCCCATCTTGATCAGCGCATCGGCAAAGCCGACGTCACCCTGGATGCTCGCGCGGCCCACCCCTTCCACTCTCAGCGGGCCGCCGCCGAGCGCTCCCGCGGCGAGGAAATACGACGCCGACGACGCATCCCCTTCCACCATGATCGCGCCTGGCGACTGATAACGCTGCCCGGCCGGCACCACGAACTGGTGCCAGCCGTGACGCTCGACGTCGATGCCGAAGCGCGCCATCAGCTTGATCGTGATCTCGATGTACGGCTTCGAGATCAGCTCGCCGTCGACCTGCAGGGTGGTGACGCCGCTTGCGGTGCGCAAGAGCGGCAGCGTCATCAGCAGCGAGGTCAGAAACTGGCTCGACACGTCGCCGCGCACGCGGATCGGCGCGTCGGCCGTGATCTGGGCGGGACGGATGCGTAGCGGCGGATAGCCTTCGTTCTGTTCGTAGTCGATCTTCGCGCCGATCTGGCGCAGGCCGTCGACGAGATCGCCGATCGGCCGCTCGTGCATGCGCGGCACGCCGTGGATCCGGTAGTCGCCGCCGTTCACGGAGAGGGCCGCGGTCAGCGGACGCACCGCCGTACCCGCGTTGCCGAGGAACAGGTCGGCCGTTCGCGCGGTGAACGCGCCGCGCGTGCCGGTCACGACGCAGGTGTCACCGTCGCGCTTCAGACGTACGCCAAGCTTTTCGAGCGCGGCGAGCATCACGCGGGTGTCATCGGAATCGAGCAGGTTCGTGATCGTCGTCTCGCCTTCGGCGAGCGCGGCGAGCAGCAGCACGCGGTTCGAGATGCTCTTCGAGCCGGGCAGACGAATCGTGCCGGACGCACGGGAAAAAGGTCCGAGATCGAGGAATTCCATGATGTGTCCAGTTTCCGGTTATTTGGACGCGTCGCTGGCGGCCACGCCAGCCGCGCGCTGCTCCTGCCACTGACTGCGCGCGACGCGCGAGCGCGCGAACACCGCTTCGAGCGCGGCGCCGTCGCCGGCCTCGATCGCCGTGCGCAGGCGCGCGAGCACCGCGGTATACGCGTCGAGTTCGTCGAGCAGCGCCGCGCGATTGGCGACGCAGACGTCGCGCCACATCTCCGGACTCGACGCGGCGATGCGCGTGAAGTCGCGGAATCCGCCCGCCGCGAATGAGAACTTCAAAGCGGCGTCGGGCGAACTGAGGATCTGTTCGACGAGCGCGAACGACAGCACGTGCGGTAGATGACTGACCGACGCGAACACGCGGTCGTGCTGCTGCGGCGTCATCTCGCGCACCAAGGCGCCGGTGGCGCGCCACATCGCCGCGACGCGCTCGACCGCTTCCGGCGCGTTCTCCGGCAGCGGGCACAGCACGACGTTGCGGTTCACGTACAGATCGGGCAACGCGGCGTCGACGCCGCTCGACTCGCGGCCGGCGATCGGATGGCCCGGCACGAACTGGCCGATCCGTGCACCGAGCGCCGCGCGCGCGGCGGCGACCACGTCGGACTTGGTGCTGCCCGCGTCGGTGACGATCGTGTTGGCGTCGAGATGCAGCGCGATGCGTTCGAGTAGCGGCTGTGTCTGCGCGACCGGCGCCGCGAGCAGCACGAAGTCCGCGCCCGCTAGCGCGTCGCGCAGCGCGGCGTCGTCGGTGAGCGCCGCGGCGCCGTCGATCACCCCGAGCGCCAACGCGCGCCCGCTCGACGCGGACGTCCGTCCCACCCCAACCACCGTGCGTGCCCCACCGGCCTCGCCGCGTTCACGCAACGCGCGCGCGAGCGATCCGCCGATCAGGCCGACACCGAAAATCACCAGCTTGTTAAAAGAAAACGCGGCCACGTCGCTCACACAATACGGACAATAAGCGCGCCGCTCCTGCCGGCCGACGCGCGGGATCAAGGAAGCAATGCTTACGCAGCGGCAGGCTCGGCAAGCGTCTTTTCGAGCGCCGCGAGGAACGCTCCGTTTTCCTCCGGCAGGCCGATCGTGATGCGTAGCCACTGCGGCAAACCGTAGTTGC
Source organism: Paraburkholderia sp. CI2 (assembly GCF_014201055.1). Taxonomy (NCBI): domain Bacteria; kingdom Pseudomonadati; phylum Pseudomonadota; class Betaproteobacteria; order Burkholderiales; family Burkholderiaceae; genus Paraburkholderia; species Paraburkholderia sp. CI2. The sequence goes on from NZ_JACHDL010000017.1 coordinate 20,250, forward strand.
CGACCGGTCGCACGATCACAGCCTGTTTCAGCAGCGCGAGATTCACCCGGGCGCCGGCTTCGTCGTCACCGCCGACGCGCACGAGCACGAAGTTACCTTCGGATGGCACGTATTCGAGACCGAGCTTGTCGAACGCCTCGGTCAGAAGCTTATAGCCCTGCGCGTTCAGCGCCGCGCTCTTTTCCAGAAATGCGCTGTCGTTCAGTGCCGCAATCGCCGCGGCCTGCGCGAGCGTATTGACGTTAAACGGCTGACGCAGTCGATTCAGCAGATCGGTCAAGCTGGGCTGCGCGATCGCGAAGCCGATACGCAGGCCCGCCAGGCCGAACGCCTTCGAGAAAGTGCGCGACACCAGCAGGTTCGGATAGCGGCGCACCCAGTCGATCGAGTTATAGCGCTTGTCCGCCGACAGATACTCGGTGTACGCCTCGTCGAGCACGACGACCACATGGCGCGGCAATTTGCCGAGAAACGCCTCGAGCGTCGGACCGTCGACGAACGTACCGGTCGGATTGTTCGGATTGGCGACGAACACGAGACGCGTGTCGTCGTCGATCGCGGCAAGCATCGCGTCGAGGTCGTGACCATAGTGCACGGCCGGCACGACGATCGCGCGCGCGCCGACGCCTTGCGTTGCGAGCGCATAGACCGCGAACGAATACTCCGAGAACACTACCGCCTGGCCCTTCTCGACGAACGCGTGCGCGGCGAGTTCGAGGATGTCATTGCTGCCGTTGCCGAGCGTGATCCACTCGGCCGGCACGCCGTAGCGCGCGGCGAGCGCCGCCTTCAGTTCGAAACCGTTCGAGTCCGGATAGCGGCCGAGGTCGGCGATCGCCTGCGCCATCGCGCGCTGCGCGGATTCCGGCATGCCGAGCGGATTCTCGTTCGATGCCAGCTTCACGATGCTCGCCTCGTCGAGACCAAACTCGCGGGCCACTTCCGAAATCGGCTTGCCGGCGATGTACGGCGCGATCGCACGCACATAGGAAGGGCCGAAAGACGCTGTCATGAAAATCTCCGAACGACGATGGATCGTGAAATATGCGTTCGGGCAGTGCACTTGGCGCCGCCCGGACTGCGCTGCCGGCCCTTACCGGGCGCGCGGATACGAGCCGAGTATTTTCAGGAACGCGGCCTTCTCGCCGAGCCCGGCGAGCGCGGCGGCCACGGCCGGGTCGTCGCGATGGCCTTCGACGTCGATATAGAAGTAGTACTCCCACGTGCCGACGCGCGCCGGGCGCGATTCGAAACGCGTCATCGACACGCCGTGGCGCGCCAGCGGCTCGAGCAGCTTGACCATCGCACCGGGTTCGTTCACGACCGACACAATCAGCGAGGTCTGGTCGTAGCCGCTCGGACCGGTCGGCTGCTTGCCGATCATGACGAAGCGTGTGCGGTTGTGCGGATCGTCCTGGATCAGCGCGTTGGTGACCTGCAGGCCGTAGTGGATCGCGGCGCGGTCGCCGGCGATGGCCGCGACGGTCGGATCTTCGGCTGCCATCCGTGCAGCTTCCGCGTTGCTCGACACCGCCTGGCGCTCGAGATGCGGCGCGTTGGTCGACAGCCAGCGCTGGCATTGCGCGAGCGCCTGGGCGTGCGCGCACACGCGCGTGACGCCGGCGAGCCCGTTTTGCGTGAGCAGGTTGTGATGAATCGGCAATGCGAGTTCGCCGCCGATGGTCAGCTGCGTTTGCAGCAGCAGATCCAGCGTGCGCGACACCGCGCCTTCGGTCGAATTCTCGACCGGCACGACCCCGTAGTCGGCGGCGCCCGCCTCGACCGAGCGGAACACTTCATCGATCGACGGGCACGGCAGCCCTTCGATCGACTGACCGAAGTACTCATGCATCGCCTGTTCGCTATAGGTGCCGACGGGCCCGAGGTACGCGGCCTTGATGGTCTTTTCGAGCGCGCGGCTTGCGGCCATGATCTCGCGCCAGATCGCGCTGATGTGTTCGTCCGCAAGCGGCCCCGCGCTCATCTCCTGCAGGCGCGCGATCACCTGCATCTCGCGCTCGGGTCGGAACACCGGTGCGTTGAAATGCTTCTTGACCTCCCCGACTTCGAGCGCGACCGACGCGCGCTGGTTCAGGAGCGCGATCAGCTGCGCGTCGAGCGCGTCGATGCGATCGCGCAGAGGTTTGAGTCGTGTATTGAGTTCGTCGTCCATGCGTAAAACGGCTTTGCCGGGTAAATGCTGGAAAAGATGCGCACGCCTGCCGGTCAGTGTGGCTCAGGCACTGCGCTGTTCGAATTCCTTCATGTATTCGACAAGCGCTTTGACGCCTTCGAGCGGGACGGCGTTATAAATCGACGCCCGCATGCCGCCGACGGACTTGTGGCCCTTTAGCTGCACCAATCCCCGCGCTTTCGCGCCGGACAGGAAATCTTCGTTGCGCGACTCGTCGGCGAGAAAGAACGGTACGTTCATCCGGGAGCGCGAGCCACGCTCGACCTTGTTCAGATAGAAGCTGCTCGAGTCGATCGTGTCGTACAGCAGCTTCGATTTTTCGAGGTTGCGTGCCTCCATCGCCAGGAGGCCGCCCTGCTTCTTCAACCACTTGAACACGAGCCCGGCGATATAGATCGCGTAGGTGGGCGGAGTGTTGTACATCGAATTGTTCTCGGCGACGGTCTTCCATTCGAACGCCGACGGGCAGATCGGCATCGCGCGATCGAGCATGTCCTCACGCACGATCACGACCGTCACGCCGGCCATGCCGATGTTCTTCTGCGCACCGCCGAATAGCACGCCGTATTTGGCGATGTCCATCGGGCGCGACAGGATATGCGACGACGCGTCCGCGACGAGCGGAGTATCGCCGAGGTCGGGAATCTCGAAGGTTTCGACGCCGTGAATGGTCTCGTTGGTGCACAAGTGCACGTAAGCCGGATCGTCCGACAGCTGCCATTCCGAGCGCGCCGGCGCGCGGGTGAAGCCCTCGGCTGTCTTGCCGGTCGCGGCGAGATGCACGCTGCCGTATTTCTGCGCTTCCTTGAACGATTTCTCCGACCACGAGCCGGTGATGACGAAATCCGCGCGCGGTTTCGAGCCGAGCAGGTTCATCGGCACGATCGCGTTTTCGCCGAGGCCGCCGCCCTGCAGAAACAGGATGCGGTGGCTTGCCGGCACCTGCAGCAACTCGCGCAGATCGGTCAGCGCTTCCTCGTGGATCAACATGAATTCCTTGCCGCGATGGCTCATTTCCATCACGCTCATACCACTGCCTTGCCAATTCAGCATCTCGTCGGCTGCCTGGCGCAGCACTTCTTCAGGCATGGCCGCCGGGCCGGCGGAGAAATTAAAGACGCGCATGTGAGGTCCTGGAAGCGGGCGCGAAATAACGAAGTCGCGCGGGAATCGGCGAAAAGAGCTGCGAAATGGCTCGCCGAAAAAGATAATGGCCGTCTGCGCCAGTGCGCAAACGACCATTATCGCATTGTCGCCGCCAACCCGCCACGCCGGGTGGCCCAGCGGGCGCGACGACAGGCCGGCTGATCAGCGCAGCCTGCGAGCGGAATTTACTTGGCAGCCGGCTTGACCGATGCGACTTCCTTGTCGGCCTGGTCACGCGTTGCCTTGATCGATTCCGGCATGTACTTCTGCATCAGACCGTTCACGACGTCGCGGCCAACCTGGTCTTGCACCTGGATGAACTTGCGACCGGTCGGGCTCTTGTAGAACGTGGTCAGATCCTTGATTTCCGACGTGCTGTAGTACTTCGCGTACGCGTCGTACTGAGATTGCATCGCGTCCTGACGGAAAGAGTCGGTCGCGAACACCTGGCCCGCGCTGTCCACCAGCTTCGGCACCGCGTTCTTTTGCAGCGTCGGCACGGCGGCCTGCTTCTGCTTGTCCGTCATCGTCTTGTTCTCGGTCAGCGCGTCCGACAGGATTGCCGGAACGAGCTGCTTGGCCTGCATCTGCGCGCTGTTGCCGATTGCGCCAACCAGCTTCTGCGCATCGATGGCGTCGAGCAGCTCCTTGATGGCAGCTTGCTTGGCCGGATCAACCGGTGCTGCTGCGGCAGCCGGAGCCGCAGGCGCCTGGTTCTGCAGCGCTTGAGCCATGGCGAAGGTCGGCACGATGGCAGCCAGCAACATCAGTTGTTTGAATCGTTTTTGCATCACTACTCCCTAAGAGAAATTAACTTGAACTGCACGCCACACGGGAAGCGTACCGGCCCGATACGCCGTGACCCGCAGCGTAGCTTCAACGTATTAACTGAGACTGAAAGCCGCTGGCACGGATCAAGCCGCGCCGCCGCCCTCACCGCCGTTATCACCTTCAGCGGAGCCGTCGGAATCGCTTTCCGACTCGCCCTCGGCCTCCGCTACCTGCTGCAGACCGGACAGCTTGGTCCCTTCGTCAAGGCTGATGAGTGTAACACCTTGCGTTGCGCGTCCCATTTCGCGAATTTCCGACACGCGCGTGCGAATCAGCACGCCCGTAGTGGTAATCAGCATGATCTGCGCTTCCGGGTCCACGAGCGTCGCGGCAACGACCTTGCCGTTACGCTCCGACGTCTGGATTGCGATCATGCCCTTCGTGCCGCGGCCGTGACGCGTGTACTCGGTGATTGGGGTGCGCTTGCCGTAGCCGTTCTCGGTTGCGGTGAGCACCGACTGCTGCTCGTCGCCGGCCACCAGCAACGCGATCACGTTCTGGCCGTCCTCGAGTTGCATGCCGCGCACGCCGCGCGCCTCGCGGCCCATCGGACGCACGTCGTTTTCGTCGAAGCGCACTGCCTTGCCCGAATCCGAGAACAGCATCACGTCGTGCTGGCCGTCGGTGATCGCGGCGCCGATCAGGTAATCGCCCTCATCGAGACCGACCGCAATAATACCCTTGCGCAACGGCCGGCTAAATGCTTCCAGCGGCGTCTTTTTTACCGTTCCCAACGCGGTCGCCATGAACACGAACTTGTCGGCCGAGAACTCCTTGACCGGCAGCACGACCGTGATCTTTTCGCCTTCTTGCAGCGGGAACATATTGACGATCGGCCGGCCGCGCGAATTGCGCGAACCCTGCGGCACTTCGTAGACCTTGACCCAGTACACACGGCCGCGGTTCGAGAAGCACAGGATGTGGTCGTGCGTATTGGCAATGAACAGCGTGTCGATCCAGTCGTCTTCCTTCATGGAAGTGGCCTGCTTGCCACGACCACCGCGCTTCTGGGCTCGATATTCGGACAACGGTTGCGATTTCACGTAGCCCGCGTGCGACATCGTCACGACCATTTCCTGCGGCGTGATCAGGTCTTCGGTGTTCAGCTCGGTCGCGTTCAACTCGATCTTCGAGCGACGCGCATCGCCGAATTCGGCCTTGATGGACGTGAGTTCGCCGACGATGATCGCCGAAATGCGTTCCGGGCGAGCCAGAATGTCCAGCAGGTCAGCGATCTGCGCCATCACGTCGCGGTATTCGCCGATGATCTTGTCTTGCTCGAGACCGGTCAGTCGCTGCAGGCGCATCTGCAGGATTTCCTGCGCCTGCGTATCGGACAGACGGTAAAGGCCGTCGGTCTGCATGCCGAACGACGGGTTCAGTCCCTCCGGACGATAAGCTTCGCGACCGCCCGCCGACGCGTTTTCCGACTCGGCGCGTGACAGCATTTCGCGCACGAGCGACGAATCCCACGCGCGCGACATCAGCTCCTGCTTGGCGATCGGTGGTGTCGGCGCGGCCTTGATGAGCGCGATGAATTCGTCGATGTTCGCGAGCGCAACCGCGAGACCTTCGAGCACGTGACCACGTTCGCGCGCCTTGCGCAGTTCGTAGACGGTGCGCCGCGTCAGCACTTCCCGGCGATGCGACAGGAAGCACGTCAGCATTTCCTTCAGATTCAGGAGCTTCGGCTGGCCGTCGACGAGCGCGACCATGTTCATACCGAACGTGTCCTGAAGCTGGGTCGCCTTGTACAGATTGTTCAGCACGACCTCGGGCACTTCGCCGCGCTTCAGCTCGATCACGACGCGCATGCCGCTCTTGTCGGATTCGTCGCGGATGTCGGAAATGCCTTCGAGCTTCTTCTCGTTGACGAGCTCGGCGATGCGCTCGAGCAGCGAGCGCTTGTTCACCTGATAGGGCAGTTCATCGACAATGATCGCCATGCGCTGGCCGCGGTCGATTTCCTCGAAGTGCGTCAGCGCGCGCATCACGACGCGGCCGCGACCGGTCCGATAGCCGTCGCGCACGCCGGCCACGCCGTAGATGATGCCGGCGGTCGGGAAGTCGGGCGCGGGGATGATCTCGATCAGCTCGTCGATCGTCGCTTCCGGGTTTTTCAGCAGATGCTGACACGCGTCGACGACTTCATTGAGGTTGTGCGGCGGGATATTGGTCGCCATGCCGACCGCGATGCCGGACGAGCCATTGATCAGCAGATTAGGGATGCGCGCGGGCAGGATGGCCGGCTCGTTCTCGCTGCCGTCGTAGTTCGGCACGAAGTCGACCGTTTCCTTGTCGATATCGGCCAGCAGTTCGTGGCCGATCTTCGCCATGCGGATTTCGGTGTAACGCATCGCCGCGGCGTTGTCGCCGTCGACGGAACCGAAGTTCCCCTGGCCGTCGACGAGCATGTAGCGCAGCGAGAAGTCCTGCGCCATCCGTACGATCGTGTCGTAGACAGCGGTGTCGCCGTGCGGATGGTATTTACCGATGACGTCGCCGACGATACGCGCCGACTTCTTGTAGGCGCGGTTCCAGTCGTTGTTCAGCTCGTGCATCGCGAACAGCACGCGCCGGTGCACCGGCTTCAGGCCATCGCGGACATCGGGAAGCGCTCGCCCTACGATCACGCTCATCGCGTAATCGAGATACGAACGGCGCATTTCCTCCTCAAGGGAGATTGGCAGAGTCTCTTTGGCGAATTGATCCATTATCCGTATCTTTTACGTGCGAAGGCGGGTTTCGCCGCTTCTTCGCGTAAGCATTGCAGGCGCAACGCATCACGCGATTCTAACATGCCACGAATCCACGCCCGACGAAGGTACGTATACATATTAGAGGGGCGCCCGCCAACACCTCGCCGATCACACAATTTCAGTCTCGTCAGGCTCGATTCCTGCGTGGGACCAATTCGCCGCTCAGCCAGAGCCGGCGGACCGCTCAGACGAAAACATTTGTTGCGCATGCACCACAATTGGAGGGGGATTTGATCGGGGGCGGATTTTTTTTTCGTCGGAAGGGAACGATATGGCAAAATGCCAACGCACAAAGAGTCAGACACTGCTCGAAGTCTACACAAACGGTTTTTGTTCCGCACCAATGTTATACTTCGAGCAATGTATGACTGGTCTTCGTCAACAGGCTCGCAGTAAACCTGCGGTAATCTCAATTTCGAGAGGAGAAATATGAATAAACTTTCAAAGCTCGCGTTCATTGCAGCTACCGCAGTTATGGCTGCATCCGCCATGGCGCAGTCGGTGCCGGCGTCGCGACAAGCTACCAACGACAACTGGGTGAATGGTACTGGCGAATACGTGTGGATGAACGGCACGAACGAGCTTTGCTGGCGCGATGCATTCTGGACGCCCGCAACGGCTAACGCCAAGTGCGACGGCGCTCTGGTTGCTCAGGCTCCGACCCCGCCGGCACCGGTCCCTCCGCCTCCGGCTATCTCCAGCGAAAAGATTACGTATCAAGCTGATGCGCTGTTCGACTTCGACAAGGCAATCCTGAAGCCGGCCGGCAAGGAACGTCTGAGCGAACTGGCATCGAAGATCCAGGGCATCAACCTCGAAGTCGTCGTCGCTACGGGCCACACCGACCGTATCGGTTCCGTCGCCTACAACGACCGTCTGTCGCTGCGTCGTGCTCAAGCTGTGAAGGCCTTCCTGGTCAGCAAGGGCGTCGAAGCCAACCGTATTTACACGGAAGGCAAGGGTCCGCGCAACCCGGTTACCACCGGTTGCAACCAGAAGAACCGCAAGCAACTCATCGCCTGCCTCGCACCGGACCGCCGCGTGGAAGTCGAAGTTGTCGGTACGCCGAAGCAGTAAGCTGGAAAATTACCGCAGTATCGAAAGCCCCGCTTCGGCGGGGCTTTTTTTATGCGCGGGTACCGCGACCTGACGTGATGCGCGACGCAGGAGCGTCCCGCTCCGCTACCAGCGGCTCGCAGCTTGCATCAGCGCCCGCTACCCGACGCGCTTTTGCCGCTCTTTCTCTCGCCCTATATACTCAGGGTTTATCCTCGAGCGTCCGCTCACCGCTTTCATCGAGGCAGCCTTCACCATGACCAACGCCGATCCTCACGAACTACAGAAATTCAGCGACCTCGCGCATCGTTGGTGGGACCCGAACGCCGAATTCAAGCCGCTGCACGAACTGAATCCGATTCGTCTAAGCTGGATCGACGCCCACGCCCATCTCGCCGGCAAAAAGGTGCTCGATATCGGCTGCGGCGGCGGCATCCTGTCGGAATCGATGGCAGGTTTGGGCGCTCATGTGAAGGGCATCGATCTGTCGACCCAGGCACTCGGTGTCGCCGATCTTCACAGTCTTGAAAGCGGTGTAACCGTCGATTACGAAGAAATCGCGGCTGAGGCGCTGGCCGCACGCGAACCGGGCACCTATGACGTGGTCACCTGCATGGAAATGCTCGAGCACGTGCCCAGGCCGGCCGCGATCGTCGAGGCCTGCAAGAATCTCGTGAAGCCGGGCGGCTGGGTGTTTTTCTCCACGCTGAACCGCAATGTCAAGTCGTATCTGTTCGCGGTGATCGGCGCCGAATACATCGCGCGAATGCTGCCGATGGGCACGCACGACTACGCGCGCTTCATCCGCCCGTCGGAGCTCGCCGGCTTCGTGCGCGCCGCCGAGCTGCGCACGGCGGACATCAAGGGCATCGTGTACAACCCGCTCAGCAAGCTTTTCGCGCTGTCGTCCGACACGAGCGTCAACTATATGCTCGCCTGTCGCCGCGACGTCTGAATTGCCCGAACCGCCCCGATCCGCCGTATCCGAAACGAACAATGAGCGACCCGACTCCCCTGCCGCAACGCGAAGACAACGACGACACGCTCGGCTTTTGCCTCGCCGTGCTTTTCGACCTCGACGGCACGCTTGCCGACACGGCGCCCGACCTCGCGGCCGCCGTCAACAAGATGCGCCACGACCGGGGGCTCGAGATGGTGCCGCTCGAGAAGCTGCGCCCGCTGGCTTCAGCCGGAGCGCGCGGACTGATCTGCGGGGCGTTCGGCATCGGGCCCGATCATCACGAATTCGCATCGATGCGCGAGGAGTTTCTCGCGAACTACGAAGCAGATCTGTGCATCGAGACGACGCTCTTTCCGGGTATCGCGGAAGTGCTCGACGAACTCGACGCGCGCGGCGTGCGCTGGGGCATCGTCACGAACAAGGTCGCGCGGCTTACCGAGCCGCTCGTCGCGCAACTCGGGCTCGAGGAGCGCGCCGGCTGCGTGGTGAGCGGCGACACGACCCCGCATTCGAAGCCGCACCCCGCGCCATTGCTGCACGCGGCGCGTGAGCTGGACATCGCGCCGGAGCGCGTCGTCTATATCGGCGACGATCTGCGCGACGTGCAGGCCGGTTTTGCCGCCGGCATGAAGACCGTCGCCGCGGCGTACGGCTATTGCGGCAACGACATTCCGCCGACACGGTGGCACGCGCAACACGTCGTAGAATCGACGGCCGAGTTGCAAACCCTGCTGCGCGACATCGGCTGACAAAGTCAGACAGATCGGTTGAAGGTCCCGGCCCGCACTCTTGTTAACCATGTTGCACCATTCAGCAGCCACCAAAGACGCACGACGCAGCCCTCGATCTATTGTAAAATCTCCTTTGGCTCACATATATGAGCAACGAACCGCGGGGGCGACCTGGTTTCGACAGGGGTTGCGAAGCGGCTAGGGCATGTCGAGGACCCGTCACCTCGTTAATCAATGGGAAAAACGTAACTGCAAACGACGATACGTTCGCACTGGCAGCCTAAGGGCCGCCGTCCTCTGCCTAGTTCACTGACGGGCTAGTGTCGCAAGACCGGTAGCAATACCGACAGAGGTCATATACGTCAGTTAAGCCTTGGCGGCGTCACGACGTCCGGGTCGAAAATTTAGTGAATCGCCGTAGCGCAGCGTGTTCGTCCGCGTCGCTGCGGTTAAATCAAAAGACAGAACTAAACATGTAGAACTGGTCGTAGAGGACTTCTGGACGCGGGTTCGATTCCCGCCGCCTCCACCAAATACCTGGAACGTTCGCGATGAACGGCCCCAAAAAACCCCGGTAGCGTAACGCTGCCGGGGTTTTTTATTTTCGGCACCGTCTGCGACGCTTTGCGGGCCGGCCACACATCTCCCCTTCACTCAACGGGGACGCACAACACGCCCCGGTAAATCCGCGGCCGTTGCTTATACTCGTAGCTCGAAGCGAGTCGTGATTCGTCAACCACGTCGCCAAAACAGGAGCCTGCGTCATGCGCAAGACCATCGCTCTGCTGGCCCCGCTCGCACTCCCCGTTCTACACGCCCGGTGCCTTTGCCGATCCGCCCAAACTGTCCGACGGCCGCTTCGTCACCGCTGACGGCATGACGCTCCACACGTTCGACAAGGACACCAGGCCCGGCGTCAGCGGCTGCATGAGCAACTGGCCGGCGGCCACGGCGGCGCCGACCGACAAGCAGGCGGGCGATGCAAAGGGGGACGGTTTCAAGGAAATCTGGCACATCGCCAGGCCATAAGAAGCCACTCCAGCCGGCAACTGGGCCGCCATCGCCCCCGCCACAAAGCACAACGCCGACCCAAGGGCCGGCGTTGCGTCAAACCTCGAAGCTCGAGCGAAGCCCGAGCCAATTCTTATTCGTCTTTCGGGCACTGCAGATTGCAGCCATTCGGATCTCCCATGTCGCCGCGCTTGCGCGCCTTCGAACGTTGGCCGTGCTGATACTTGTCCGACGGGGCGGACGCGGCGAACGGCATCTGCGGATGCTCGTTAATGCGGAATTCGTCGGTCAGGATGCCACCCGGCACGCCAGGCGAATTTTGCGCGTAAGCGACGGAGACGGTGGCACAGAGCACACCAGCCGCGGCAGCAGCGGCACATGCATGGAGAAGAGATTTCATGTCGGTTCAGCGCAGCTTGGCGCGCGGTAAAGGCGGATACGAAGCCAAGAGAGTAGCCGAAACCGGCGCGCTGCGCAGCCGCGCACGCCGAGCGCCACCGCTTTTCTGGTTACAGGCTCTTACTCCGCCGTTACGCGAGCGCGCCGCCGAGCCCCTCATCCAGATCGACGAGCCTGCCGCAGTCGCACGGATCGTAGCCGGCGAGTTGCTCGACGCGTTGGTGAAACGCGCTGCCGCGCAACAGGTTGATCACCGTCGCGAGCGGCGCGCGAGAGAGGTGCGCGCGATCGCACGCGAAGTAATAGTCCTCGTCGACGATCGGAATGAAGTCGAGCCCGAAATGATGCGCGGCCGGTTCGACGCCGAAGCCTATGTCCACCATGCCGCTCGCGACGAACGCCGCGATCGCCGAGTGCGTCAGCTCGGTCGATGCATAGCCGTTGACGCGGTCCGGGTCCACACCGACCTGTCGCAGCGCGAGATCGAGCAGCATCCGCGTACCCGAGCCCGGCTGGCGGTTGACGAAACGGATGTCGTCGCGCGCCAGATCGCCGAGCCCGCCGATCCGCTTCGGATTGCCCTTGCCGATGAACAGACCCTGCTTGCGTCGGGTCAGATGCACGAGCACATGGCGTTGCGGATCGAGCCAGCGCCGGTAGGTATCGGCGCACACCGCGCGGAACTCGCCGAGCGGCAGATGAAAGCCCGCCAGATCGCACTCGCCGCGCGCGAGCGCACTGACCGCCTCGGCGCTGTCGCGGTACTTGATCTCGACCGGCAGATCGTTGGCGACCAGCGCCGTAACAAGCGCAGCCACCGCGTAACCGTGCGACGCGTGGATGCGCACGTCATCGGCGGGGGGCGCAAGCCAGCGGTTCAGATCGCTCGCCACTTCGCTCGCGAGCGCCTGCAAATTGCCGTCGAGCCGCTCGCCGCAGAGCCGCTGCCCGCGCAGCACCGCGTGACCGAGCTCGGACAACACCGAGCCGCGCCCACGCTCTTTCGCGATCAGAGGACCACCAAACCGCTCCTCGATGCTGCGCAGCAAGCCCCATGCGTGCCGATAGGACAAACCCTTAAGCGCCGCGGCCTGCGCAATGCTGCCAGATTCATCGACGAGCGCGAGCAGCGGCACTACGTCAGACAGGCTGGCCTCGCGGCCGTCCGCGCCCTTCACCACCAGCTCGACCTGACATTCGATCCTGACCATATATGTTTGACTGTTTCCTATTGCGCGCGCCGGTCGGCCCGCCTATCTTTCGGCTATACCATATCGAATAAGCGAAGCATACGTGCATGCATTATGAATAACAAGTGCATATATCGCTTCGGAGGAGCCCCCCTTTGGACGATTCTCTCGCCACGGCGCCGGATCAGCTCGTGCAACGTCACGCGCAGCCGGGCCGCACACTCATCACGATCCTGCACGCGATCCAGGACGAACTCGGCTTTGTGCCACCCGCGGCGGTCGGACCGCTCGCCCGTGCGCTGAACCTGTCGCGAGCGGAAGTGCACGGCGTCATCACTTACTACCATCACTTTCGCACCTCGCCTGCCGCGCCCGTCACGGTGCAGCTGTGCCGCGCCGAAGCGTGCCGCAGCATGGGCACCGAGGCGCTTGCCCAGCAGATCGAGGCGCACACCGGATGCCGCTTCGACACCGGTCACCATGACGGCGCAACGGTGGAACTCGAATCGGTGTACTGCCTCGGCCAATGCGCGCTGTCGCCGGCGATGATGCTCAACGGCACGCTGCACGCGCGCGTGTCGCCGCAAAAATTCGACGCCCTGTTCGCCGCTGCCCGCAAACGCGCGGAGGTGCCGGCATGACGCGCATCTATGTTCCGCGAGATTCCTCGGCGCTCGCGCTCGGCGCCGATGCGCTGGCCGAAGCCATCGCCAGCGAAGCCGCGCGCCGCGACATTGCGATCGAACTGATCCGCAACGGTTCGCGCGGGTTGCTGTGGCTCGAACCGCTCGTCGAAGTTGCGACGCCCGAAGGCCGCATCGGCTATGCGAATGTCGACGTGGAAGACGTCGCCGCGTTGTTCGACGCGGGCTTCGTCGAGGGTGGCGAGCATGCGCGGCGCGTCGGCGTGGTCGACGAGATTCCGTATCTGAAGAAGCAGCAGCGCCTGACCTTCGCGCGGATCGGCATCACCGACCCGCTGTCCATCGACGATTACGTCGCGCACGGCGGCCTCGAAGGCCTACGCAACGCCCTGCAAACCGACGCCGATGCCGCCTGCGAAGCGCTGATCGAATCCGGTCTGCGCGGCCGCGGCGGCGCGGCCTTCCCGGCCGGCATCAAGTGGCGCACGGTGCGCGGCGCGAAAGCCGCGCAGAAGTATGTCGTCTGCAATGCCGACGAAGGCGATTCCGGCACCTTCTCCGATCGTCTCGTGATGGAAAGCGATCCGTACGTGCTCATCGAAGGCATGATCATCGCCGGCGTCGTGACCGGCGCGACCGTCGGCTACATCTATGTGCGCAGCGAATACCCGCACTCGATCGCGACGCTCGAAGCTGCCATCGCCCGTGCGCGCACAGCCGGCTGGCTCGGCGACAGCGTGCTCTCGAGCGGGCAGCGTTTCGAGCTGTTCGTCGCGAAAGGCGCGGGCTCGTATGTGTGCGGCGAGGAAACCGCGATGCTGGAATCGCTCGAAGGCAAGCGCGGCATCGTCCGCGCAAAGCCGCCGGTGCCCGCACTCGTGGGTCTCTATGGCCAGCCCACCGTGATCAACAACGCGATCACGCTCGCCACCGCGCCGATCATCTTCGCGCGCGGCGCCTCGTTCTATAAAGACTTCGGCATGGGCCGCTCGCGTGGCACGCTGCCGTTCCAACTGGCCGGCAACATCAAGCGAGGCGGCCTCGTCGAACTCGCGTTCGGCGTGACATTGCGCCAACTGCTCGACGACTTCGGCGGCGGCACCGCGAGCGGCCGGCCGGCGCGCGCGGTGCAGGTCGGCGGTCCGCTCGGCACCTATCTGCCGCCAAGCCAGTGGGACATTCCGATGGACTACGAGGCGTATGCGGCGATCGGCGCGGTGATCGGCCACGGCGGTCTCGTCGTACATGACGACACCTCGAACCTCGCCGAGCTCGCGCAATACGCAATGCACTTCTGTGCGCTCGAATCGTGCGGCAAATGCACACCGTGCCGGATCGGCTCGACGCGCGGCGTCGAGGTGATCGCGCGGATTCGCAGCGGCGACACATCGACGCGTCAGGTGCAATTGCTGCGCGATCTGTGCGACACGATGGTAGCCGGCTCGCTGTGCGCGATGGGCGGCATGACGCCCTATCCGGTGCTGTCCGCGCTCGATCATTTCCCTGAAGACTTCGGTCTCGCCGCCGATCCCACTGCCGACCACGCCACCAAAGCGGCCGCGGCCTGACTCCAGGAGTTCACCATGTCCGACCAGTTCAACTCCCCTGCCGGCGCCCCGAAGGAAGTCCCCCTGGGGGGCGGCTGCGGCTCAGGCAACTGCGCGTGCAAGTCGCAAGCCCTGCCACGCGCCGCCAACGCGTTCGCCGACGACACCGACTACGGCACCCCCGCCCGCCACTCGGACGTCGACGTGACGCTCGAAATCGACGGCCAGGCGGTGACCGTACCGGCGGGCACGTCGGTGATGCGCGCGGCGGCTGAAGCTGGCGTCAACGTGCCGAAGCTGTGCGCGACCGATTCGCTCGAACCGTTCGGCTCATGCCGCCTGTGTCTCGTCGAAATCGAAGGACGGCGCGGCTATCCGGCCTCGTGCACGACGCCGGTCGAAGCCGGCATGAAGGTGCGCACGCAGACCGACCGTCTGCAGTCGCTGCGTCGCAACGTGATGGAGCTGTACATCTCCGACCATCCGCTCGATTGCCTGACCTGCCCCGCCAACGGCGACTGCGAACTGCAGGACATGGCGGGCGTGACCGGCCTGCGCGAAGTGCGCTACGGCTTCGACGGCGCGAATCATCTGAAGGACCAGAAGGACGAATCGAATCCGTACTTCACGTACGACCCGGCGAAGTGCATCGTCTGCAATCGCTGCGTGCGCGCGTGCGAGGAAACCCAGGGCACGTTCGCGCTGACGATCACCGGACGCGGCTTCGAATCTCGCGTCGCGGCCAGCGAGAACCAGCCGTTCATGGAATCGGAGTGCGTGTCGTGCGGCGCCTGCGTGGCCGCGTGCCCGACCGCGACCTTGCAGGAAAAGTCCGTCGTGATGCTCGGCCAGCCCGAGCACTCGGTCGTCACCACCTGTGCCTATTGCGGCGTCGGCTGCTCGTTCAAGGCAGAGATGAAGGGCAACCAGGTCGTGCGGATGGTGCCGCACAAGAACGGCCAGGCCAACGAGGGTCATGCATGCGTGAAGGGCCGCTTCGCGTGGGGCTACGCGACGCACAAGGACCGCATCAAAAAGCCGATGATCCGCGCGACGATCACCGACCCGTGGCGCGAAGTCAGCTGGGACGAAGCGATCTCGTACGCGGCATCGGAATTCCGTCGCATCCAGGCGAAGCATGGGCGCGATTCGATCGGCGGCATCACGTCGTCGCGTTGCACGAACGAGGAAACCTACCTCGTGCAGAAGCTCGTGCGCGCCGCGTTCGGTAACAACAACGTCGACACCTGCGCGCGCGTCTGCCACTCGCCGACTGGCTATGGTCTGAAGACGACGCTCGGCGAATCGGCCGGCACGCAGACGTTCGCCTCCGTCGACAAAGCCGACGTGATCATGGTGATCGGCGCGAATCCGACCGATGGCCACCCGGTGTTCGCCTCGCGTCTGAAGCGGCGCGTGCGCGAGGGTGCGAAACTGATCGTCGTCGATCCGCGCCGGATCGATATCGTCGATACGCCGCACGTGAAGGCGTCGCACCATCTGCAATTGCGGCCCGGCACCAACGTCGCGATCGTCAACGCGCTCGCGCATGTGATCGTCACTGAAGGCCTGCTCGACGCAGCGTTTGTGGCCGAGCGCTGCGAAACCCGCGCGTTCGAACAGTGGCGCGATTTCGTCGCGCTGCCGGAGAACTCGCCGGAAGCGACCGAAGCGGCGACCGGCGTGCCCGCGCAACAGGTACGCGAAGCCGCGCGCATCTACGCGAGCGCCGGCAACGCCGCGATCTACTACGGCCTCGGCGTCACCGAACACGCGCAAGGCTCGACGATGGTGATCGGCATCGCGAACCTGGCGATGGCGACCGGCAACATCGGCCGCGAAGGTGTCGGCGTGAATCCGCTGCGCGGCCAGAACAACGTGCAGGGTTCGTGCGACATGGGCTCGTTCCCGCACGAGCTGCCCGGCTATCGTCACATCGGCGATCCGCTCGTGCGCACGCAGTTCGAAAACGCCTGGGCCGTCACACTGCAACCGGAACCTGGCCTGCGCATTCCGAACATGTTCGACGCCGCGCTGCACGGCAGTTTCAAGGGTCTGTACTGCCAGGGCGAGGACATCGTGCAGTCGGACCCGAACACGCATCATGTGGCGGCGGCGCTGTCGTCGATGGAATGCATCGTCGTGCAGGACATCTTCCTGAACGAGACCGCCAAGTATGCACACGTGCTGCTGCCCGGCTCGTCGTTCCTCGAAAAGGACGGCACGTTCACCAATGCCGAGCGCCGCATCTCGCGCGTGCGCAAGGTGATGCCGCCGCTCGGCGGCTACGCGGACTGGGAAGTCACGCAGTTGCTGTCGCGCGCGCTCGGCTACGAGATGGACTACACGCATCCGTCCGAGATCATGGACGAAATCGCGCGGCTCACACCGACCTTCCACGGCGTGTCGTACCGGAAGATCGACGAAATGGGCAGCATCCAGTGGCCATGCAACGAGGACGCGCCCGACGGCACGCCGACGATGCACGTCGACACCTTCGTGCGCGGCAAGGGCAGGTTCGTGATCACGAAGTTCATCGCATCGCCGGAGAAGGTCACGCGCAAGTATCCGTTGCTGCTGACGACCGGGCGCATTCTGTCGCAGTACAACGTCGGCGCGCAGACGCGCCGCACCGAGAATTCGCGCTGGCATGACGAAGACCGGCTCGAACTGCATCCGCACGATGCCGAGGAACGCGGCATCAAAACCGGCGACTGGGTCGGCATCGAATCGCGCGCGGGGCAAACCGTGTTGCGCGCGAAGGTGACGGAGCGGATGCAGCCGGGCGTCGTCTATACGACGTTCCACTTCCCCGAATCGGGCGCGAACGTGATCACGACCGACAGCTCCGACTGGGCGACCAACTGCCCCGAATACAAGGTGACCGCGGTGCAGGTGATGCCGGTCGAGCAGCCGTCGCAATGGCAGAAGGACTATTCGCGCTTCAATAGCGAACAGCTCGAACTGCTGAAGCAGCGCGAACCGGCCAATGCGGCCGCGGCCGTCACCGCGGGCAAGTGAGACGAGCCATGGACAATCGGAATCTGATCGACATGGCGAACCGGATCGGCGACTTCTTCGAGTCGATGCCCGATCACGAGGAAGCGCTGACCGGCGTCGCCGAACACATCCGCCGCTTCTGGGAGCCGCGCATGCGGCGCGCGCTGCTCGCGACGCTCGACGAAGCGCCGGACACGTATGACATCGCGCTATCGGACTTCACGCGCGAGGCGATCGTCAGGTATCGCGAAAAGTTGACGCCGGCGCAGGCCCGGGCGCCGGCGGCTTAGGCTCGGGCCGTTTCCCCCAATCAACCAGGCGCGGCGGCGCGATCCGCTGCCGCGTGCGTGCCCATGCCACGCAACAGGCGGCGCCAATCACAACGTCGCCTGTTCCGAGATCTCTCCCCCAACCGTAAACCACGCTTCGCAGTGCCGTACGAGACCGTGCAGGTCCGAGCCGGTGCGTCCGCGCGCGCTGATGTAGCCGTCGGGCCGCACCAGATAAAACGACGGCCGCGTGCGCCCATACGATTCGGACAACGCCGGGCCGCCGTCGCCGCTCGTATCGGTGACGCGCCAGATCCGCACCGCGTTCGGCAGCAGCCGCTCGACCTCGGCGGCGAGCTTTTCTACTTCGGGGTCCGGCGGCGGTGCATGTTTGGCGGCGGGATCGAGCGGCGTGCCATCGACGGGCAGCGGCGGCAACAGCAGAAACAGCGAGAAGAACGCCGGATCGTGCAGATCGAAAATGCAGCCGACGCCCGGCGCGCGCCCCAGCGGACCGTCGACGACGTGCACGAGCGCATCGGGTGCGCGCTCGCCCGCGCGCGGGCCGCCGTCGAGCACGCGTTCGAGCGTCAGCGGACTGCGCCGGTACTGGATCGACAGCTCGCTGATCGTCGCGCGTGCGGCATCGCGCAGCGGACCGAACGTGGCCAGCACCGGCATCACGCGCTCGCGCAGCAGCTTCATCGGTCCGTGATCGGCCTCGGCCATCTGCGTGATGAAACCGGTCTGCCGCAGCACCTCGCGCTCGATCGGATGTCGTTCGGCGTGGTACGTGTCGAGCAGACGATCCGGCGCCGCGCCGCCGATCACGCGCGCGAGCTTCCAGCCGAGATTGAGCGCTTCCTGGATGCCGGTGTTCATGCCTTGTGCGGCCGCGGGGCTGTGTACGTGCGCGGCATCGCCGGCGAGGAAGATGCGGCCCACGCGCAGCCGGTCGACCATCCGGCTGTTCACGTGGAAGTACGCCGACCACGCCAGCTCCGAGACGTCGACGCGCTCGCGCACGCGTCGCGCGATCAGCGCCTTGCATTGTTCGAGCGACGGCGCCGGCGCCCGCTCCAGCGGCGGCTCGCCGAGCACCGCGGGGGCCGGCGGCGCGGCGCTGCCGGACGGCTCGACCGCATGATCGGCGATCAGACGATGGCGGCCGTGGCCCATCGGAAACAGCGCGACGAGACCGTCGCCCGACGCGAAGATATGGAACTCGTCGTCGGGCCAGTCGGTTTCGGCGTGCAGGTCGGCGAGCAGAAAGGTCTGGTCGAAGGTCTTGCCCTCGAAGTTCAGGTCGAGGCGATGGCGAATCGAACTGTGCGCGCCATCGGCCGCGATCAGATACGACGGGCGCATGGCTTCCGTGCGGCCGTCCGCGCGGCGCAAGGTCGCCTGAACGCTCGCGGAGCCTTGCATGAACGCCACGAGCTCGACGCCGCGTTCGACCTTCACGCCGAGCGTCGCCAGATGCTCGGTCAGGAGCCGCTCGGTCACCGACTGGTCGAGAAACAGCAGATAGGGATAGCGCGTGTGCAACGGGTCGAAATCGAGCTGCGCAAGCCGCATGCCGTTCGAAGACAGATTCGCCACGCGAGCGCGATGGCCGAGCTCGAGAAACGGTTCGACCAGTCGATGCTGCTCGAGCAGTTCGAGCGTGCGTGCCTGAATGCCGATCGCGCGCGAGTAAGGGTTCGGCTGGGGCGCCTTGTCGATCAGGCGCACGGGGACGTGGGCGCGCGCGAGACTCATCGCTGCGGCAAGTCCGGTGGGACCGGCCCCGACGATCAGCACCGGCGACGCGTCGTAGGCGGCAGCGTCCATGCGGAACTCCGGAGGCAACAATGCGTTCCATATGCAAACAGACCCTAGTGTACGCCGCCGCTCTTGCGCACACGGGTGCGCTGCATCAATCGCGCGTCGGCAAGACGGGTCGCGCGGGGGTTCCATCCGTCGTTGCCCATGAACTCACGCTCCGCGCAAATCCGGGCCGCTTGCGCAAGTATGGGAAAATGCGCCCTCAGTCTGATTGATCCAAATGCCCTCCCCGTCATGCAACCTGTATTTGACCGCGCGTTCGCGGCGCATCGTGACGGCCGCCTCGACGACGCCGAACGCGGCTACCGCGCCACGCTCGACCACGACCCCAGCCACGTCGACGCGCTGCATCTGCTCGGCGTGCTGCGCCACCAGCAGGGCCAGCACGCAGAAGCCGCGGCGCTGGTGCGGCGCGCGGTCGATCTGCGCCCCGAAGACGCGGCGCTGCAGCTGAACCTCGGCAATGCGCTGAAGGCGCTCGGCCAGATCGACGCCGCGATCGAGCAGTTCCGCAACGCGCTGACGCTCGCGCCGACCTTCCCGATGGCGCACTACAACCTCGGCAACGCGTACGCGTCGCAAGGCCGTCACGAAGACGCCGCCGATGCGTTCGAACGTTCGCTGCGCCTGCAGCCGAACGACGCGTCGTCGCACAACAATCTCGGCAACGCGCTGCACGCGCTCGGCCGTCACGCGGACGCGATCGCGTCGTTCCGGCGCGCGCTCGAGCTGCGCCCCGGTCACGCGGGCGCGCTGAACAACATGGGCATGTCGCTGAACGCGCTCGATCGACCGAACGAGGCGGTGCCCTGCTTCGAGGCCGCGCTCGCCGCCGAGCCGCGCTTCGTCGCCGCGCACTTCAATCTCGCGAATACGTTCGATGCGACCGGCCGCCATGCGCGGGCAGTCGCGTCATTTGAAGCGGCGCTGCGTCTGCAGCCGAACCTGCCGCCCGCGATCTATGGCATGGGCAACGCGCTCGCGGCGCTCGGCCGTGCCGAACAGGCGCTGCCGTATCTGGAGCGCGCGGTCGGGCTCGATCCGCAATTCGCGCTCGCGTGGCTTGCGCTCGGCACCGCGCACCAGGCGCTCGGCGCGCACGCGGCCGCGGTGCGCGCGCTCGATCAGGCGTTGCGGCTGCGCCCGGATCTCGCGTCCGCGCATATGAACCGTGCGCTCGCGTGGCTCGCGATGCGCGACTTCGAGCGCGGGCTGCCCGAATACGAATGGCGCTTGCAAACCGTCGCGCAACCGGTGATCCAGACGTTGCCGCGTTGGCACGGCGAGTCGATCGAAAAATACACGCTGCTGATCCATGCCGAACAGGGTTTCGGCGACACGCTGCAGTTCGTGCGCTTCGTACCGCGCGCAGCGCTTCGCGCCGCGCGCGTCGTGCTGGAAGTGCAGCCGCAGTTGGTGCCGCTCTTCGCGCCCGTCGCGCAGGCATGGCGCGTCTCGCTGATCGCGCAGGGCCAGCCGCGCCCCGCCGCCGATCTGCAGATTCCGCTCTTGAGCCTGCCGCTGGCGCTCGGCACGCGCTACGACACGATTGACGCGCGCACGCCCTATCTGAGCGTGCCGCCGGCCTATGGCCGCAAATGGCGCGGCTCGCTTGGCGGTCAGGCGAAGCGCAAGATCGGGCTCGCATGGTCGGGGCGCATCCAGCGCAACGAAACCCGCACGATGCCGCTCGCCGCGCTGGAGCCGCTGTTCGCACTGGATGGCATCGACTGGATCGTGTTGCAGCCCGATCTGTCCGAGGACGACCGCGCGGCGCTCGACGCGCATCCGCGCGCGGCCGCGATCCATCGCTTCGACCACCGCATCGGCGATTTCGCGGATACCGCGGCGATCGTCGAGCGGCTCGACGCGGTGGTGTCGATCGACACGTCGATCGCGCACCTCGCGGGCGCGCTGCGCAAGCCGCTGTGGCTGATGCTGCCGTTCGCCGCCGACTGGCGCTGGTTCGACGGCGACACGCGCAGCCCGTGGTATCCCGGCGCGACGCTCGTGCGTCAGCCGCGGCCGGGCGCGTGGGATGAAGTCGTCGAGGTGGTCGCTAACGAATTGCGGCACGGGTAGCCACAGACCACGCGCCGCAAACAAAAGACCCCGCTAGCGCGGGGTCTTTTGTTTTCAGCACACGAAGTGAACCGTCAGGCCGCCCGATACTGATTGCGTGACTCCGGCGTGCGATACAGGAACAGCGTCGCGAGCAGACCGCAGATTGCCGCCACGCCGAGGACCAGGCCCGGCGCCGCCTTGTTGCTGGTCACGTGGATCAGCAGCGTGGCGATGGCCGGCGTGAAGCCGCCGATCGTCGTCGCGAGACTGTACGCGAGCGAGAAGCCAGCGGTTCGCACTTCGACCGGCATCACTTCGGTCAGCGCGACGACCATCGCGCCGTTGTAGCAGCCGTACAGGAACGACAACCACAGCTGCACGGCGAGCAGACGCGCGAACGACGGTTCGGCGACGAGCCATTGCAGCGCCGGATACGCGGTGAGGATCGTCAGGATCGTGAACGCGAGCAGCACCGGACGGCGGCCGATGCGGTCCGACAACGCGCCGGACAACGGCAGCCAGATCAGATTCGAGATACCGACGCAGACGGTGACGACGAGCGCGTCGATCGCCGACAGCTTCAGCACTTCCCTGCCGAAGGTCGGCGTGTAAGCGGTGATCGTGTAGAACGACACGGTCGTCATGACGACCATGCCCATGCCGCCCAGCACGATCGGGTAGTTCGCGAGCATCGACTTCAGGATCTCGCCCATGCTCGGACGATGCTTGCGCGCCGTGAACTCCTCGGTTTCCTGCAGCGAGCGGCGGATGATGAACAGGAACGGCACGATCAGACAGCCGATCAGGAACGGCACGCGCCAGCCCCACGCGAACATCTGCTCGGCGGGCAGAATCTTGTTGAGCATCACGCCGATCAGCGCGGCGAATACCACCGCGACCTGCTGGCTGCCCGACTGCCACGAGCAATAGAAGCCCTTGTTGCCCTTCGTCGCGATCTCCGACAGATACACCGACACGCCGCCGAGCTCAGCGCCGGCGGAGAAGCCTTGCAGCAGCCGGCCGAGCAGCACCAGCACGGGCGCCACGAGCCCGATGGTCGCGTAGCCCGGTATCGTCGCGACCGTCAGCGTGCCGAGCGCCATCAGGCTCAGTGTGAGGATCAGGCCTTTGCGACGGCCGTGATGGTCGATGTAGGCGCCGAGCACGATCGCGCCGAGCGGACGCATCAGGAAGCCCGCGCCGAACACGGACAGCGACAGCATCAGCGACGCGAAATCGCTGCCGCCAGGAAAGTAGGTCTTGGCGATCGCGGAAGCGTAGTAGCCATAGACCATGAAGTCGTACATTTCAAGAAAGTTGCCGCTGACAACGCGGAACACTGTCTTGACCTTGGATTCTTCGGTGGTGGAAGCGGCGTGGGTCGCTGTAGACATGACACTCTCGGATAGGCCCGCCGCCCTGTCGGACGGATCGACGCGGACGGTGACGAGCGGGCAGTTGAAACGATCCACTGCGTTTGGCAAGCGGATGCTGCAGGCGGACGCACAGGTATAAGCAAAGTGCGCCCGCGGGCGCCGCATTCTGCTGCTCACGGCGCTCATTCGATATGAGGGTAAACGCTGAGCTCGATGTCGGGCCGATGCCACGTAATGTTACTGCTGATAGGGTCGACGCGAAACGCATACAGTTTGCTTACGCGCGACACCCGCGGGCGGCGGTAGACTGTCCGCGCGAGGCCATTCAGTCGATTACGCCGATGCGAACCACCCCTGCTCTTTCCCTGCGCCCCGCCACGCTCGAGGACGCCGCGCTGATTGCGTCGATCCACAGCGCCAGTTGGCAGGCGACCTATCGCGGTCTGTTGCCCGACGCGTTCCTCGACGGCGAAGTCACGCGCGAACGCGCCGCCTATTGGGAAGCACGTCTCGGCGCGCCGGGCGGCGAGCGCCGCATCGTGCTGATCGCCGAGCTGGCCGGCGAGCCGGCCGGCTTCGTGTGTGTCGAGCGCCAGCCCGAGTCCGCGTGGGGCGTGCTGCTCGACAACCTGCATGCGCTGCCCGGTTATCAGGGCATCGGCGTCGGCAAAACACTGATGCACGCAGCCGTAGACTGGACGCGCGCGCAAGGCGAGGCACAGCTGTATCTGTACGTGCTCGAGGGCAATACGGCGGCGATCGGCTTTTACGAGCGACACGGCTGGCAGTTGGTCGGCGCGGAGCCCGATCAGATGGGCGGCGTGGATATCACCGCGTTGCGCTACGTGTACCGGTTGAAGGCTTGAACGCCGTGGTTGAGCGTGCGTGAAGCGCGTGGCGTCGCGGGGACGGCGCGCGCCGGCGGTGTTCCTGTTTTCGGAGTCATCTGAACGGTGGACGACGTAGTTTCGAGGCATGATTTTCTGTTGCCGATGGCTTCATCGGCCCCCTACAAATTCCGTCACTGCCGCACCGGTGAGCCTGTCCGAGACACCGGAAGAAACCCGATGACCAGCACGCCGCTCATCCTGATCGAAGGCGCATTTGCGCTTCCCCCTCTCCGTACGCTCGACCACCTGCCCGAACCGTTCGGCCGCGACTGGGCGTTGCTGTCCGGCGCTCAGCGCTGGCGAACCGGGCTCGATTCGCTGTATGCCGCGCTGCTGCGCACCGTGTGCATCAGAGATCAGCAGTTGCTGTCGTATGGGCAGTGGGTGTCGATCGACGGCGTGCTGACCGGCGTGCTGACCGACATGAAGCGGCCGGCAGAGACGCCCGTCGCGAACGCCACGCAGCCTGCCGGGGAACCGTCGCATACCGCGACGGCGGCGCATCCCGCTATGCAACGGAAGGTGCCTCAGGGTCCAATGCGAATCCCGCTCAAGGCCCGCTCGCCGCGAATCGCGCAGCGGCGCACTGTGCGGCATCGGCGAACGGTCGCGGCGAGTGCCGGCGTAATCGGCTGCGTCGCGGTGCTGGCGTGGTGGATCGTCGATCAGCCTCCGGCGCCGCGGCATATGGCCTCCGACATGCTGAAATCGGCGCAAGCTCTGATGCCCCGTCGTGATGCGCCGGCGCCGGTAGAAAAGCGTCGTGCGCAGCATCCGGTTGCGAGTCCCGAGGCACCGGTGATTGGGGAGGCCGTCACTCCGGCTCCTGTGCTTCCGCCATTACCTGTCGACGTGGCCGCCGCCGCACCCGCGCGCATCGTGGCTTTGCCTCAGGGCACCGCCACGCGACATGCGCCCACGCCGCGTGACGCGATTCGCTCATCGCCTCCGCGTCGTGCGCTTCGCGTGCAAACGCATCCGCTTCCGGTAAATCGCCATGCCGCGAATGACCCATCGCATGAAGCGCGCGTTCGTACCCGGTTCGGCGAAGACGGATACGCTGATGTGACGACGTTCGCCATGATGTCTTTGCGCGACGTCGCGCCGCTGCCGCGCTCCACCGTGTCGAACAATCTGCCGGTAAATA
Source organism: Paraburkholderia sp. CI2 (assembly GCF_014201055.1). Classification (NCBI taxonomy): domain Bacteria; kingdom Pseudomonadati; phylum Pseudomonadota; class Betaproteobacteria; order Burkholderiales; family Burkholderiaceae; genus Paraburkholderia; species Paraburkholderia sp. CI2. The sequence goes on from NZ_JACHDL010000017.1 coordinate 45,292, forward strand.
GCACCGAGTGGATGAACCACATATCGCAGCGTCGCGTCACCGAAATCCCGGAACAATTCGCGCAATGAGCGCCGCCGTTACTTCGACGCAGGCAAACCCGCTTCCGTCTGCTGCTGCAAGCGCGTGACCGCGCTCTGAAGCTGACGCAATTGCGCCTGCGCGTTGTCGCGCTCCGCGCGCAGCGCGAGCGCCTCGTCGCGCGTCTGCCGCTGCCGGTCGTCGACCTTCGCCTGCTGCGTGCGGGCGACGTCGAGATCGGTCTGCAGCCGTTGCGCCTGCTGCTGCGATATCGCGATGCTGCCCTGCAGATACGCATTCTGCGCCTGCAACCGCGTGCGATGAATCTCGACGTCCGCGAGTTGCTGCGTCTGCTGCGCGAAACCGGCGTAGATCGCTTCCGCGCGCTCTGCCGAATCGCTCCTGATCACGCGCCAGAAATGCTTGTTCTGAAACAACGCGACGTAGTACGTCATCCGCAGCGGATCGAAGAACAGGCTCGCACCGTAGCTGCCGTCGTAGGTCGTGCGCAGTTCGCTGAGGGTCGCGTCGTGGATCAACTGGATCAAATCGGCGACGTCGCCGCGCGCGGCGGCGGGCGTATTCGCGGACACCTCGGGCTCAGCGACGGACTGGGGGCCAGCCTCTCGCGGCGCCACCTCCCCTGGAGCCGGCCGCGTGCCCGCCAGCGGCGCGCTCACGCTGTCCTGCTGTGCCACCGCAACACCCGTATGCCACAACGCATAGACACCGGCGAGCAACATAGCGCGCCGGATAACCAAGGAGTACTTCATATGCCTGCTCCACGCCGATCGAGAATGACGTTGGATTATCGCGCGGATTTATCGCGACGCGAAGCTCGTGGGCACTGTATGGACACGCTCGAAATCGAGATAGACGGTTGGCGCAGCGAACCACTCCATCCAAAATCACAGTCGCAAAATGAAGACGCCACCCAGCTCGCACTCCTGATTATTTCGAGAGAAGAAAACGCACTGCCACATAACGTGATAGTGCGTCAGATGGATGGAATGGCTCCGTCGGGCTGCGGAAAACAGCGAAAGCGCGGGACCGATGCGCAACCACGCCGCGGACTCAACCTCGACCGCGCACGCCGCGCCAACCCAAACCCGCCATGCTTAAAACCGCGTCTCCCGCGCGACCCGCAGGAACGTATCGAGCAACGGTGTGCAATCGAGCAGCTCCGGTCCGCCCGCGCGATGAAACTCCGGGTGCCACTGCACGCCCATCACGAACGGCGCGCGCCGGTAGCGCACGGCCTCGATGATGCCGTCCGACGCCGACACCGCCTCGATATTCAGATCGCGGCCCAGCGTCTTTACCGCCTGATGGTGGATCGAGTTGACGATCGCGTCGCGCCGTCCGGGGAACATGTTCAGCAGCGTCGAGCCATCCGGAAAATGCACGCCGTGCCGGTGCTGATCGTAGTTTTCGTTGACGTGGGCGTTCGCGGTGGGCACTTCGGTCGCGATGTCCTGATATAGCGTGCCGCCGAACGCGACATTGATCAGCTGACAGCCGCGGCACACGCCGAGCACCGGCTTGCCCGATTCGACGAACTCGTGCAGCAGCTCGAGCTCGTACATGTCGCGCACGCGGTCACCGGGCCATTCGTGGCTGGCCGCCGATTCCGCATACGTCTGCGGCGACACGTCGGCGCCGCCTTGCAGCAGCAGGCCATCGAGATGCTTCGCATAGTCGCGCAGACGGATGTTGCTCGGGTGCAGCATGCCCTGATGACCAACGGTCGGGATCATGAACACCAGCACGTCGCGCGACATCACCCAGTGCGCGACCGACTCCTCCAGATACTGCAGCGTCTTGCCGCGCAAGCCCTTCGCGCCCGGTTCCGGATGGAAGATGCGCGCCGACACGCCGATGCGCAGCGTGCGCTGCGTGATCCGCTGCCCCGCGCGATCGAACAGCTGCCGCGCGCGCGCCGCGATGATGCGGCCGAACACGCTCCACGCGGAGTCGCTCTGCTTCAGATAACGCGGTGGCGACGGCGGCAGCGCGTTGGGTGGCGGCGGGTTCGTGGCGCTGAAATCGGGTGCCGCGCCGAAACCGGGCGGCGGCGAGCCGGGCGCACGCGCCGCGGGTGCGGCGGCTGCCTCGGTGGCGATTTCGTCGTCGGTGGCGAGGTCCGTGGCCCTAATGCCGCCCGCGGGCGGCTCGCCGGCGGCCGCCGTCGGTTTGACGACTGGCTCGGGTTTCACCATGGTCGCGCCGCCGGCGTACGGACCAGCGCGCCGCGCTTCGCGCTCGTGCACCTTGGCTTCCTGCCGCGCGGTCGATTCGGCGGCGGCGCTGCGCGCCTCGGCCGCGTCGCGCAGCCGCGCCGTGCGCGGATCTTCGGGCGTGACCGACGATGCGCTGAGCGGATCGTCGGTCGACGACCTCGCGGTCGCCTCCTCGGCCGCCGGGCTCGTGTCTTTGGCGGCCGACTGGATGGCATCTTCATGCGACGGAGGAAGCGAGGCGGCCGGTTCGGCCGGCGCGCTGCTCGGCGCGGAGGAGGCCGGCTGCGGACTGCCGGTCGTGCCGGCGTTTTCGGGTTTGTTTTCGCTCATGACTGTCGGACGGGCGCCTTACACGCGAACGAATGAATATGCCCTGATTATCCGTCAGTGCTGCAGGCCCCGCAAATCCGCACACAATTGCTCACATTGTTGCGAAGCGTTACACCGACCCCGATGGGTCAAGGATCCGGCCGCTCTTCGAAGGTTTCCCGCAACGCGATCTGCATCGACGCATGAATCTTCACGCACCAGCGCCACACGAGCGCGAGCAGCAGCGCGGCGCACACGAGCACCGCGACGAGCAGGCCAGTCGGCGGCAGAATGCTGCCCGACAGCGCCGCCACCAGCAGAAACACGCCGATCATCGACACGATCGGCACGAGATCGGCGATCGCGTGACGCAGCGCGCTCGTGAAGCGTCCCGCGGTGGTCCCCTGCACGCTGACTTCGGCGAGCAGCAGCGCGAGCGACTTGGTCTTGCGATACACGGCCACGAGAAACGGCAGCGAAACGACGAGCGCGACGCTCCACTGCACGACGCGTTGCAGCGGCTCGTCGTCGAGCCAGTGCGCGAGCAGCCGGCCGCTATGCGGCGCGCTATACGACACGGCCAGGAAAATGGCCGCGACGAGCGCGAGATTCACCGCGATCTGCAATACGATCCGCCGCGTCATGCTGACGAGCGTCGGCTCGCCGCGCGCCGTGATCAAACTGCGCAGCCATTGCCCGTACATGCCGAACACGTTGGACAACGTGGCGGGCATCGCCTGTCCGATGCGGCGCGTGAGCGGATCGGCGACGCGGATCAGATATGGCGTCGTCAGCGTCGTCAATGCCGACACGGCGACCGCGATCGGATACAGAAACCCGCTCGTCACCTTCAACGTCAGACCGAGCGTCGCGATGATGAACGAGAACTCGCCGATCTGCGACACGGTCATGCCGACGCGCATCGAGGTGCGCGCGTCCTGCCCCGACAGAAACGTGCCGAGCCCGCACGACACGATCTTGCCGACGATCACCGCGAGCGTGATCACGGCGATCGGCCATCCGTAGTCGAGCATCACGGCCGGGTTCAGCATCAGTCCGATCGTCACGAAGAAGATCGCGGAAAACGCGTCGCGCAGCGGCGCGATCAGATGCTCTATCCGACGCAGATGACGCGACTCGGCCATGATCGCGCCGATCAGGAACGCGCCGAGCGCGATGCTGTAATCGAGCTTGAGGACCAGCAGACAGAAGCCGAAGCAGAAGCCGAGCACGGACACGAGCATCATCTCGTCGCTGCCCGTGCGCGCGACGTAGTTCAGCGCGCGCGGCACGAGCAGCACGCCGACCAGCAGCGACACCGTCATGAACAGCAGCAGCTTGCCGAGCGTGACGGCCGCGAGCCCGGCCGACAGCTGCCCGGTCTGCGCGATGCCGGTCAGCAGCACGAGCATCGCGATACCGAGAATGTCCTCGACGATCAGAATGCCGAACACGAGCTGCGCGAAGCTTTCGCGTTTGAGTCCGAGATCGGACAGCGCCTTCACGATGATCGTCGTCGACGAGATCGCGAGGATCGCGCCGAGGAACAGCGAGTCCATCGGAGTCCAGCCGAACGCGCTGCCGATCTCGTAGCCGATCCACAGCATCAGCACGATTTCGGACAGCGCGGCGACGATCGCCGTCGCGCCGACCTCGAACAGCTTGCGCAGGCTGAATTCGAGGCCCAGCGAAAACATCAGGAACACGACGCCCAGCTCGCCGAGCGTCTGGATCGTCTGTTCGTCGTGGATCAATTGGAACGGCGGCGTGTACGGTCCGATGATCACGCCGGCCGCGATATAGCCGAGCACCACCGGCTGCTTCAGGCGATGGAACAGCACGGTGACGACGCCGGCCAGCGCCATCACGACGGCCAGATCCTGGATGAAGCCGATGCCATGGTGCATGAGCGCTTTCCTTACAAACAGTAATCTCGAAAAGCGCAGTGTAGCAAACGAACCGGCCATCTTTCTGGCGAATTCGCGCGCCGCGTCGCGCCGCCAGTAGCAGGCCGCTCGGCCGCAAAACCTTGCTCTACAATGCGGACGGACCTTTCCCTTTGGCTCCGCACTGCTTCGCTCATGCGCCCGCGCTGCGCTCAACCGGATTTCTACCGACATCATGGCCACTGAATTCGCCCCGTTCCCACCGCTTGCCCAGCTTGCCGCCGATCTCGCCGCCGGCCGCACGACGAGCCGCGCGCTCGTCGAAACCGCGCTGGACCGGATCGCCGATCCGGCCGGCCAGGGCGCCGCCGTCTTCATGCACGTCGACACCGACGCCGCGCGCGCCGCCGCCGACGCGCACGACCGCCTGCGCGCGGCCGGCACCGTGCTGTCGCCGCTCGCCGGGATTCCGGTGTCGGTCAAGGACCTGTTCGACATCGAAGGCCAGCCGACCCGCGCGGGCTCCGTCGTGCTCGCCGACGCGCCCGCCGCGAAGGCCGACGCGGTCGCGGTCGCGCGTCTGAAGCGGGCCGGCGCCGTGATCGTCGGGCGGACCAACATGAGCGAGTTCGCGTTTTCCGGACTCGGCCTGAATCCGCACTACGGCCATCCGCTGTCGCCGTACCGGCGCGGCGTGAAGGGCGACGAGCGGATTTCGGGCGGCTCGTCGTCGGGCGCGGGCGCGTCGGTCGCCGACGGCATGGCCGCGGTCGCGCTCGGCACCGACACCGGCGGCTCGATCCGCATCCCGGCCGCCTTGTGCGGGCTGACCGGCTTCAAGCCGACCGCCGCGCGCATCCCGAAGCAGGGCGGCGTGCCGCTGTCGTCGACGCTCGATTCGTTCGGGCCGATCGGCGTGTCGGTCGCATGCTGCGCGCTGGTCGACCGGATGCTCGCCGGGCTCGAGCCGCGCATCCCGGCCGCGCGGCCGCTCGAAGGCGTGCGCCTCGGCGTGCTGACCAATTTCGTGACCGACGGCGTCGAGCCCGAAGTCGCGCGCGCGATCGATACCGCGCTCAAGCATCTGGAGGCGGCCGGCGCGATCGTCAGCGAGGTGCGCTTCGCGCCGCTCGACCGGCTGCCGGAGATCAACCGCTTCGGCTTTTCGTCGATCGAGGCGTATGCGTGGCATCGTCCGCTGCTCGACAAGCATCGCGAGCAGTACGATCCGCGCGTGCTCGTGCGCATCATGAAGGGGCAGCCGGCCAGCGCGGTCGATTATCTGGACCTCGTCGCCGAGCGCAACGCGATGCTCGACGAAGCCGCGCGCACGCTGTGGCAGCGTTTCGACGCGGTCGTCGCGCCGACCGTGCCGGTCGTGCCGCCGCGCCTCGCCGACCTGCTCAACGACGACGACGCGTTCGGCCGCACCAATGCGCTGATCCTGCGCAATCCGAGCGCGTTCAACTTCCTCGATAGCTGCGCGCTGTCGCTGCCGTGCCATCTGCGCGGCGACGCGCCGGTCGGCCTGATGCTGGCGGGCGCACCGCACGCCGACGACGCGCTGCTCGCGATCGGCCGCGCGGCCGAGGCAGTGCTGAAAGCGATCCGGTAAAGCGCGCCGGGGTTGGCAGCCCGGCGCGGTCGCCGCGGCGCCAACGTTCAGGCAATAAGTGGCGCGGCCGGGGTTCGCGCTAGAATCGCGGGCACCCGCCCTTTCGTCTCCAGACCAATCGATGATCCATGACTAACGACTCCGCAATGCTGCGCCGCGAGCGCACCCTGCTGGTTCTGCTCGGCCTGATCTGCCTCGCCCTCGTGGGCGGTGCGTTGTATCTGCAGTTCGGCCTGCGCGAAGACCCGTGCCCGCTGTGCATCATCCAGCGCTATTTCTTCCTGCTGATCGCGATCTTCGCGTTCCTCGGCGCGCGCTTCAGGCACTGGCGCGGCGTGCGCCTGCTCGAAGTGATGGCGGCGCTGTCGGCGCTCGCCGGCATCGCGACCGCGGCGCGCCATGTGTACATCCAGGCGAATCCTGGCTTCAGCTGCGGCTTCGACGCACTGCAGCCGGTGGTCGACAGCCTGCCCCCCGCGCACTGGCTGCCGAGCGTGTTCAAGGTCGCGGGCCTGTGCGAAACCGCCTATCCGCCGATTCTCGGGCTGACGCTGCCGATGTGGTCGGGCGTCGCGTTTATCGTCGCGTTCGTCGCACTGGTGCTGAGCCTGGTGCGCAATCGCCATCGGGTGTCCTGACGGCGGGCAAGCCTGGTCGAGCGAGCTTCGAACGCCGCCTGAAGCGCCGAACTCGCCGCCAGGACGCTTACCGATTCGCATCGCCAATGACGCCGGACTTCGTGTTGCCCATGCCGGGCACCGAAGTCCGGCGTTTTTTCTGCGCGACGTTCCGCGATCGCGCGCCGTTCCTGTCGGTCCCCGCTCCGCGCACGCAACTTCTCGCCTCGGCGCGAATCGTACCCGGATCATGACCGCCGCCGCATGAGCTTCATGCGACACGGGAAATATTTTCGGGCCGGGGTAGTGCTATCTTCGGGTATGGATGGCGATCTACGTGCGCGAGGCCGGCTTTTTGCGACCCCATGCGTAACGCGCGCCCGGTCCGCACTGTCTTCCGATTCGCCATGACAACGCAAACCATCCGCTTCTACCACCAGGGGTCCGTCCGCGAGGTCGCGGGCGTGCCGGCGACGCGCACCGTGCTGCAGCACCTGCGCGAGGACTTGCGCTGCACCGGCACCAAGGAAGGCTGCGCGGAAGGCGACTGCGGCGCATGCACGGTCGTGATCGGCGAACTCGATGCGCGCGGCGACCTCACGTTGAAGGCGGTCAACGCCTGCATCCAGTTCCTGCCGACACTCGACGGCCGCGCCCTCTTCACCGTCGAAGACCTGCGCGCCGCGAACGGCGCGCTGCATCCGGTGCAGCAGGCGCTGGTCGACTGTCATGGTTCGCAATGCGGCTTCTGCACACCCGGCTTCGTCATGTCGATGTGGGCGCTCTACGAGAACCAGCCCGTCAGCGCCGGCCTGCCGACCCGCCATGAAATCGACGCCGCGCTGTCCGGCAATCTGTGCCGCTGCACGGGCTACCGGCCGATCATCGACGCCGCGCAGAAGATGTTCGACTACGCGCAGCATCCGCGCGTCGCGCTCGACCGCGACGCGATCGCGGCCACGCTGCGTACGCTGCAACGCAAAGACACGTTCGAATACAGCGCGCCAGGCACCCGCGGCGCCGCCTTCGGCTCGCCCACCTTCCACGCCCCGCTCACGCTCGACGCGTTCGCGACGCTGCGCGCGCAGCACCCGGACGCGCGCATCGTCGCGGGCAGCACCGACGTCGGCTTGTGGGTCACCAAGCAGTTCCGCGATCTCGGCGATCTGCTGTACACCGGCAACGTCGCGGAACTGAAGACGATCGCGCGCGACGCGCAAACGCTGACCATCGGTGCGGCGGTCACGCTCGAGGACGCGTACGCGGCGCTCACCGCCGACTACCCCGAACTCGCCGAACTATGGACGCGCTTCGCATCGCTGCCGATCCGCAATGCGGGCACGCTCGGCGGCAACGTCGCGAACGGCTCGCCGATCGGCGATTCGATGCCGGCACTGCTCGCGCTCGGCGCCGATGTCGAGTTGCGCCGCGATCGCACGACCCGCACCGTGCCGCTCGACGCGTTCTACCTCGGCTATCAGAAGACCGCGCTCGCGGAAGGCGAATTCGTCAGCGCGCTGCGCGTGCCTCGCCCGGCCGGCGCGCTGCGGTTTCGCACCTACAAGGTGGCGAAGCGTTACGACCAGGACATCTCGGCGGTGTGCGCAGCGTTTGCGCTGCACGTCGCGGAAGATGGCACGATCCGCGCGGCGCGGGTCGCGTTCGGCGGCATGGCGGCGACGCCGAAGCGGGCCGCGCATGCCGAAGCCGCGCTCAGCGGCGCGGCGTGGAACGAACCGACGGCCCGTCGCGCGATGGACGCGCTCGCCGCCGACTATCAGCCGCTCACCGACATGCGCGCGTCGAGCGCGTATCGGCTGAGGGTCGCGCGCAATCTGCTGTGGCGCCTCTACCTCGAAACGCGCGACGACGCGCCGCTCGCGCTCTGCGACGTGAACGCGTTCGCGTTCGAGGCCAACGCAGCCGTCGTGAAGGAGTCGCCGTGATGAACCGGACCGATGCCTTTATCGAACCCGCGGGCGCGCGTGCCGATCAACGCGAGGACGCGTCGATCGGCGTACCGCTGCCGCACGAATCCGCCGCGCTGCACGTGAGCGGCGAAGCGACCTACACGGACGACATCGCCGAGCTGCACGGCACGCTGCACGCGGCGCTCGGCCTGTCGCGCCATGCGCATGCGCGCATCGTGTCGATGGATCTCGACGCGGTGAGAAACGCGCCCGGCGTGATCGCGGTGCTGAGCGCCGACGATATCCCTGGCGAAAACAATTGCGGCCCGGTGCTGCACGACGATCCGATCCTCGCCGACGGCGAAGTGCTCTATCTCGGCCAGCCGGTCTTCGCGGTGATCGCCGAGAGCCACGAACTCGCACGTCGCGCCGCCGCGCTCGCGAAAAGCGACGACGTGATCCGCTACGAGCCGCTCGACGCGATCCTCACCGTCGCCGACGCGAAAGCCGCGAAGCAGTTCGTGCTGCCGCCACTGCATCTGCGGCGCGGCGACCCCGACGCGAAGATCGCCGCCGCGCCGCATCGACTGGCCGGCAGGTTCGAGGTCGGCGGCCAGGAGCAGTTCTATCTCGAAGGCCAGATCGCCTATGCGGTGCCGAAGGAAATGGACGGCATGCTCGTCTACAGCTCGACGCAGCATCCGAGCGAAATGCAGCAGGTCGTCGCGCACATGCTCGACTGGCCCGCGCATAACGTCGTCTGCGAATGCCGGCGCATGGGCGGCGGCTTCGGCGGCAAGGAATCGCAATCGGCGCTGTTCGCGTGCGTGGCCGCGCTTGCGGCGCAACGCCTGCGTCGCCCGGTCAAGCTGCGCGCCGATCGCGACGACGACTTTCTGATCACCGGCAAGCGCCACGATGCGGTCTACGAGTACGAAGCGGGCTTTGACGACAGCGGGCGTCTGAGCGGCGTGCACGTCGAAATCGCATTGCGCGCCGGCTATTCCGCGGATCTGTCCGGCGCGGTCGCGACGCGCGCGGTGTGCCACTTCGACAACGCGTACTACCTGTCCGACGTCGATATCGTCGCGCTGTGCTGCAAGACCAATACGCAGTCGAACACCGCGTTTCGCGGCTTCGGCGGACCGCAGGGCGCGCTCGTGATGGAGGTGCTGCTCGACGGCATCGCGCGCGAGCTGCGGCTCGATCCGCTCGACGTGCGGCTCGCGAATTACTACGGCGTCGGCGAACGGGATACGACGCCGTACGGACAACGCGTCGAAGACAACATCATCGCGCCGCTGACCGACGCGCTGCTAGATTCGTGTGACTACCGCGCGCGTCGCGCGGCACTCGCCGAATTCAATGCGAAGAGTCCCGTGCTCAAACGCGGCCTCGCGTTTTCGCCGGTCAAGTTCGGCATCTCGTTCAACGTGCCGTTCCTGAATCAGGCCGGCGCGCTCGTGCACGTGTACAAGGACGGCTCCGTGCTCGTCAATCACGGCGGCACCGAGATGGGCCAGGGGCTCAACACGAAAGTCGCGCAGGTGGTCGCGAATCAGTTCGGCTTGCCGTTATCGCGCGTCCGGGTGACCGCGACCGATACCTCGAAGATCGCCAACACGTCGGCCACCGCGGCCTCGACCGGCAGCGACCTGAACGGCATGGCCGCCGAAGCCGCCGCGCGGACGATCCGCGCGCGGCTCGCCGAACTCGCGGTGCGCCAGCTCGGTGGCGACGCCAACGACGTGCAATTCGCGCGCGGCAGCGTGTCGGTGAACGGCGGCGCGCTGCCGTTCGAACAGCTCGTCAACGCCGCGTATCTCGCGCGCGTGCAGTTGTGGTCGGACGGCTTCTACGCGACGCCGAAAGTGCATTGGGATGCGAAGTCGCTGACCGGTCATCCGTTCTATTACTTCGCGTACGGTGCGGCGGTGTCGGAGGTCGTCGTCGATACGCTGACCGGCGAGTGGAAGCTCCTGCGCGCGGACTTGCTGCACGACGCGGGCCAGTCGATCAATCCGGCGATCGATCTCGGCCAGATCGAAGGCGGCTTCATTCAGGGCATGGGCTGGCTCACCACTGAAGAGCTATGGTGGAACCGCGACGGCCGCCTGATGACGCACGCGCCGTCGACGTACAAGATTCCCGCGGTCAGCGACACGCCCGCCGCGTTCCACGTTCGGCTCTACGACAACAGCAACGCCGAGCCGACCGTGTTCCGCTCGAAGGCGGTCGGCGAGCCGCCGTTGCTGCTGCCGTTTTCGGTGTTTCTCGCGATTCGCGACGCGATCGCGGCCGCAGTGCCGGGCGCGCGACATGCTCCGCCGTTGCGCGCGCCGGCGACGCCCGAGGCGATACTCGATGCGCTGGACGCTTTGAATGCGCCGGACGCGTCGCAGAACGCAAACCCGGTCGAACCCGCCGCGCACCCCGACAGCGCCGTCCCCCACACGCCACCCGCCGCGCCGACACCTGAAGCGGCCCCCCACGGAGAATCGCCGGATGCAAGCCTGGCTCACTGACCTGCAACATCTTGTCGCGCATGGCGACGCCGCCGTGCTGGTGACGGTCGCGCGCGTCGAAGGTTCGGCGCCGCGCGAAGCCGGCACGAAGATGATCGTCACGCGCGAGGCGGCCAGGCATACGATTGGCGGCGGCCACCTCGAATGGAAGGCGATCGAGACCGCGCGCCAGGTGCTGCGCGACGGCATGCGCGCGCCGCACATGCGCCGGCTCGAACGCTTCGCGCTGGGGCCGAGCCTCGGCCAGTGCTGCGGCGGCGCCGTGATCCTCGCGTTCGAGCGGCTCGACGTCGGCGATCTCGGCTGGCTCACGTCGCTCGCCAAGCGCCTCGCGGCGGGGCAATCGACGGTGCGTAGCGTATCATTCGGCCCCGCGCCGGATGCGGTGATGCTGTCCGAGCCCGAGCCCGGCATCGACGGCGCCGACTGTCTGCTGTGGGACGGCGCCGGTTTCGACGACAGCAGCGCGCTCCTGACCGAAACCATCGCGCCGGGCGAATTCGCCGTCGTGCTGTTCGGCGCCGGTCACGTCGGCGCGGCGCTCGTGCGCGTGCTGGCGACACTGCCTTGCACGGTGCGCTGGGTCGACGAGCGCGACGCGCAGTTTCCGTCGCTCGATGCGCTGCACGCGCCGAACGTGACGATCGACGCGAACGACGCACCCGACGAGGCGATCGATCAGGCCGCGCCGAACACGTACTTCGTCGTGATGACGCACAACCACGCGCGCGATCTCGAACTGGCCGAACGCATCCTGCGGCGCGGCGACTTCGCGTTCTTCGGCATGATCGGCTCGCATACCAAGCGCAAGCAGTTCGAGCATCGGCTCGCGGCTCGCGGCATCGATCCGGCGCGGATCGCGCGGATGAAGTGTCCGCTCGGTGTCGACGGCATCGTCGACAAGTCGCCCGAGGTCATCGCGATCTCGGCGGCCGCGCAGGTGTTGCAGGCCGTCGAGGCGAACGCGGGTGCGCGCCACCCGACGCAGGCGGTTTGATACGCGGCCGGAGCCGCTCGTTACCCAACACACAATTCCAAACCACGATGAACCCGACAACCGCTACCCCTGTTTCCCCCGTTACGCTCGCCGACAAAACCGCGCGCGCACCGAAGGCCGAGCTGCATATCCACATCGAAGGCTCGCTCGAACCCGAGCTGATTTTCGCGCTCGCGCAACGCAACGGCGTGAAGCTCGCCTACGACTCGGTGGAAGCCTTGCGCGCCGCCTATGCGTTCACCGACCTGCAATCGTTCCTCGACATCTACTACGCGGGCGCGAGCGTGCTGCTGCACGAGCAGGACTTCTACGACATGACGATGGCCTACGTCGAGCGCTGTCTCGCCGACAACGTCGTGCATAGCGAAATCTTCTTCGACCCGCAGACGCATACCGAGCGCGGCGTGCGGATCGCGACCGTCGTGGCCGGCATCGAACGCGCGCTCGCCGACGCGGAGAAGCGCGGCATGTCGAGCAAGCTGATCCTGTGTTTCCTGCGCCATCTGTCCGAGGACGATGCGCTCGCCACCTTCGACGAAGCGCTGCCGCTGTTCGAGCAGTACGAGCATCGGCTGATCGGCGTGGGGCTCGATTCGTCGGAACGCGGCCATCCGCCGTCGAAGTTCGAGCGCGTGTTCGCGAAGGCGCGCGCGCTCGGTCTGAAGCTCGTCGCGCATGCGGGCGAGGAAGGCCCGCCGTCCTACATCTACGAGGCGCTCGACGTGCTGAAGGTCGACCGCGTCGATCACGGCGTGCGCAGCATCGAGGACCCGGCGCTCGTCACGCGTCTCGCCGATACGCGCGTCGCGCTGACCGTGTGCCCGCTGTCGAACCTGAAGCTGTGCGTGTTCGACGACCTGACCAGGCACACGCTGAAAGACCTGCTCGATCGCGGCGTCGCGGTGACCGTCAATTCCGACGATCCGGCCTATTTCGGCGGCTACGTGAACGCGAACTATCTGGCGACGATCGACGCGCTGAAGCTCGACGACGCCGAGGTCTACACGATCATCCGCAACGGCTTCGAGGCGTCGTTCGTGACGCCCGAGGAACGCGCGATGCTGATCGGTAAGCTCGACGCGTATTGGCGGCACTGAGTGGCGGCACTGAGCCGCGCGCCGACGGATTTCAACTGACAGGCCTCGACCGACGTCGGCCGCCGGCGGCTTCGCTTCGTTCGGGCAAACGGCAACGACCCGAACCGGGAAGCCGCTGCCGCTGCCTGCGCCGCCCAGCTTTCAACATTCGGAGACAGCTTTTCCATGACTGAATCGGCTCATACCGCGCAAGCGGCGGCGCAAGCGGCATTCCGCGCCCCTCTGCTGACCTTCAACGGCGATCCGGCGCACGCGCCGAACGCCGTGGTGTTTCACGAGGACGGTCTCCTGATCGTGGAAGACGGCCGCGTCGTCGCGGCGGACGCGTATGCGGCGCTCGCGTCGCGGCTCGCGCCCGGCACGCAGGTCGTGGAGCGGCGCGACAAGCTGATCGTGCCGGGCTTCATCGATACCCACATCCACTATCCGCAGACCGACATGATCGCGTCGCCGGCGCCGGGTCTGCTGCCGTGGCTCGACACGTACACGTTCCCAACTGAGCGCCGCTTCGCCGACATCGCGCACGCCCGCGACACGGCGAGCTTTTTCCTCGACGAACTGCTCGCCTGCGGCACGACGACCGCGCTCGTGTACTGCACGGTCCACAAGGAATCCGCCGACGCCCTCTTCGCCGAGAGCGAAGCGCGCAATCTGCGCATGGTCGCGGGCAAGGTGCTGATGGACCGCCACTGCCCCGCGTCCCTACGCGACACCGCGCAATCGGGCTACGACGACAGCGCCGAGCTGATCGGCCGCTGGCACGATCGCGGCCGCCAGATGTACGCGCTGACGCCGCGCTTCGCGCCGACCTCGACCGAGGCGCAGCTCGAAGCATGCGGCGCGCTCGCGCGGCTGCATCCGGACGTGTTCGTCCAGAGCCACGTCGCCGAGAACACCGACGAGGTGAAATGGGTCGCCGAGCTGTTCCCCGGCCACCGCAGCTATCTCGACATCTACGATCACTATGGGCTCTTGCGCCGTCGCGCGGTGTACGGCCATTGCATCTACCTCGACGACGAGGACCGCAAGCGCATGGCGCAAACCGGCGCGCTCGCGTCGCACTGCCCGACCTCGAACCTGTTCCTCGGCAGCGGCCTGTTCGACTTCGACAAGGCCGACTCGGCCGGCATGCCGATCGCGCTCGCGACCGACGTCGGCGGCGGCACGTCGTTCTCGATGCTGCAGACGATGAACGAAGCGCACAAGGTCGCGCGCCTCGGCGGCCATCATCTGACGGCGACGCGCATGTTCTATCTCGCGACCGCCGGCGCGGCCGAAGCGCTCGATCTCGGCGACAAGATCGGCACGCTGAGGGACGGCTCGGAAGCGGACTTCGTCGTGCTCGATCCGCAGGCGACGCCGCTGCTCGCGCGCCGCACCGCGCGGCGCGAATCGCTCGAGGAGCTGCTGTTCGCATTCGCGCTGCTCGGTGACGATCGCGCCGTGTATGAAACGTATGCGGCCGGCAAGTGCGTGCATCGCCGCGACGACGCGCGCCAGCGCGTGCCGGGGCGCGCGAAGATCGCGGCTTGACACCAGCTTCGGTTGAGACGCCCCAGTCGCAGAAGAAACGCTAGTGCGCGTCTTGGTCCGCGAGTGCTCACAAATTGGCTATTCAGTGTCAATTTCGAGCGTCTCAAATTCGACGGCAATCTCAGCGCCAACTGTTGAGAAAACGTATGCGATATGGTCGGCACGGCGCTTTCCAAAATGCGCGGATTTCTTGAGTACCTCGATTGCCGCGGCATATGCCTCGTCACCGGGTTTCAACACCTCAATCGAATTGACGATGTTCAACAATCCACCGTCAATGATGCTCGCGCGCGTCACTCCAAGAAAGGTAACGGTCGCGCGCCGGCTCTCCTCGTACAACCCAAGTGTTAGTACGTTTGGTGTATTGGCGCCACCTTCCTTGCTGGTCGCAATCGCATCCAGGTACCAGTCATGAAAACCGCCGAACTGTTCCAGTGCATCTGTGATGGTCATGGTGGCTTGTCCTATGGAAGTATGGAGACCGGCCAGCCGTGATCGCGACCCTGGTCGTCCCAGTTGTGGGCGTGCGGATTTGGCTGGCCATGATGGTTGTCGAAGTCAATATCAACGGTCGGGGTGCCTTGTGAACCGTACATCCGCCATTGCTTCTTTTTCCCCGGCGCGTTCTCAACCCACGTGTTGGGCATACCCTCAAACGGGATTCCAGCCAGTTCCGTCGAATCCCCCGACAAGTCGTTAGCGTAGTATGCGAACGGCTGGGCATCGCCGAGCAGCGTTGAGGCGCCCGCATCGTGGGCCAGATCGCCGTCGCTGCTGCTGGGTGCCGTGGCCGCGCGTGCAGCGATCAGCCCGGTTTGCCGGGTGGCTGGATCAGCCCGGCCGGACAGCATGGGTTCCCCGTTCGGGAGACCGACGGCCCTCGCCGCGAGATTGCTCAACGGCGTGCTGTGGGGGGATGGAAACAGGTCAGCCCGAGGGCCTTTAATGGCAAGACGAGCACCTCTGCGTAGATCGTCGAGAAGCGCATTAATGATCCACCAGCCATCGGTGTTGCGGTTCCAGTTTCGCACACCATCAAACGCCAGCAACTGACGATCAATGAGACGCCTGAGCAGCGTTAGGTCCTCCTCCCACTTTCTCTGATTCAATCTGGCAATACTGAGAAATTCCTGGGTCTCCGCCTTGGCCTTCTGAAGGTCTGCGGCCCTTCCGAGGCACGCCTTGTAGTGCCACTCATCGCAGATGACATAACAGGCACCGAGGGGCCTTTGACAGCGCAGTTCCACGGAGTGCATTTCAAATACGGACAAGGACATAGGCGTGTCGACGATCTATTTGAAGTTGCTGCCCGGATTGGCAGCATCCAGATAGATACCGTGCTCGGGGTTGTCCGTATATGGGCGACAGCCCAAAACCTCAACTGCCCTCGATCCCCTGGGACACGCCCAAAGCGGCGGCCCGCCTCAGCCCGCCTTGCACACCTCGTGCAACGCGTTGAGGCGCCGCACCGGATCCGCGACATACGGATTCGACTCGTCCCACGCGTAACCGGCGAGCACCGCGCAGATCATGCGGCGGATCGGCGTCACCTGTTCCGGGTAGTAGATGATGTCCTGCAGCTCGCCCGTGTACCAGCGCTCGACGAATGCGCGGAACGTATCGATGCCCTTGCGCAACGGCACGTCGTAATCGGCTGACCAGTCGAGCGTCGCGCCGTCGAGCTGCCGGTTCAGCGCGCGCGCCGCCAGATGCGCGGAGCGCAGCGCGATCGTCACGCCCGACGAAAACACCGGATCGAGAAACTCGCCCGCATTGCCGAGCAGCGCATAGCCCGGCCCGTGCAGACTCGCGACATTCGCCGCGTAGCCGCCGATCTGCCGCACCGGCATCAGGAACGGCGCCTGCCCGATCAGCCGGTTCAGCGTCGGCTCCTGCCGGATCAGCGCGCGCAGCGTCGCCTCGCGCTGTGTTTCGGGCACCTCGAGAAAACTCGCCTCGGCGACACATCCCACCGAACAACGGCCGCCCGCGAGCGGAATCATCCAGAACCACACGTCGCGACGCTCGGGATGCGTCGCAATGCAGATCTTGTTGCGATCGATGTCGTCGAGCGCGAGCCCGTCGCGCACGTGCGTGAACAATGCGGCGCGGGTCGGCATGCGCGTCGGCGCCTCCAGCTTCAGCAGGCGCGGCAGCACGCGCCCGAAGCCGCTCGCATCGAGCACGAAACGCGCTTCGACCCGATACGCGCCGGCACTTTCATCGACTACGTCGAGCACCGGTGCCGCGCCCGTGCGCACCGCGCTCACCGTGTGGCCGAACCGCACGTCGGCACCCTGCGCGGCCGCGCAGCGAATCAGCACGTCGTCGAACAGCGCGCGCTCGACCTGGTACGTGGTGCCCCAGCCCGGCGAATGCTTGTCGCGAAAGTCGAACGACGAGCTCTGGTCGCGATATACGAAGTGCGCGCCGTTCTTGTACTGGAAGCCCGCCTCGACGACGGCCTGCAGCATGCCGGCCTCTTCGAGGTACGCCATGCTTTGCGGCAACAGGCTCTCGCCGATCGAGAAGCGCGGAAAGTGCTGACGCTCCAGCACCAGCACCGAGCGGCCTGCCTTACGCAGCAGCGCGGCGGCCACCGCGCCGGCGGGACCCGCGCCGATGATCGCGACGTCGACCACGGTCCGCTTTGAAGAATCGCTGTTCAAATCACTCCTCCAACGGTTTGCGTGCGTTGCCGCGCCGTATGCGAGCCTCGCCACGCTTCGAACATCAGGCTCGCGCAGCTCCCGCCGAACCCGAAAGAAACCGACATCGCCGTGTCGATGCGCGCGTCGCGCGGCAAGCGCACGAGCGGCATGTCCCGCACTTGCGGCTCCGGCGTATCGACCAGCGCGGTCGCCGCGATGAAGCCGTCGCGCATCATCAACAGCGTATAGATCGCTTCGTGCGCGCCGCACGCGCCGAGCGAATGCCCGGTCATGCCCTTGGTCGACGAAAACGCGGGCAACCCTTGCGCCGATGCACCGAACACCTCGCGCAACGCGTGCAGCTCTTCGAGATCGCCGAGCGGTGTGGACGGCGCATGCGTGTTCACGTAGTCGGGACGCCGGCCCGCCTGCTCGAGCGCGCCGCGCATCGCGCGCGCGATGCCGGCCGCACGCGGCGCGACCATGCCCGCGCGATCGGTGCAATCGCCGAAGCCGCTCAGCTCCGCGTAGATGCGCGCGCCGCGCGCGAGCGCATGGTCGAGCGCTTCGAGCACGAGCACGCCGCCGCCCGATGCGATCACGAAACCGTCGCGCTGCGTGTCGTACGGTCGCGACGCGCTCCGGGGCGTGTCGTTGAAGCGGCGCGACAGCGCGCCCATCGCGTCGAACATCAGCGTCGTGTTGTCGTGCAGCGCTTCGCTGCCGCCCGCGAGCACGATCTGCTGGCGGCCGGTCTGGATCAGCTGCATCGCCTGCCCGATCGCGAGCGCCGACGTCGTGCATGCCGATGACGGCGAATAGCTGACGCCTTCGAGCCCGAACATCTGCGCGACGTTCGCCGACGCGGTGCTGCTCATCACATGCGGCACCGTGAACGGCGGCACCTTGTCGACGCCGCGCGAGTGCGCGATCGCGAGCGCCGCGTCGTAGCTCGCCATCGTGCCGACGCCCGAGCCGATCACGACACCCGCGCCCGGCGACTGCAATGAAACGAGGTCGAGCCTTGCATCGTCGATCGCGCGTCGCGCCGCGTGGCACGCAAAGCGCGCGGTGTCGCCCATGAAGCGTTCGAGCTTGCGCTCGAACGGCGCCTCGTGCGCGACCGACGCCGCGCCCGCGACTTGCGATGCAAGCCCGCGCTCGCGCCATGCATCGATACGTTCGATTCGCGAGTGCCCCGCGCGCAACGCCGCGCAGACCTGGTCGAGCGTATTGCCGAGACACGACACGATGCCCATGCCGGTCACGACCACGCGTTGCAGGCCTGTGCTCATCGAACGCGCCGGAAAATCAGCGACGTGTTGATGCCGCCGAACGCGAAGTTGTTGCTCATCGCGTACTCGGCGTCGATCTCGCGCGCGCCGCCGACGATGTAATCCAGCGGCGCGCAAGCCGGATCGAGGTGGTCGAGATTCAGGGTGGGCACGTACCAGTTGCGCTTCATCATCTCGATCGTCCACCACGCCTCGAGCGCGCCGCACGCGCCGAGCGTATGGCCGACATAGCTTTTCAGCGAGCTGATCGGCATGCGCGCGCCGAAGGTCTGCGCGGTCGCATGGCTTTCGGCGATGTCGCCGCGATCGGTCGACGTACCGTGCGCGTTCACGTAGGCAATCGCTTCGGGCGGCAATTGCGCGTCGCGCAGCGCGAGTTGCATCGCGAGCGCCATCGTGTCGGCGGTGGGTTGCGTCATGTGCGCGCCGTCCGAGTTGCAGCCGAAGCCGACCACTTCCGCGTGAATCCGCGCGCCGCGCGCCAGCGCATGCTCGTACTCTTCGAGGACGAGCGTCGCCGCGCCCTCGCCGACCACGAGGCCGTCGCGCGCGGCATCGAACGGACGCGGCGTCAGATGCGGCTCGTCGTTGCGCGTGCTGGTCGCGTACAGCGTGTCGAACACGGCGACCGCGGGACCCGACAGCTCTTCCGCGCCGCCCGCGAGCATCAGCGTCTGTTTGCCGGACTGGATCGCCTCGTACGCATAGCCGATCGCCTGGCTGCCCGACGCGCACGCGCACGAGGTCGGGATGATGCGGCCTTTGAGGCCCCAGAACAGGCTCACGTTGACGGCCGTCGTATGCGGCATCATCTGCACGTAGCTGTTCGACGTGACGTTGCTCATCAAGCCGGTTTCGAGCATCGTGCCGAACGCGCGGATCGGCTGCACCGAGCCCGACGACGAACCGTACGCGACGCCCATGCGGCCATCCGCGATGCTCGTGTCGTCGGCGAGGCCCGCGTCGGCGAGCGCGAGTTCGCTCGCGCGCACCGAGTACAGCGACACCGGGCCCATCGAACGCACTTTCTTGCGCGGGTAATGCGCGGGGATCGTGAACCCGGGCAGCGGACACGCGAGCCGCGTATGCAGCGACTCGAAGTAATCCCACTCGGAGATGCGCCGCACCGCGTTCTCGCCGCGTTTCAGGCGCGCTTGAACCGCGTCCCAGCTATCGCCGAACGCGGTCACGCCGCCCATGCCAGTGATGACGACGCGCTTCATCAGACCATCCCGCCGTTCACGCCGATCACCTGGCGCGTCACATACGACGCGCCATCCGACATCAGAAAGCTCACCACCGACGCGACCTCGGCCGGCTGGCCGACGCGGTTCATCGGCACGGTCTTCAGCGCGTGATCGAGCGTCACCTGTTCGAGCATGCCGGTTTCGATCAACCCCGGCGCGACGCAATTGACGGTGATGTTGCGCGACGCGAGTTCGACCGCGAGCGCCTTGGTCGCGCCGATCAGTCCCGCTTTCGCGGCGCTGTAATTGACCTGGCCGCGATTGCCCATCACGCCCGACACCGACGCGATCGTGACGATACGGCCGCCCTGGCGCGCGCGCACCATCGGCATGGTCAGCGGATGCACGACGTTGTAGAAGGCATCGAGGCCGGTTTCGATCACGACGTCCCAGTCTTCTTCGGTGAGCGCCGGAAACGCCGCGTCGCGCGTGACACCCGCGCTGCACACGATGCCGTAGTACGGACCGTGCGCGGCGACGTCGGCTTCGAGCGCCTCGCGGCACACGGCACGCTCGCGCACGTCGAATTGCAGCACGCGCGCCGTGCCGCCCTGCGCGGCGATGCCCGTCGCGACCGCGTCGGCTTCGCTGCGTCCGGTGCGGCAATGCACGGTCACGGCGAAACCGTCGGCGGCCAACTTGTACGCAATCGCGCGGCCGATGCCGCGGCTTGCGCCGGTAACGAGAACTCGCCGGCTCATGAACTCATACTCCCTTCGATGAATGACTGGAAATCGGGCGGTTGAAACACCTTGATCACCGCTTCGGCACAGCGCGCGTCGCCGTCGTCGATCGTGCATTCGTAGGCACTGTGGCCTGCGTCGCTGCGCAGCAGCTCGCTCACGTGAACGCGCAAACGCGCGCCGCTTTGGAACACCGGCTGCAGCGCCTGATAGCTGCGCGAGCCGAGCAGCACGCCGGGACGCGCATGGCCGCCGCCGCGCATCGCGACGAGCGCGATGTGCGCGGCGATCGCCTGCGCCATCAGCTCGATGCCGATCCAGGCGGGCATCGCGCCGGCGGCGTCGGCATACCATGCGTGCGGGTCGACGTCGGCGAAGGCGCTCAGCGTGGTGTCGGCGAACGTGTCGATCGCATCGAGCAGCAGCATGCTGCCGCGATGCGGGATGATCGCCTCGATCGGCTGACGCACGAGTTGCTCGACAGTGAATGGCGGAGTCGTCATGCGCTTTACCGGGCGAGAATCAGGCTGACATTGCTGCCGCCGAACGCGAACGAATTGCTCATCGCGTACTGCGTGCCCGTGCCGCGCGGCAGATGGCGCGCGCCCGCGACGAGATCGAGCGCGGGCAGCGCGGGATCGGCCTCGCCGTCCCATAGATGCGGCGGCAGCGTTGCGTTCTCGCGCGCGAGCGTGAGCCACGCGAAGCCGAGTTCGGTCGCGCCGGCCGCGCCGAGCTGGTGGCCGGTCAACGGCTTGGTGCCGCTCGCGGCGACGCCGCCGGGGAACACGCGCGCCATCAGATGCGCTTCCATTTCGTCGTTCTTCCGCGTGGCGGTCGCGTGCAGATTCACATAGCCGACCGCCGAGGCCGCGATGCCCGCGTCCGCGAGCGCTTCGCGAAGCGCGAGTTCGCCACCGACGCCCTGCGGGTCCGGCGCCGAAATATGATGCGCGTCGCTCGATTCGCCGAGGCCCGCGAGCCGCACCGCCGCTTCGTCGCGGCTCATCAGGAACACGGCCGCGCCCTCGCCGACGTTGATGCCGCGGCGATTGCGGCTCATCGGATTGGTGCGCGCGCTGCTGGTCGATTCGAGCGACGCAAAGCCCTGCACCGTCAATTCGCATAGCGAATCGACACCGCCAACGACAACCGCATCGCATAGCTGCAATTGCAGCAGCCGACGCGCCGACGCGAACGCCTTCGCGCTCGACGTACACGCGGTCGAAATCGTAAACGCCGGCCCGTGCACGCCGAGCGCGGCGGCAGCGAACGGCGCGGCGGTGCCGATTTCCATTTGCCGATAGTTGAAATTGGCCGGCAACGCGCCGGCTCGTGCGTGATAGACGAACGCGGTTTCGGCCGCCTCGATGCCCGACGTGCTGGTGCCGAGCACGACGCCGATGCGCTGCGGGCCGTAGCGCTCGCGCGCGGCTTCGAACGCGGGCGCGATCTGCGCGAGCGCCGCGAGCAGCAGCCGGTTGTTGCGGCAGTCGTAGCGCGCGAGGTCGGCGCGCGGCGCGAGATCGAGCGGCGCGAGCACGCTGCCGACGAACGCGTCGCCGATACCGGTATGCACGTTGCCCATGCCGGGCGAGCGCGCGGCGGCGAGCGCCGGCACGATCTCGTCGACGTCGCCGCCGAGCGCGTTGATCATGCCTAGCGCGTGCAAATAAACTGTTGGCGCTTTCATGCCGCCCTCCGTGGTTCCGATGACTTGCCCGAGCGCGCTGCCGATGGCATGCCGAGAGGCGCGAGCAGCACCGCCACCGCGATGCCGAGCGCGAGCGTGGTGCCGAAGCTTTTGAGCGCGGGCATCGCGCTCACGCCGAGCATGCCGAACGACAACAACGTGGTCGCCGCCGACAGCAGCACGCCGGTCCACACCGCGCCGAGATCCGCCTCTGCGCGCGCGCAGCCTTCGCGCAGGAACACCGCATAGTTTGCGCCGACGCCAAGCACCAGCATCAGCGCGAGCCAGTTGAACAGATTGAGCGGCACGCCCGCGTAGCCGAACACCGCCAGCGCGACGCCGACCGCGAACAGCACCGGCAAGGTCGTGGCGATACCCCCGCGCGCCCCGTAGCGCAGCATCAGCAGCACGCACACGAGCACGAGCGCGCCGCCGAGCCACCAGCCGCTATCCACGCGATACGCGCCGAACAGCCTCGACACGCTCGCGGCCTTATCGACGAACACGACGCCGGGCAGGCCGCGCGCGAGCGCGATCAGCGCGGGCTCGTTGCGCGGCGTCACGCCTTGCGGGATCACGACGGCCGCGTAGCCAGATTGATGAGCCCGATTCTTGTCATTCGATCCCGCCGCGCCGAGCCACAGATGCCGATACGGCTGCGACCACGGCGCCGCGAGCCAGCGCTCGACGGTCAGCGGCGCGGGCGGCTGAGCGAAGCCGGCGAGCCACGCATCGGCGACTTCGTCCTTGAAGCCCGCTTGCAGCAGCGTCGCACGCAACGCGGCGAAGTCGCCGAACACATGCCGCGCGAGCAGCGCGCGATCCTCGCGCTGACGTTGCGCGGACGGCACGAACTGCGCGACCGACTGGTAGCCGCCGACGCTATCGGCGCTGCCGTTCAGCGCATCGAGCTTCGCACCGAGCGCTTCGGCGCGTTGCAGCACCGCTTCCTGGGTCGCGCCGCGCACGACGAAAAACTGCGCGCTGTTATCGACGCCGACCGCCTCGCGCACCGTGTCTTCCTGCGCGGCCAGCGACGCATCGCGCTGGATCAGCAGATGGATGTCGTCGTCGCTGCTCAGACGCAGCCAACCGGGCACCGACGCGATCAGCAGCAGCGCGGCGACCAGCCAGGCGCGCTTGCCGCCGAGCGCATGCTGCCAGCGCGCGAGCAGCCGCGCCGCGCTCGCGAACAGGCGCCGAGGGCTGTGCTTCGGCGCGCGCGTGAGCAGCGCGGGCAGCAGCGACAGTACCGACGCGAACGCGGTCGTAATGCCCACCATCGCGAAGCACGCGATCTGCTTCAACGCGGGGAACGGCACCCACATCAGGATCGCGTAGCCGAGCAGGCTCGTCGCCAGCGCAACGCCCAGCGCGGGCCGTACCCTCCGCGCGCCGAGCCGCGCATCCCAGTCGCGGCCCGCGCCGAGATAGACGACGAAATACTGGATCGAGTAATCGACAGCCTCGCCGATCAGGCTCGCGCCGAACACGAGCGTCAACAGATGCAGCTTGCCGAAGATCAGCAGCGTCGCCGCGAGCGCGCAGACGATGCCGAGCGCGGTCGATACGAAGCCGAGCAGCAACAGACGCGGCGAGCGGAACACCCACATCATCAGCAGCGCGATGCCGGCGAGCGACGCGATGCCGATCACGTGCACCTCGTGTTCGGAAGCGCTGCGCGCGGCCTCGGCGTAGAACACGGCGCCCGTGCGTGCAACCGATACGTCGGGAAACGTCTGACGCAACGCGCTTTGCGCATCGGCGAGCGCCGCGTGTACCGCGCGCTGCGTCTTCGTTTCGTAGGCGGAGCCCGGCAGGGTCGCGATGACCAGCACGCTGGTCATGTCGCCATGCGCGTCGTGACGATGCGACACCAGCAGGTTGTCCTCGACTTCGAGATTCGACGTCGCGAGCGGCAGATTGCCGAGCCAGCGTTCGAGCCAGCCGAACGGATCGTCGGCGAGCTGCGTACTGAGGCCGCCTTGCAGCGGGCTGTAGATGCGCTGCGCGAGCATGTCGTGCAGCGTCGTCGCGCTCGCGGTCGCGAGCGCGCTGCGATCGGCCGGCGCGAGCAGGCCGAAGCGGTATGGCAGATACAGCGCCGAGATCTGCGACAGGTCGAACGGCGGCAGTTCAGCCGTCACCGATGCGAATGCGCCGCTCTTTTGCAGCGACGCGCCTAACTGCTTCGCGGCCGCTTTCGCGTGCGCATCGTCGCGGCTCGTGACGAGCAGCACGGTGCGATCGCCGAGCGCGCTCGCGAGCGTGTCGACCGCTTTCTCGGCGACCGGGTCCGCTTCGGTCGCGGGCAGCAGCGCGAGCAGATTGGTTTCGAGCGGCGACGCTCCGGCGAAGCGCCAGCCGCAATACAGCGCCGCCAGCAGCGCGAGCACGAGCCATGCGGCGCGCACGCCCCACGCATGTTTCGCGGTTCGCTGCTGCGGCATGTCCATCACGGCGCTCCGAACAGGCTGCGCTCGTCCGGCGTCGGCTCGGCAACGGCCATGCTGTTCGCGAACTCGAGCTTCGTCACGTCGCCGTTCGCGAGCGTGATGCGCAGGTTTTGCAGATAATCGCCGCCGCTCATGTCGAGGCCCTTGATCGATTGCGCGAGCTGCGGTTGATTCGGCGTGAGTCGCATGCGCCATTGCGCGGCGCTGCCTTCGGCGCTCACGTCGAACTGCGAGTACAGCGCCGACAGATCGCCGCCGAGCATCGCGCGCATCATCTTCGACACTTGCGCGACGCCGCGGCTGCCCTGCGCGCTATGCGTGCTCACGCGGCGGCCGCTGGCGTCGAGTTGCGCGACGCCAGCGTCGGTGATCACGTAGGTGGCCTTGTACGGCGTGTCGATCCGCCAGATCACGCCGCGCTCGCGGAAGAACAGCAAGGTGCCGTTGCTGACGAGCGGCTGCTTCATCGCGGCAAGCGTCTGCGTCTGCGTGAACTGCGCGCGCACGCCCTTGGGCTGCGCGAGACGCGCGGCGATCTGCGAGACGAGCGCGGCGTTGGCGTTGCTGGCGGCGTTGGCGGCTGGAGCCGTATTGCTGGCGGTGGCCGCATCGGCCGACGCCGCTGCCAATGCAAGCGCCCCGATTGCGACGATCGCCCCCGCCAGCCGCAACACGAGCGCTCCCAGCGCGCACCGGTTCACCGTCCCCATACGCGCTCCAGCTTTTCGAATACGACCGGCGGCGACACGAACTGCAATTCCTCGGTGGCGGCATCGACGGCGACCTGGACCGTATAGCCCTTCGTGAGCCGCGCGCCCGATGCGAAATCGACGATTTCATAGCCTATTTTCAGGCGGTTTTCGTATTCGAGCAGTTGCGCGCGCACCTCGATCTTCTGTCCGTACACGGCGGCCCGCACGTACCTCAGATGCGCCTCGACGATCGGCCACAGATAGCCGGACGCCCGCATCTCGCGATAGTCGTAGTCGAACGCGCGCAACAGCGCCGCGCGGCCCAACTCGAAGTACTTCAGATAATTGCCGTGCCAGCACACGTTCATTGCGTCGACGTCGTGAAACGGCACTTCGACGGTCGCGCTCGCGGCGAGCACGTGCTGCGTTTTCGCGGGCTCGCTCATGCGTTGACTCCTTGGCGATCGGCAGCGGCACCGGCATCCACATGCGCCGCGGCACTCGTAACAGCGCGTGCGTGCCGCACATCGTTCAGATCATGGTCGGCCATTCGCGCCTCGCTCGGGGCTGGCCCAGAAATCGAAGAAATTGAACCATTGGTAAGGGGCCTTGCGGCAATAGTGTTCGAGGCGCAGCGCGTAGCGTTGCGCCCACGCTGCCAGATGCTGCGCGCGTTCGCGGCGCGGCAGCTCGATGCGCTCGGCGAACGGCTCGAAATACATGCGGTAACCGTCGCGTTCCTTCAGGCAGAAGAACAGGTAGACCGGACAGCCGAGCGCATGCGCGAGCACGTAGGGTCCTTGCGCGAACCGCGCGCTCGCGCCGAGAAATTGCGCGTCGGTGGTGCGTCCCGCCTCGCGCGCCGGCACCCGATCGCCGACGATCACCAGCAGCTCGCCCGCATCGATGCGCTGCTGCATCAGCACCGCCGTCTCGGGACCGAAGTCGCCGACTTCGAGCAGATGCCGCGCGAAGTCGCGATTCGACGACGCCAGCACCTCATTGAAGCGGCGCGCGTGCCCGGTATAGACGACCGCCGTGACCTTCGCGTGTTCGCCGCGGATGGCGAGCGCGCGCATCATCTCCAGATTGCCGAGGTGCGCGCCGATCACGAGCGCGCCCTTGCCGCTCGCGATCAGTGCTTCGAACGCCGCAGGATCGTCGAACGTGACGTCGGTGTCGTCGACGCGGCCGGTCCATGCGGCGAGCTTGTCGAAGCCCGATTGCGCGAACGCGAGCATATGGCGATACGCGGACAGCCAGCCCGGGCGCGGCGTATCCGCCGACGGCGCGACCGCGCTCAGATGCGCGAAGTAGTTGTCCGACGCGGCGCGCGCCGCGCGGCCCGTCAGCAGAAAATACGCGACGACCGGATGCAGCCACAGCGCGGTGAAGCGGCGGCCGAACAGCTTGCAGCTCAGCGCGAGCAGGCTCATGCCGAGGCGGCTGCCGCGTTCGGCGATGCGCCACCAGGCTTCGGGCCGGGCTTCATCGGCGGCGTCGGCCAGCGCGCCGCGGCGCGGCATCAGCTTGTGCGCGAGCAGCATCGGCAGACGCCACAGCATCCCGAACACGAGCCGCGTATGGCTGCGGCTGATTCGGACGTTGTCCCACAGCACGTCGAAATGCGACACGCCGTCGGCCGCGTAGGTCACGCGCGTCGGGATCGAGCGGAACGCGGCGCGGCGCCAGTAGAGACGCACGAGGATCTCGATGTCGAAGTCCATGCGCGTGGGCAGTCGCACGCTGTCGATCAGCTCGCACGCGAGCGCGAGCGGATACAGACGAAAGCCGCACATCGAATCGCGAATCGTCAGCGACAGCGTCTCGATCCACACCCACACGTGGGTCAGATAGCGGCCGTACAGACGTGCCTTCGGCACGCTGTCGTCGTAGACCGGACGGCCGAGAATCACCGCGCCGGGTTCGACGCGCGCGGCATCGATGAAGCGCGGCACGTCGGTCGCATCGTGCTGGCCGTCGGCGTCGATCTGCAGCGCGTGCGTGTAGCCCGCGGCGCGCGCGGCGCGCAGGCCCGCCATCACTGCCGCGCCCTTGCCGCCGTTTGCCGGCAGACGCAGCAGCGTCATCTGCTGCGCGTATTGCAGCGCGAGCGCGGCGAGTACCCGCCGGGTCGGCGCGTCGCTGCCGTCGTCGACGACGAAGATCGGCAGGCCGTGCACCGCGAGATGCGCGACGCTCGCACCGATCGCGTCCTTGTGGTTGTAGATCGGAATGACGATGCAGGGCGCGAACGTCATCACGCGTCCTCCCGATGCACGAGCAAGCCCGACGCGCATTCGCGTCCGTCGAGCCGGTACGCGAACTGCACACGCCGGCGCGCGGCATCATAGGCGAGCGTGAGCTCGAGCACCGCACCGGGCGACACCGGCGCCATGAACTTCAGGCGGTCGACCGATGCCACCTCTCGCACGCGCGGCCAATGCCCGGCCGCGAGCCGCGCTGCCCAGTCGACCTGCACGACGCCCGGCAGAATCGGCAGACCCGGAAAGTGGCCGGCGAAATGCTGGAGTGACTGCGGCACGCGCAGCACGTAGTGCAGCGTGTCGCCTACGCGCATGTCGCCGACGCGCATGTCGCCGACGCGCGTTTCGGCGAGCACTTCCATGCCCTCGGCGAGCGGCGCGAACGCGGCCGCAACCGCGCTCGCGGGCAGCTTGCCGCGCGCGTCGAATGGCAGGCTCACGCGAAAACGCCAATGACGCGGCAGCACGACCGCATCGAAGTAATCGGCCAGATGCCGGCGCAGCGTTTTCGCCAGCGCGACGCGGCCTTCGTCGCGCAACGCAGCGCCGCCCGCTTCGGTCAGCGCGACCACCGCGCCGACGCGTTCGCGCGACGCGCCTATGAGCGGCACCAGCGCCGCCTGCGCGACATACGGATGCAGCGCGAGACGCGCCTCGAGTTCCGGCAGCGAGACGCGCTTGCCGCCGAGCTTCAGCACGCGGTCGAGGCGCCCTTGCAAGCGGAAGCGCCCGTCGGCATCGAACGCGATGCGATCGCCGGTGCGATGCCAGCCGTCGTGGTCGAGATGCGGCGAGCGCACGCACAGCGCGCCGTCGTCGTCGCGGCGCACCTCGGCGCCGGCGACCGGCTGCCACGCGTCGCCCTGATCCTGACGCCGCCACGCGATCCCGCCGGTTTCCGTGCTGCCGTAGATTTCGAGCGGCGCCGCGCCGTAGCTCGCCGCATAGGCCTGCGCGGCGTCGGCAGCGAGCGGGCCACCCGACGAAAAGAACGCGCGCGGCGCGGGCGTAAGCGCGGCGAAGCCCGGCAACGCGGGCCAACGCGACAGCTGCGCGGGCGTCGACACCACCGCCGTCGCGCCGCATTGCGCGATGCGCGCCTGCAGCTGCAGCGGCTCGACGCCGATCGCGCGATCGAACGCGCGGCCGGCCGCGAGCGGCCACAACACGCGAAACAGCAAACCGTAGATGTGGTGATGCGGCACGCTCGCGAGCATCGTCGCGTCGCCGAGCAATGCGCCCCATTGCCGTTCAAGCGTGCGGACTTCGGCGTTGAATTGCGCGAGCGTCTTGCGGATCGGCTTCGGCGTGCCGCTGCTGCCGGATGTGTAGAGCGTCATCGGCGCATGGGCGTCGATCGGGTGGGCGGTGTGAGCCGTGCGATGCGTCGCTGCGACGAACGGCGGCAGATCCGCATCCGTCAGCAGGAAGTCGTAGGCGTGCGCGAGATCGGCGAGATAGCCCGGCGTTGCATTGGCCGGAATCACCGGCTCCTTGCCGCACGCGAACAGCGCGAACAATGCGCAGGCGAACTCGAACGGATCGTCGATGCAGAGCGCGCAGCGCCGCGCGTCGGGCGTTCGCACGAGCTCGATCAAGCCCTCGACGCGCGCGCGAAACGCCGCGCGATCGAGCAGCACGGCGCCATCTCGGCACACCGGTGCGGCGCACGTCGCAAGCGCGGGATCGGCCGACAACAGATCGTGCAACGCGAGCATCAGGCGGCCTCCGAATCCGCTCGCGCGGCGCGCGGCAGCACGAACAGACGTCGCCATACGTATTCGCCCGCCAGCAGCGCGCCGATCAGTGCATAGGCGATCGCGCCGTTGTACAGCGACCAGGCCGCGCGGCTCCAATAGAGCGCGGTGTAGACGGAAACCGCGCCGTTCAGCACGAAGAAAACGCACCAGACCTGGGTCACGCGCCGCGTATGGCGCACCGCACCCGGCGGCAGATCGGGACTGCCGAGGCGCGCAAATTTTTCGATCATCGACGGCCCGCGCACGAGCGTCGCGCCGAACGCGATCAGCAAACCGAGATTGACGAGCGACGGATAGAAGCGCAGCAGCAGCTCGCTATCGGTGACGACGATCATCGCCGATGCGCAGCTCAGCATCGCCACCACGCTCCAGTCGAGCGTGGAAAGCTGCCGCAGCGACATCGCAACCGGACCGCCACCGGCCCAGCGCTGCAGCCATAAACTCACCAGCAGCATGCCGCCGACGAGACGCGGCGCGTCCCAGCGCCATGCGCACAAGATCAGCGCGGGGTAAGCGAGTTTCAGCAGCACCTGCACGACGGTCCTGCTCCAGTGAGGCCGCGCGTCGGATTCGCTTGCGGCGGGACGTGGCTGCGACATCTGCGTGCGCGGGTGCGCGACCGGCATCAGCCTTGCGCCGCGAGCAGCGATTCGACCGCGCCGATCACGTCGCCGACCGTGCGCACGGATTTGAAGTTCTCCGGCTTGATGCGGCGGCCGGTCATCTCCTGCAGCTTGATCGCGAGATCGACCGCGTCGATGCTGTCGAGATCGAGGTCTTCGAAAAGGTGAGCGTCGGGCGTCACGCGCTGCGGCTCGATCGCGAAGTTTTCCTGAAAGATCGCGCGGATGCGCTCAAGAATCTCAGTCTCGGTCACGATTAAACCCCCTTCCTTGCGGTTTCGTTCGCAGCGTGCGCCGCTTCGCGCTGACTCTCGACCAACGCGGCAAGCGTGTTGATCGAGCGAAAGTGCTCGCGCGTGCGTTCGTCGTTCGCCACGATGGTCAATTGGTATTG
The DNA here is from genome assembly GCF_014201055.1 of Paraburkholderia sp. CI2. Classification (NCBI taxonomy): domain Bacteria; kingdom Pseudomonadati; phylum Pseudomonadota; class Betaproteobacteria; order Burkholderiales; family Burkholderiaceae; genus Paraburkholderia; species Paraburkholderia sp. CI2. The sequence goes on from NZ_JACHDL010000017.1 coordinate 75,800, forward strand.
TTTGCGCAGCACGATGCCGATTTCGAGCGCGTCGATCGAATCGAGACCGATGCCGTCGGAACCGAACAACGGGGCGTCGTCGTCGATATCGGCGGGGCTCAGGTCTTCGAGATCGAGGGCTTCGATCAGAAGCTTTTTAATTTCCAGTTTTAAAGAATCCATAGTCGAACAGGTGCTGGGTAATGTGGGCTTCTACGGCATTCGTCACGCTGCGCGCCGCGATGGCCGCGGTGGTGTCGTGCGCGGCCAGCTCGTCGACGCCAAGCGGCGCGAGCACGTTCACGCGCATCCGGAAAGCGCGCACCGGCACGTCGTACCAGCGCATCTGCCGCGTGAACGCGGGCGGATCGCAATCCATCAATACCGGCACGATCGGCGCGCCGGCCTTCAACGCCATGTGCGCGAATCCTCGCGAGAACGCGTGCAGCCGGTTCGGCGCCGGGCTGCGCGTGCCTTCCGGAAAAATGATCATCGTATAGCCGGCCGCGAGCTGCTTCGCGCCGGCCTCGACGAGCGCGATCGCGTCCGCGTTGCTCACGTATTCGGCCGCGCGCACGATGCCCCAGAAACACGGGTTGTGCCAGTGCGCGTGCTTCACGACGCAGCACGCGCGCGGCGTCAACGACAGCAGAACCATCACGTCGAGGTAAGTCGGGTGATTCGCGACGACGATCGCCGGCCCGCCCGCGCGCAACGCCTCCGCGCCGGACACTTCGAGTTCCATCACGCCGAGACCGCGCAGCACCGCGACGAGCGCGCGGAAAAACCGCTGAATCACGACGGTCACCGCGCGCTGCCGCGACGCGCGATGCGGCCACAGCCACGCGAGCGGAAACACGAGTACCGAAAACAGCACGCCGCACACGCCGAACGCGACGAAAGCGAGGCCAGTCGCGCAAAAACGCCACGCGTAATCAAGCCGCGCGCTCATCCCACCTCCAGTGCCACAGCGCGCCGGCGCGCTGCCAGCGCGCGGGCTGGCCGGTTTCGAGGCAGTGCAGCAGCGCCTGGCTCTGGGTCGGAAAGCTCGGGGCGTCGCTCAACGCGGATCGCGGGTCGCCGCGTTGCTCGGCCACCTCCTCGTCAGCGCGGGTCAAAGAGCAAACAACGTGCCCAGCCGACGCATCTTTGTCGAGCAACACCGCGATAGCACCGCCGTGCACTTCGTCTTCGATCGTGCCGTACGCGAGATCGGCCGGTTCGTCGGCATACACGAGCAGCACCGGCGCATCCGGTTGCGTCGCGTATTGCGCGTACGCTTCGAGCAGTGCATAGCCGAGCGTCTGCGCGCCAGCCGATACCGCGCTCGCGGCCGAGCGGTCGCCGCGCGCAATCCCGAACACGCCGGTCATCGCGTTCAACACCGACAGGCTGAAGGCGGTCGGCGATACCGGCTCGCCGGCGCTGATGCTGCGCAGGATGTCGGTGGTACGCCGCAACTCCCCGTGCCGCGAAGCGAACACCACGCGCGCGGGTTCCTGCGCGACGCAGTCGTGCGCGACCTTGAGCGCCAGCTTGGACAGCGTGCTGAGACGCCGCCGCACGATCGGCTCGATGAAGCCGATATCGGGTGCGGCAGACGAGGTAGCCGGCCAGCTGGACCAGCGACCGACCGGAATGGTCCAGTGCAGATCGGGCATATTGGTGTTCGCGCGTGGAAACGGGGAAGGGGCTCAAGCGCCTGACGGAATACACAGCCGTCACGGCGGGCGCCGCCGCGCGGATCGGGAAGTTCCAACCCGGGACCGACCAGTCTGCCTGTCAGGGAATGCAGCACCGGCGATCGGGCCCGATTTGTCAGGCGCCCCTGACAATCGGTGTAGTGGATAGCGGCTCGGGCTCCTTTTGTGGCCGAATAGTACCGGGTATTTTGAATCAGATCGGCGAGGAAAGACGTATCCATCTGTATCCGCGCCTGTCACGCAACACATTGTTAGACGATTTGACAAGACCGGCTGCGACGACGCACCGGAAGGCGATCTCGTGCGTCGGCGCTGGCGCGACAACGCCGCCGGAACCGACGAAAAACCTTTCATTCGTCTTTCTTCGAATAAGCCGCAGAGCGAAAACACCGACGCCGCGTCGTCCGTGCAAACAACATTCGTGGCAACGATGCGCCCGCGCCTGCTATACTCCGGCCCTCATTGGGGAGTAGCCGCCCCGCGGCACGTCCGCACCGCTTCGCCGGTGCGTCGCACGTGTGGTTCGCGGGGGCGCCTGTCAACAGACTTGGCCTGCACGGCCATGGCAGTCGCAGCCTCTGGCCTGGCGAGACCGATGATCCACACGCGCCGCAACAGGGTCCGGCGTGTCGTGGGTCGTCGCTCGTTCATCTTCGGCCCGAGGAATCCATTCAACGTGAATCAAGCTTTTCTGATTTCGACCGGAGCGGTCGCGCTCGCCGAGATCGGCGACAAGACGCAACTGCTCTCGCTCGTGCTGGCCGCGCGCTATCGCAAGCCCGTGCCGATCATTCTCGGCGTGCTCACGGCGACGCTGATCAATCACGCGGGAGCCGGCGCGCTCGGCGCGTGGCTCGGCTCGATGCTGACGCCGACCATCATGCGCTGGGCGCTGGCGGCGTCGTTTATCGGCATGGGGCTGTGGATTCTCGTGCCCGACAAGCTCGACGACGAGGAAGCCAACACGAACCGCACGCACTTCGGGGTGTTCGGCGCGACGGTCGTCACGTTCTTCCTCGCGGAAATGGGCGACAAGACACAGATTGCGACGGTCGCCCTCGCCGCGCGCTTTCACGATTTCTTCGGCGTGGTGGCCGGCACGACGCTCGGCATGATGATCGCGAACGTGCCGGCGATCCTGCTCGGCGACCGCTTCGCGCATCGTCTGCCGACCAGGCTCGTGCACGGCATCGCCGCGGTGATGTTCGTGGTGCTGGGCGCGATGGCGTTGTTCGGGGTCGGGGTCTGAGCTACTGCGCGGCCTTCGGCGCCGACGCCGCGCCCGCGGGGGGCGTGGCCGCCGGCAGCGACACTTCGTTGGCGTCCGCGCCGCCACCGCCGCCGAGCGGAATCTTCACGGTGTGCACCGCGCCGTTGGCCAGCGGGAAATCAGCCAGCGCGCTACGCGCCAGATATGGCATTGCCCGCACCAGCGACGACTCCTCGCCGACATTGCGCGCCGTGACGTTGTAGACCTCCCGGCCGCTCGCGCGCTCGGTGATCCGGATGCCGAGCAGATGCGTGAACACCGGATAGCTCTGGTTCACGTACGTCGCCGGGAAAGGCCCCCACGGTCCCCACATATCGAACGGCCGGCCCCAGTAAGGACCGGGCCACGGGTTGTAGTAGACCGGCTGCGCGACGGTCACGATGTCCGAGCGGATGCCATAGGCGAGCTCGACCAGATAGCGCGCGTCGTCGTGCGAGACTTCGCGGAACGCGTGCAAGGCGAGCTCGTTCGCGACGATCCGCTCGTACGCGCTCAGCTCGAGATTGTTCTTCTGATCCTCGTGCCGCGTGAACGCATAGGTGCGCGTCGCGTCGCTTCCGCTCCAGTCCGAGAACGCCGTGACCTGCGTGGTCACGTAGGTCGTGCAGCCGGACAGCAGCGCCGTCAGCGCGACGAACAGCAGCGCGACGCGGCGGGTCCATCGATCGATGTTCATGGTCTGCCTCGTGATGCCTCTGATTGCATCTATTCTGCTTCAGTTAAAACTCTGCTTCAGTCGAGATTATTCCGTCGCGCGATCCGCTGCCCGGCGGACGATGCCGGCGCTCTGCCACGCGCGGCGCCCGATAATACGCTGACCTCGCCAGCCGGTAAAAGGTTCTTCCCCTGTCCGTCGAAAGCGGCAGCGCTACCCGGCGCCGAGACTCGGCCCCTTCCCTTCCGCACGATTGCCCGAGGCTTTGTACAATGAGTCGACCAAGCCCGGCTCGCGCGCCGTTTGCGCGCCCGACCGCTCGAGTACACCACCACAGAACGCCATGGCCGATACCGCAACGCCCAATGTGATCCGCCGCGCCGATTACGCGCCGCCCGCCTTCCTGATCGACACCGTCGCACTGGAGTTCGATCTGGTCCCCGAACGCACGGTCGTCAGGAACACGATGCACGTTCGCCGCAACCCGGATGCGTCGCGCGCCGCGCATCTCGAACTGATGGGCGAGCAACTGGAGTTCGTCAGCGCCGCGATCGACGGCAAGCCATTCCCGAACGCGCACCCCCACGAGCACGGCCTGCTGCTCGACGACGTGCCGGACAGCTTCGAGCTGACCCTCACCAGCATCTGCAATCCCGCGGAAAACACCACGCTGTCGGGGCTGTATGTGTCGAGCGGCAACTTCTTCACGCAGTGCGAGGCCGAGGGCTTTCGCCGCATCACCTATTTCCTCGACCGCCCCGACGTGATGGCGAGCTTCACGGTCACGCTGCGCGCGAGCAAGGCCGACTATCCGGTGCTGCTGTCGAACGGCAATCTTCTGGAACAAGGCGAGTTGCCCGACGGCCGCCATTTCGCGCGCTGGGAAGACCCGTTCAGGAAGCCGAGCTATCTGTTCGCGCTCGTCGCGGGCAAGCTCGTCGCGCTCGAAGAACGCGTGAAGACCGGCTCAGGCAAGGAAAAGCTGCTGCAGGTCTGGGTCGAGCCGCACGATCTTGACAAGACCCGTCACGCGATGGATTCGCTGATCCACTCGATCCGCTGGGACGAACAGCGCTTCGGGCTCGAGCTCGATCTGGACCGCTTCATGATCGTCGCGGTCAGCGACTTCAACATGGGCGCGATGGAGAACAAGGGGCTCAACATCTTCAACACGAAGTACGTGCTCGCGAACCCCGAAACGGCCACCGACACCGACTTCTCGAACATCGAGGCGGTGGTCGGTCACGAGTACTTCCACAACTGGACCGGCAATCGCGTGACCTGCCGCGACTGGTTCCAGCTGAGCCTGAAGGAAGGCCTGACGGTGTTCCGCGACCAGGAGTTCTCGGCCGACATGGCGGGCGGCGCCACCGACGAAGCCGCGCGCGCGACCAAGCGCATCGAGGACGTGCGGGTGCTGCGCCAGATGCAGTTCGCCGAGGACGCGGGCCCGATGGCGCATCCGGTGCGCCCGGAAAGCTACGTCGAGATCAACAACTTCTACACGATGACCGTCTACGAGAAAGGCTCGGAAGTCGTGCGGATGTATCAGACGCTGTTCGGCCGCGACGGCTTTCGCCACGGCATGGACCTGTACTTCAAGCGTCACGACGGCCAGGCCGTGACCTGCGACGACTTCCGTCACGCGCTCGCCGACGCGAACGGCCGCGACCTCGCGCAGTTCGAGCGCTGGTATAGCCAGGCCGGCACGCCGCGCGTGTCGGTGCGCACGCGCTACGACGCCGCGCAGCAGCGCTACGGCGTGACACTGCGCCAGGGCTACGGCGATGCCGTGCCGGCCGCGCGCGAAACGCAGAAGGGGCCGCTGCTGATTCCGTTCGCGATCGGTCTGATCGGCAAGGACGGCCGCGATCTGCCGCTGCAGCTCGACGGCGAGGCGAAGGCGTCGGAGTCGACCACGCGCGTGCTCGAATTCACGCAGACCGAGCAGACCTTCACGTTCGTCAACGTCGGGCAGGAACCGCTGCCGTCGCTGCTACGCAATTTCTCGGCGCCGGTGATCGTCGAATACGACTACACGGGCGAACAGCTCGCGTTCCTGCTCGCGCACGACAGCGATCCGTTCAACCGCTGGGAAGCCGGCCAGCGGCTTGCCACGCGCGAGTTGCTCGCGCTGGCCGCGCGCGCGGCCACGGGCGCGGCGCTGCAGTTCGACGACTCGGTGGTCGCCGCGTTCGCGCGCGTTTTGACCGACGAGACGCTCTCGCCGGCGTTCCGCGAGCTCGCACTGATGCTGCCGTCCGAAGCGTATCTCGCCGAGCAGATGGCCGAATCGAATCCGGCCGCGGTGCACGCGGCACGGCAGTTCGTGCGCAAGCGCCTCGCGAATGCGCTGCGTGACGACTGGCTGAAGGTCTACGAGCAGCATCGCACGCCGGGCGCCTATGAAACGACGCCCGAGGCCGCCGGTCATCGCGCGCTGAAGAATCTGGCGCTGTCGTATCTGACCGAACTCGACGACTCCGCGGACGCCGTGCGTCTCGCGGCCGCGCAATATGAAACCGCGAACAACATGACCGACCGCGCGGCCGCGCTGTCGGCACTGCTCAACGCGGCCGCGCCGCAAGGCGGCAGCCCCGAGGCGCAGCACGCGCTCGACGACTTCTATCGACGCTTCGAGAAGGAGCCGCTCGTCATCGACAAATGGTTCGCGTTGCAGGCCACCCAGCGCGGCGGCGCACGACATCCGGTGATCGATACGGTGCGCAAGCTGATGACGCATCCGGCCTTCAACCTGAAGAACCCGAACCGGGCGCGTTCGCTGATTTTCAGCTTCTGCGCGGCCAACCCCGCACAGTTCCACGCGGCAGATGGCTCCGGCTACGCATTCTGGGCCGAGCAGGTGATCGCGCTCGACGCGCTCAATCCGCAGGTGGCCGCGCGCCTCGCGCGCTCGCTCGAACTGTGGCGACGCTTCACGCCGGCGCTGCGCGACAGCATGCGCGCGGCGCTCGAGAAAGTGGCCGCACAGGTCAAGTCGCGCGACGTGCGCGAGATCGTCGAGAAGGCGTTGGCGTGATGCCTCTCTGAGTTCCCGGGTCACATCGGAAAGCCGGCACGCGTTGCCGGCTTTTTTTTTCGCGCTGTTTTCAGCTGCGTTCACGCGCTCGTGTCGCGCCGTTAGCCGTTTGGCCGACTGTTCATCGGACCTCGCCGGGCAGAAAGTATACGTACAGGTTTGATGGTTTACATTTAACGCAGCACGTTATACGATTCGATGATCACGACATTCGCAGACAAGGCCACCGCAAGAATTTTCCAGGGCAGGTTCGTGCATTCGTTGCCACGCTCGATCCAGACGCTAGCGCATCGCAAGTGGCTGATGATCGACGCCGCGAGCTCCGTCTCGAATTTGCACGCGCCGCCCGGAAACCGGCTCGAAGCCTTGCAAGGCCAGCGCAGCGGGCAATGGAGCATCCGCATCAATGCGCAGTGGCGCATCTGTTTTTACTTCGTCGGCGAGAACGCGCTGAATGTCGTGATCATCGACTATCACTGACTACTGGGAGACCGACATGGTCATCAAACGCTCGGCGCTCAACAGCATCGATTTCTCCGACATCGATACGGGCGCGGCCATTGCCGAGATCCATCCGGGCGAAATTCTGCGCAGCGAGTTCCTCGAGCCGCTCGGCATGTCCGTCAACGCGCTCGCGCTCGCGCTGCGGGTGCCGGCGCCGCGCATCAACGACGTCGTGCGCGGCCGCCGCGCAATCTCCGCCGATACCGCGCTGCGGCTCGAGCGCTACTTCGGCGCCAGCGCGCAGTTCTGGCTCAATCTGCAAATCGCCTACGACCTGCGTGTCGCCACCGCCGCCGCCGGCGAGCAGATCGAACGGGAAATCGAACCGATGCCGCGCGCCGAGCGCCCGAAACTGCCCCGCGTGCCGGCCGGACACGCCCGGGCCGCAGCCCTCGCAGCCAGCGTCAGCGGCACCGTCTCGGCCAAGGCGCGCCGCAAGACCTGAAGCCGGTCGTGCAACCAAAAGCACGGAGCCGACACAAACGAGCGGTTAAAATCCCATCATTCTTCTAGCCTTCCGGAGTACAGCAATGTCTTTGCAACGTCGTACCACTCTCACGAAGTACCTGATCGAGCAGCAGCGCGAAACCAACAACCTGCCCGCCGACCTGCGCCTGCTGATCGAAGTCGTCGCGCGCGCGTGCAAGGCGATCAGCTACCACGTCAGCAAGGGCGCGCTCGGCGATGCGCTCGGCTCGGCGGGCAGCGAAAACGTCCAGGGAGAAGTGCAGAAGAAGCTCGACATCCTCTCGAACGAAATTCTGCTCGAGGCGAACGAATGGGGCGGCAACCTCGCGGGCATGGCCTCCGAGGAAATGGAACAATTCTTCCCGATTCCGGCCAACTATCCGAAGGGCGAATATCTGCTCGTGTTCGATCCGCTCGACGGCTCGTCGAACATCGACGTGAACGTGTCGATCGGTACGATCTTCTCGGTGCTGCGCTGCCCGGACGGCCATCAGGCCACCGAGCAATCGTTCCTGCAGCCGGGCACGCAGCAGGTCGCCGCGGGCTATGCGGTGTACGGCCCGCAAACGGTGCTCGTGCTGACCACCGGTAACGGCGTGAACTGCTTCACGCTCGATCGCGAGCTCGGCTCGTGGGTGCTCACGCAAAGCGACATGCGCATTCCCGTCGAAACGCGCGAGTACGCGATCAACGCGTCGAACGAACGCCACTGGTATCCGCCGGTTCAGCAATACATCGGCGAGCTGAAAGCGGGCAAGGAAGGTTCGCGTCAGGCCGACTTCAACATGCGCTGGATCGCGTCGATGGTCTCCGACGTGCATCGCATCCTGAGTCGCGGCGGCATCTTCATGTACCCGGCCGACAAGCGCACGCCGGACAAGCCGGGCAAGCTGCGTCTGATGTACGAAGCGAATCCGATGGCGTTCATCGTCGAGCAGGCGGGCGGCGCCGCAACCAACGGCGAGAAGCGCATTCTCGACATCCAGCCGAAGAGCCTGCACGAGCGCGTCGCGGTGTTTCTCGGCTCGAAGAACGAGGTCGGTCGCGTGACCCGCTATCACCTCGAAGCGAAGAAGTGATCTCGAAAGAAAAAAATGCCTCAAGGGGCTTGTCAAGGCACTAAAGTAGTCCCTATAATCTCGTTTCTCCTGATGCCGGAATAGCTCAGACGGTAGAGCAGCGCATTCGTAATGCGAAGGTCGGGGGTTCGATTCCTCTTTCCGGCACCATCAAGTTTCAAGCAAAAAGCCCAGTCCTCGCGACTGGGCTTTTTGTTTTCTGGCGTCTGTGTAGGCGCTGTGTAGGCATTTCACGTCAACTAGATGTGTTTTCGGACGGCCAGGTTCTCGAATATTTCACGAACTGTCGGTCGAGCCTAGCCTGGTGCATCTGGCCGAGTTCGACCCTGCTCTGCCGTTTGCTTGTCCGTCGGCTGAATGGCCGCCTTGAGATGGGGATGCGACACGGCGTCCTGCCGGCAGGATCGGGAAATCTGCCAGTGCCGACAAGTGGGGCCAAGCCGATTTCTATCGAGCATGCACGCTGCTCGCCCGAGGCCATCGTTGACGCGTCCGTGCATTGAAGTCATTGATTAATCGGCTGATCCAGTAGTGCAGTAGTGAGCAAACTTTTCTGCGGAGAGCGCGAAACCCTTCTGCCTGGCGAGTTCCCAAGGACGTTCGCATTGGTGCGTGGATTCACACCAGGAATACCCAGCCGATCCAATACAACCATGTGCATCGCGATCTGCACCGACAACGGGTGACGGGCTGCTGGGCGGCGAGGCCGCGCAAGCGCTTAGCAAGCATGTCATCGTGACAGTGGCCCAGCAAAGAGAAAAGTAGTCTCGGCGCATAAAATGAGTCCCAGATTTGTGTGACGTCGGATTTTGGTCTTTTTGCCGTTTCGCTTGTGGGCTAACCGGCAGCGAGCCGCTGCCGGTTCCGACCGCGCTCGATGCTAACGGCCAATCTGCTGTATCCCCGCCAGTCGCCAGGCCGGGTCGCCATGTCCGTGGCCCACGATGTTCCAGACCTCCTCGAACGGCTGCGCCGTCTGCGCGTCCTCGTCTTCCCGCATCTGGCCGTGAAAGCGAAGGCTAACCAGTGTTTCGCTGCCATTGTGTTCCGTGCTCAACAATTCCACGTCCAGCTGCGTGATTTCCGTATGGCTCGGCTGGTTGCCCCGATCTTCCAGGTCCCGCTTGATCACCGCGAACATTTCCGGGGTTGTCAGTTCGAAAAGGTCGCCTTGTTCGTTCTGGTCCCAGGCGCGTTGCAGACGCAGGAACAAGGTCCTGGCCGATGCCAGCAAGACCGCCTGATCGAGCCCGACAGGCAGCCCCGGCCCTGTCGTTGTTTGTGCCGCTGCGGCGGAATTCATCGCTGTGCGCGGCCAGGCACCGAAATTCGTCTCAGGCGCCGCCTGCCCGCTCTGATTCATGAGCCAGGAGCCGTTCATGCGCTGCCCGTTCGCCGCGTCGTGCCCATAAGCGAGATCCGGACGGCGCCGGTTGGCAATGAAGCGGAACAGCATGATGCCGGCGACAATCACGAGGCCGATCACCACTACGTTCGACAGCATCTGGGCCAGCCCTTCACCCAGCCCCAACGACGACATCAGCGCGGCAATGCCGAGTCCTGCGGCCAGGCCGGCGAGCGGGCCCATCCAGCGGTTGGCTGGCTTCGCGGCAGCGGCCGCCGGCGCGGCCTGCTGCGCCGGTTGAGCTTGCTGGCTCCGTTGGCCTTGCCCGGAGGGCGACGCCGTCTGCGACTGGCGGCCGACACTACTACCACCGCCAATACGCTTCGCTTCGGCATGGTTGGATGCGACAGTGCCCGCGACGAGCACTAGCGCCATGGCCAGTACAGCGGTACCGCGCGTCACGACACGCGCAAGGCGTCGCAACTGATTGATTGTGTGCGAATACATAAGAATCTCTTTCGTGTAGGACAGAAACTCGCGAAGGTCGCCCGAACGCGTCTTTCCATCGCGGACCGCAAATAGCGAGCAATACCGCTCGTACGATGCCACCGTAGCCGTGCATGCATGGCTTGCTTAGACGGCATCAGGCTCAGCGCTCCAGGTGCACTCGCGTTGACTCGCGCGGCGCTTCGCGAGGCGCGCCTGGCGCCTGCGGACGATCGAAGAAACGGCACGGGCAAGCGCGAGATCGAGGGCGCCGCGCCAGTCTTTCGCAATCGACGTCACCACGACCGGATTCGCACCGGGCACCTGCACCTGCACCTGGCAACGCTTATCGAGTCCGCGGCGCGGGCCGTTGACGTCGGAGAGATTGACGGTGGCCCGGGAAACCAGCCAGGCCATCCGGCGGAACACAAACTGGGTGCGTTGGCGCGCGAAGCTGCGCAAGCGTGCAGCTTCAATGTCGCAGGACTTGAACAGGACTTGCATGAGACCTCCATCAGAAACAGAAAGAAAAGACGGGTTAGCGAAACAACGACCGCCGGGGCGGAAGCCTGTGTGCTTAGTCGTTGAAACCAGTTTATCGGTTTAACGCACCATTACAATCCCCTTTCACCCAATAAATACTTGTCGCGTCTGCAACGTCACCCCAGTGGGCGCAAAGCAATTACAAACGACAAAACGCCGGAGCGAATGACGAATTCGCGCCGGCGCAAAAATGCAATGAAACGCTAATACTGGAAGGGGATGGAATGCCGGTCTGCGCGGCTGAATGCAGGCCCGGTTGCAGACGATGAAGCGGCGACGATGCCGCTCGCCGGAGCTCACCGGGCCGGGCAGTTGAAAGCGCCCGGCCATCCGGCTGATAGCCCATCAACTTCCTTTGTAGATCGAATGATCCGAGGCCACCTGGGTCGGTGCGCCGGAAGCGGCCGAGCCCGATTTCACGCCACCGTGGCCACTGAGGGCCTGCTGAGCCGCCACGCTTTTCAGCGCGCCCTGGAGGTGCGCCGGGTAGTGCGCGTCACTGTGGTTGCGGTCGTAGCCCGCCTGCTGCAACTGGACCAGTTCCGCGCGCACCTGCTCACGGGTGAGGGGGCCGTTGCTGCTAGCGGATGCCATCGTGGGCAGCGCGAGGACCGAAACGAGTGCGATAACCGGAATGAATGTTTTAGTCATGGTTAATTCTCCAATTTAAATTTCAGAAACAGAAAATACTGGGTTAGCGAAACAACGACCGCCGGGGGCGGAAGCCTGTGTGCTTAGTCGTTGAAGCCAGTTTATCGGTTTAACGCACCATTACAATCACCTTTCACCAAACAGATACTTTCCGCATCTGCAACGTCATCGGGGTGCCTCGCGGCGCAAAGCAATTACAAACGACGAAACGCCGGAGCGAAACGAATTCGCCCCGGCGCAAGAATGCAATGAAACTGTCGCTAATACTGGAAGGGGGATGGAATGCCGGTCTGCGCGGCTAAGTGCAGGCTGCCGTCACGCGCGTTCGTCAGGCCGCTGGCCGCGACCTGCGCAGTCGTGGAGGTCTCGTGCAAAATCCAGGCCGGTGTTGGTTATCGCCGCAAGACGTTATTCATCGTGGCCCGGCGTCCTGCGACTGCGCGCCATCGAATCGCACCCAGTTGGGCGCACTGCCGGACAGCGGTGCGGCAGCCTACAGCAAAAGCAGCGTTGCCGAGACGACGCACGTCGGCACGATGGCAGCGAGCAACAGGCCGAGCAGGCTGACTGACTCATCATGGAATCCCTTGTGCACGATGGCGAGTCCTGCGGGATTCGGCGCGTTGGCGATCACTGTGAGACCGCCTCCAGCCACTGCGCCGGCCAGCAGCATGTACTTCGCCTGGTCCGGAAGGCCCGCGATCAGCGAGCCGAGATAGGTAATCGCCGCGTTGTCCATGATCGCCGTCAGGCCAAGCGCGCCCGCATAAAGTGCGTAAGCATCGAGCGATGCGACGACCGGCTGCAGCCACCATCGCTGCAAACCCCCGAGCACGACCAGGCCTCCGAGAAAGAATGCTACCAGCAGGCTCTCGCGCAACATCAGCGGCGACTGGTACTGCTCGTATGCCTGCGTGAAGCCCAAAAAGAAAAGCAGGAGGCCGATGAAGATAACCGGGTGATGGGCCGACAGCACCACCGCGACGAGAAAGCCGGTGTGTATCAGCGTGACGCCCGTCGGAACGGGAACCGCGGCGGCGGGCGCGTCGTTGCGCTCTGCGTGCTTCGGGAGCTTGCGGTGCATGAATAGCAGCAAGCCTGTTGCGTTGACCAGCACGGCGATGGCGGCCTTCCAGCCGAACTGCGCCGCCATGAACGCGCTGTCCCATCCCCAGGCGGCGGCAACCATCAGCACCGGAGGCGCGGCATAGGCGGTCAGCATGCCGCCGACCGACACGTTGACAAACAGCACCGCGAGCGTGAGATATTTCCAGTGTTCGGCGATCGGCGACCTGAAAAGCCGGTCTCGCAGGATCAGCGCTGCCAGCGTCATTGCGGCCGGCTCCGTGATGAACGAGCCGAGCAACGGAACGAGGGTCAGGGAAAGCCAGATGACGCCTGTTTCCGTCTTGACGGGAAGGACACGCGCGATGTGCGACACGAGCGTCGTGACCGCGTCGAGAATGGGCCGGCTCGCGGCGATCACCATGATCACGAAGACAAACAGGGCTTCGGTGAAGGAGCGCGATTCAGCATAGGCCACCGCCTGCGCCGAACCGGCCAGCGCGACGATAGCCAGACACAGGATCAGGGCCCAGAGGCCGAAGACGACTTCCACTTCGCCGAGAAAGTGAAACAGGCCCGCGTGGTGCGGGTGCCGGTGGGCCAGAACCTCGAAGCGTTTCGCAAGGAGCGTATGGAGCAGGGCCAGTCCGAAGATGACTGTGCCGGCGATTTCAACTGAATGTGGCATGTGTTCGCTTTGAATGGCGATGGAACGGACTCTGGAACGCACGCGGTTAGTGTTGCCGCCGGCCGGATCGCTGGCCTCGCTTTTAGGCAGCTCTCAGCGTAGCCACGACATCGTGCCGCGTATCGGTATCGACGCGGGCAAGCAGCCTGACCGTGTGGAGGCCGATCCTGAGCGCGTCGACTTCGAGAAAGTTTCCGGAGGCCGCCATGAGGTTTGTAGTGCAAATTAATTGTGTCAATCGAGAATTTTGGCGACAGGGCCGAGCGGCGCCTGGAATTCGTTGAACTCAAATTCTTATCGAGGGGCTAGCCGGACTCAATCGCCAGTTGACAGTTTCATTTGATCTATGAGGGTTGGCGGCCGAAATTCCCCTCGATTCTGCGGGTGAAGCATGCGCGGCAGCAATTGGCGTGAGGCGTCTAACACGCTCAGCCATTCACATCTGATCGCCTGGCACGGACCCGTTGTTCAATGGAGTGTTACTCGGGCATCGCCGACGAATGGTGATTGAGGATCTTCCACTCCCCATCGACCTTCTTGTACACGAATGTATAGCGCGCATGCACCTTCTGATGCTTGCCGTTCTTCACCAGGTCGAACGTATAGACGCCCGTGTCCAGCGCCGAATCGTCGCTCAGCAAGCGGATCTCGCGGAGGTTGATCGTACCGTGCGGTTTCAGCTTCAGAAACTTCACGAAATAGTCCTTGATGCTGGCGGGAGTCGTGCGGACTTCATTGGAAACCGTTGGCTCCAGTACGGCATCGGGTGCGTACAGCCTGGCAACGGAGTCGGCGTCGCCCGTTGCGAGCGCCTCATTCCACCGATCGAACAGCGACGCGATTTCAGCTTCGCGCTGATTCGTCGGCGCCACGGCGATTTCGCGATAGACCTGCGGTACGAGGACTTCGCCTGCAAACACGCTAGTGCTGAAAACAACTGCGGCGGCGATCAAAATCTTCTTCATTTTTGCGTTCAATCCATTTAAATGAGAGCCAACGAGGAGTCGGGAAACTACAGCCACCAGGCGCCTTAGGCTACAAGGGAACCTTTCAGGTATCGCCGCCTGCCAACGGCCAGCCAGCTACGTCGTCAGTCGACCTGTCCGGGACGTAGTGTGATATTAAACCCAATCTTGATGCATTCGTCAACTATGACGCCAGGGGAAAGTTTTAGCCTCGTTGTTCGCAAACGCTTCGCGCGAACAGACGCCTGATGACGTTGCAAGCGCGGAAACTCACGCGTCGACGCGCACGACGCAACGCTACGACCAACATTCGAGCGCGATCCAGTTTGAAGAGGTTGAGCGGATTTCTTTATAGAAGTGGACAGATATTCAGCGTCAAATCCACGCCGGACTTCCGCCATTCGATCGTGCAAATCGAATGTCTCTTGAGGGCCGGACGCGGCCGATGTGACAGGCCGCATTCCTCGAAAGGTCGCGAAACAAGCCCTCTACGACATGACAGATCGCGCTTCTCATTCGGATCGCCGCTGCTCTTCGAGAATCGCCTGAATGCGCCGGTGCGGTGGTTGTGGGGTCGTTTGCAAAGGACAGCGCAGACCGTCTCTCTGATATCGACCTGGTAGTCTTTTGTCTGGAAGGCGCAGGACATTCGTTACTTCAAACGATAATCAAGCAATTCGCGCCGTCGAAAATTCTTTTCACGTTCGACGGCATGCACGATTTGGACAGAGTGATAGATCGCCTCGCTAATGCGTTCCAGAACGCATTGTTGACAATCCAGCCCGCTGTGTCGAACGACCGAAAGGGCCGGGCCCGGACGGTCGACCTGTGTTGCTGCGGTTGCGCCGCAGCATCGCCGCCAACTTCCGTAGCCGCCCCACTTCCGACGTCAGGTCCGGCGTTGTGCCAGTGGCCGTTTCCACGTGGACAAGCGGCGGTCGACCTCTTTGTTCGACCATCGGCGGTCGGTACGTTCTACTCCTGTAGACTGCCGCAATGACCCAAGAAATCGATTACCTCAATCCCAGCCTTCCTTCTGGCCTTCGGCGCGTGTCAATGCCCGTGGTCGATGCGACCCCCACAACGCTTGATGGATTCGGCAGGCTTGTAGCAGACCCGAGCGAGTGTTCGATCGAGATTGTGCAGTGGCCGGCAGTGGGTGCAAGGCCCGTTGACCCTGGAACCGGTGATGAGGCAGGCACGACCGAAGGCACATTTGTGAGCGAATGGCGCGGGGACATTCTGTACGGTCGAAACGAGGCTGTGGGCGGCAACTACATCCTTGCGTACGCAGTGGAGCCTGAAGCAGCCCGTGACGACAACACCAATGTACCGGAGCGCATGTTGCTTTGGCACGCGAACTACCACCCAGACGGTGGACAACTGTTCTTTCCTCTCGACCATCGCCCGTTCTACGTTCCCTTGGCGCTCCCGGGGGACGACATAGCGCCAGAGAAGTTCGTGTGCTTTCGCTTTGATGGACAGCAGGGCCTCTACATCCATCCAAACATCTGGCATGAAGGTGTGTTCACTCTCGAAGGAATCCAGCGGTTCTTTGACAAGCAGGGCGCCGTCCACGCGCGCGTCTCTGTCGACTTTGCCCGCGAGTTTGGTTGTCTCCTCGAGGCACCGATTGCCCGCGACGCCCAACCCCTTCGAGGCGGCGGCCTACAGCTGTAGCGCGAAGGGAACACCCGCTCCCGACGGCGGACATACGTCCTCGGTTCGCCAGTATCGCATCCCTTTATGAGAGTGATGAGGCGCGCGCCACGCGCACGAAGTATCCCTGAAATTAACGGACGTCACCGACAGGCGAACAACGTTAGTCATCGTTCGTCAGGAAAACTGCGAAACGACGTGTCGATTCGAACGTGGAAAACGCAATGACCAGGCCGACGGTGATCGGCACTGCGAGGAAGGCGCCCGCGATGCCCCAGATCGACGACCACACCGCCAGACTGATCAGGATCACCGCGGGGCTCAGGTTCAGTGAGCCGCCCATCAGCCACGGGTCGAGGAGATGGCCGACCACGAAGTTCGCGAGCGTGAGCGAGATGAACAGCACGATCGCCGCGTTCCACTGGCCGAACTGCAGCGCGACGAGCAGCGTCGGCACCGCGACCGAGATCCACGAGCCCGCATACGGGATAAAGTTCAGTAGGCCGGCCAGCACCGCCCAAAGCTCCGCGAATTCGAGTCCGACGAGCCGCATGCAGATCCAGCTCGCGATGCCAAGGATCGCGCCGAGCAGGGTCTTCATTGCGAGATAGACGCCGATCTTCGAGTTGATCTCGTCGATTACCGACACGATCCGCGTCGAGTCGCCCGCGAAGTTCACGAGCTTGCGGCGGTATTTCGCGTGCTCGATGAGAAAGAACGTCGCATAAAGCAGCACGACGATGATCGCCGCGAGCAGCGACGACACCGACGACAGCGTGGCGGTTATGATCGCCTGCACGTTGACGCTCGCTAACAGGTCGCGGCGGATCGCAGCCCAGTTGGCCTCCGTTTCGATGTGCAGCAGCGCGGCGAACTTCGTAAACAGTACGAGCAGCGTCGCCTCGTACTTCGGCGCGACGGCCATCAGCCGGTCCCTGTCGGACAGCAGCAGGTCGACCGACAGGTAGACCGTGAAGAGCATCAGCGTCGCAGCGATCGCGTGGCGCAGGCCGTCCCGCAGGCGTGCACCGAGGTAGGGAATGCGGCGCAGCAGGTTGGCGAGACCGAAGACCACGTACGTCGCGATGATGCCGAACGCAATTGGCACCAGCACGGGGCGGCCGACATACAGTCCCCACCCGAGCAGTGTGGCGAGCACGGCCGCACATGTGCATTTCAGCAGACCCGGGTTCATGCGTTTCCTCGCGAGCAGCGCTGCCTGGCGGGTTGTGGGCCGCCGCGTCAGTCGCAGCGGGACTTTTCGTCGGGTAGCGTCGGGTCGGTGGTGTGGCGCTTGCGCCGTCCTCGCCACAGCAGGCTGACGACGAGCGCGACGACACCCGCGCCGATCACGATCGCCATCGCAGCCGGCAGGTGCGAGCGGACCCACGGCACGTTGCCGAAAAAATACCCGGGACCCGCAAGTGAGCATATCCAGATCACCGCGCCGCCGGTCGCGAAGCGCACGAAGCGGCGAAACGGCATCTTCGTCGCGCCGGCGAGCGCGGGCGCGACCGCCCGGACGATTGCGATGAACGGAGAGTACAGCAGCAGCGCGGCGCCGTGACGTACGTAGAGCGCGCGCGTTCGCGCAGTCACCTTGTCGATCCAGCCGCTGCGCTTCGGGTTCCATACCGACGCGACGGCACGTGCCAGCGCATAGTTGAACACTTTTCCTGCAACCGCGGCCCCGACCAGCAACGGCGCGAGCCACACAGGCTGCAGCACGCCGACGGCAGCGAGCGCGCCGGACAGGAACAGGAGCATGTCCGCGGGCAGAATGACGAGCGGCAGTACGCCGACACTGCAGAAGACGATCGCCCCGAGGATTGCGTAGGCCAACGGCCCATGCTGGACCAGCAGCGCTTCGAGGTCCTGGTCCAGTTGCAAGACGAATTGCACGAACGTGGCCATGTGTGCCGGCTACGTGTCCGTTGGTGGAGGGGGAAGTATAGCGGCAAGCGCGCAGCAGTCCCGCGCTTCGGCGAAGCGATCTACAACTCGCTGGCCGAACCGAGACAACTGATGGTGGTGAAGGCGGCTGAACATAACGACTGGATGGGCCGCGTCGACGAAACCTGGTGGCGGGAGGCGATCGGCTTCCTGCTCACGCCTTCGCATTGAAATATGAAAGCACGCTCCGTCCCGTCGAGCTGGAAACGCTTCTATGTCCTCGATGCGAAGAGCAGGCCTGTCGAGGTGTTCGACCGCGGCGAGTGGTCGCGCTGGATGACTGAGAACGAACTGATCTTCCGCCGCACGCTGCTGGACGAATCCGGCGTGACGGTCACGACCCGCTTCCGCGGTGTGTCCGAACCGAAAACCGGGGAGGTTTCGCTATTCGTGACGCGCATCGCCGGAATGGAAGCGCGAGACAACACGAGCTACGGAGCACGTATGCTCGATGAGGCGCTGGAGCAGCATGAGCGCATCGTGCAGAAAATCCTCCGGATGCTGACCGCGCGGTGATCGCCACAGCGCGACGATTCTCCGCGAGACGCAAATGCCACAGAAGGCGCAAGGGCGTGTAGATTAGGATCTTGTTGCGACCCGCCACTGTGTCTTCGAATCGGTCGCCATCCGAACCAGTCCTGAAGTTGCACAGGAGCCGGCATGAACACGAAGCACAGCAAGAAAGGTCATCTCGAAGCCGCGGCGTCACACCACGAGCAGGCCGCGCGACATCACCGCGAGGCGTCGCGGCATTTCGATGACGGTCAAGACTTTGCCCACGCCGCACATCAGGCGATGATGGCCCATGGCCATACGTTGCATGCGATCGATCAGGCACACGACGCTGGCGCGCACAGCGCCAATACGCCATCAATAACGCCTCCATCGACCGGCTCAGGCGCAAGTGCCGCGGACGTGGCAAAACATCATGCGGCGGCCGTGGAGCTTCACACGCAGGCGGCGCAGCATATGCGCCACGCCGTCAAGCTCTTCGATCAGGATCGTAGCGCGGCCTCCCACGACGCACAGCTAGCGCTCTCCCTTGCACTGCGCGCTTTGTCCCTTGGCAACGAAGCAGCCAGACTATTTGTCAAGCTCGCTGCCAGTGGTGCATCGTGAGTTAAGGCCGGTTGAATTCAAGCCAGTCACAACTTATTTGGTGGAGTATTCGGAGTGGTGCGGTATCCGCTTATGCCGATTCTTGAGCGCACCGAAAGCTGAATCGCTTTCTGCACGGCATGCACGCCGTACAGCACCAGGTTGTCGCGCGGATCTACGGTCGTGGGCCTGCCGCAAAGATCCGCGCATTGATAGGTATGGCGCAATCCAGCGCGCCACTCGCGACTAGGCCTTTCGCTCCACTCAGGTGAAGCCGGTAAGGAAAGGTGCTCAACCCGCGTAGCGCTGAAACTGGCTCGTTCAACTACACTTCGTCGCCTGAGCGGACGGGCAAGGAGGAACGCGCTGGTCATCTGGGAACGAGCTGTAGATGCGGTGCTGTACGCGCTTAAACCGAGACCGCTAAAAGAGCCGCTGATGGATGTTGGATTCGCTCGTTGACAATGAGCTCAGGACTCAACTCTTGTTTGTTGAACGACCCAAACTGGGCCGAAACCAGAAGTTCCTCTCCCTGCTCGCGCGAGGCCACGCAAGTACTAGCGCATGGTATGCGTGACGTGGAAATAGATTTCAGGCGCCTCATCGCGCCCCGTCCTGCGCTTCGCTGTCCGACGCATCATTGCACGCATATGCGACCCACGTACGAGATTTGCCGAAACCGCCGCATTGGAATCGCGGAGCACAGTGGCCAGTTCGTGCGCAAATACGCGTTGAAACACCGCCAGCGCTCCTTCATTTCCTCTACCACCCGTTGCGAATAGCCAGCGAGCGAGTCACGACAACCATTTGCGGTATCGCGCTCGAACAACTCATCCGCTATCCGCTGCGCCGCCGTTTGCCAGTTATCCCGATTCGCCGGTTCACCAGCCTCGGTGGGTAGTTTCGCATCGCACGCTGGGAGCGCCATTTCGTCGGGCAAGTCATCCCAGATGTCCCGCGCCACGCCTGCAACACGATCCGTAGCACACCGAAAGTCACGCGCGACAGCCGGCTCAGCGCTCTCGCGCACCGCGAAAACAGAAACAGAACGGCAAACCATTCGGCGCTGATCGACCACGACACGAAGTTCCAGCTCGCTTCGCGACGAAACATCGGCCGACGAACACCAGAAACGTCACCAGATACAGCGGATACACGCGCGCAAACCGCTTGACGATAAACGATCGATAGTCGACCCAGCCGAACGCGGTCGCTCGCGAAGGAAGATACGTATAGGCAAGGATGAAGCCGCGCAGCATGAAAAAGATGTCAACACCCCAGACCCGGTTATCGATGAGTTGCACAATGCCCCGTGGCAGCCCCCTTCGTTGTCGGCAAAGTGATGAACGACGGCGAGCAACGCCGCGAACGCACGCAGCCCAGTCAGGCCGTAGATCTTTCGCATTGAATTGCCCGGCGATCACGCAAGTGAGCACGACGCAGCGCCAGGTAAAAGAGGTGCGGCCACGCGATGCGCGGCTCCCAGCGGCAAATAGTGTAGATGCAACGATGTTGCGAGACAGGCCTACCCTCCTCGCGCAGCCGGCCTTCGGTATCGGCTGTTTGCAGACTGATGCGGGTGTGGTTGCCGATTCGCCCGACAACGGGTGAGAGGCCGACGGCAGCACGGCAATTGCATCGTATAAGTTCGCCGCAACGCGGTGTGTGCGCTAACACCCCACTTGATCGGTAAGGTCTCGAGGGTGCGCCGACGAGTCGCTTCGGGCCTGATACAGCCGTTTGCGGTCAGCGTTGCGCCGCGTCCGGCGCGATGTCGCGGCGCAACGCATGGCCAGCCTGGTCGGGAACGTGGAGCGGGTCGTACGACCGTGGCATCGCGAGGTTGCGCGCAACGACGGTATCGGCCTGTGCGCTCGGCTGCTGGCGTGGCACGCCGTATGCGGCTATCGCTTGCGCGGGTGCCGACGCGAACCACAAGATCCTGCCGGCGCATTCGATGCCAACCTGACGTCCGTTCCAGTAGACAGCGTTTTCCATCGCGACCTCTCCCCGAACATGAAGAACGTCATCATCCGCGCTGCGCCTCGCGTGTCCGTCTGCCAGCGCACGTCGAGCCATCAGTAGTCGCTTCAATCATAGGTGGCCCGGTGCGCTGCGCATGACTTGTCACCAAATGAGGTCCTTTTGTCACAGCAATGCGGGAATGAGTTTGCCAACTCCGGTCAGTCAGTTGATTAACGACCAAATCTTTAAATAGTGTTTTGCGCGGTCAACGCGATGGGGAATGGGTCGTTTACCAAGAATTAGACTGCGAGTTATGCAATCGGCAAATTGCGTCCGTTCAGTTCAGGAAAAGCGAAAAACCTGTCGATGCGGCAATGCACAAGTTTGTCACGTTTTAGTCATGCGACAACGTTAGATGCAGCGCGGCGACAATATCGATCGGTCGTGCTGAAGCCTACGCTGGACAAGGCTCAGAGGGACTGGCAGAAGGAGCGGGAAGGAGATGATTTCGCGCTGGCAATTAAGCGGATCAAGCAGACCGCGAAACGCAGGCAATAGTCAGACGATAAATTTTATTCAATCCCTCCGCTGGTGTGTCGGCTTGTGCCGTTAAAGCAACAGAGTGTGTATGACTCGCATCGGACACTGGTGCGATGCAGGGAACGAGGCCGATAATCGATTCGCAAAGGAGAAAGATCATGGATGCCAAACCACCGAAGATTCCGACCCCGGACAAAGTTCTTTACCCGGATCCGGAACCTGTGGCCGTCGAGTTTTTGGGAGCCGAGCTGCCCGAGCATGTTCGCGCTTTCTTTGACGAACAACGCAAGTCGTGCGATCCGAAGTAACGGACCCCTGGCGCGGTGCAGCATTCGCGCTCGCTGATTTCACGTGCGGCGAATACTCGCGCCCTCATTACGCGTCCGACATCTCCGTCATGACGTTGGATCAGCTCGCCTGAGCACAGCAGTTGCACGGGGCCACGCGGCTCGAGCGCCTTCATACGCGCGTCCTTCTCTCGCCCACTTCGCCCCGACGATCCGTGTGAATCGACCCGGTGCTCGCAGGTTGCGGCGCATCATTTATTCTTCTGTTTTTCCGTCAACGGCCGCCCGGCCACGTCCGCCTCATGAATCATTTGCATCGCTTCGGCGCGTCATGCGCGCTCGTCATCGCCGCCGCCTTCGCCTTCTCGCCCGTCCCCGCCCTCGCCGACGGCGACGACACCGCGCTCACGAGCCTGATCGCGCTGGTTTCGCAGCGCCTTGCACTCGCGGAACCGGTCGCACGCTGGAAGTGGGCGAACCACCGGCCGATCACCGATACGCCGCGTGAAAACGCGCTGCTCGCCGAGGTGGAAAAGCGCGCCGCGGCGGCAAACGTCGACCCGGCGTTCGCCCGCGCGTTCTTCCAGGATCAGATCGATGCGAGCAAAGACGTGCAGAACGCGCTCTTCGCGAACTGGCGTCGCACCCAGCCACCGCAAGGTCCCGCACCCGATCTCGCAACCAGCACCCGACCGCAGCTCGACAAGCTGACACAGTCGTTGATGGCGAGTCTGGCGCGCGTGCAGCCGCTGCGCGCGGCGGACGATTGCCCGTCGCGGGTCGCGCAATCGCTGGCTAACTGGAAGGCGCTGACGCGCTATGACTCTGCGCATTCGAGCGCGTTGACGCACGCACTAGGTCACGTGTGCGAGACGGGCGGAGTCGGCGCCACCGGCTGATTCCGGTAACGCCACGGCGCGCGCACGTCGCATAAGCGTCACGCGACGATGCTCGACTCAGGGCTGTCACGCGACACGCTCAACGGCGTCACGCGCAGGCCTCGCGCCAGATGGCTTTGCAGGATACGGTACGTCGAGAGTTCGAACGACCCAGCCAGCGTCGACGCATGCAGCTGCGCCGCCGCGACGAGCGACGGCGCGTGTCCGAGGTAGCGCCAGCGATCGACCACGTGGAAGATACCCTGCGCGTCCTCACGCTCCTCGAACACGATGGGCCCCTCGAACGGCCACGGCGCGTTCGCGGGATCGCTCTTCGTCACGCGCGGCAAGCGGTTGTGGCCCGGCCGCAGCGTTGCGATCCACTGCGCCTCCGCGAGCATCGCGCCGAGTTCGCCGCCAGTCGCGTGCCATTCGACGCGTCGCACGAGCTGCGCTAGCCGCATATCCTTCGACGAACGCCGCTCGCCAGTCAGATGCGAGCGCAGCCGCTGACGCACGCGCACGCTGCGACCGACATACAGCGGCGCATCGTCTTCGCCATAAAACGCATACACGCCACAGCCAGCCGGCGCGGTGTCGAGCAAATCCTCGGTGATGTCGCCGGCGAGCCGGTAGCGACGCGTCGTGCGCTCGATCTGCGCGCGCAGCGCTTCCAGCGGCACGAGCGTCGGCAGACACTGCCAGAACTGCCAGATCAGATCGGCGTCGGCGAGCGCGCGGTGGCGGTCGGACGGCACCAGCGCATGGCGTTCGACCAGCGCATCGAGACCGTGGCGCTTTTCGCCGGGAAACAGCGCGCGCGACAGCCGCACCGTGCACAGCACGTCCGGATCGAACGCGATTCCCGCGCGACGAAATTCGCTGCGTAAAAATCCGCGATCGAAACTCGCGTTGTGCGCGACGAACAGTTTGCCGTTCAAACGCTCGAACAATGCGGGCGCGATCGACTCGAACGTCGGTGCGCCGCGCACCATGTCGTTCGTGATGCCGGTCAGCTGTTGGATGAACGACGGAATCGGCTGCTGCGGGTCGATCAGGCTGCTCCAGCGCGAGACGCCAGCCAGCCCGACTTCGACGACGCCAACCTCAGTAATGCGGTGCTCGCTCGTGGAGCCGCCGGTCGTTTCGAGATCTACGAAAACGATGGGTGCATCGAGCGCCGGTTCCGGCGAAAGCAGTTCAGACATGGGACAAGGGATTCGGGCGCATGAATTTGCGGCAAGTATGCACCAGTTGGACGTTGCGCATCCAGACAGCGCCGCGTGCGCAGCTGGAAACTGCGTCCGCACGGGCCGTCGATTTTGCGCTGAAATCCCGCAGACGCTTAAACCAGACCATTAATCCAGACGTAGTCAATTCGTTTCGATGGATTATCTTCCGACAATAATGCGTATTGTTGAACCACGCAGTTACCGAAGATCCGACCTCGGAGACATCTAGATAAAAATAAAAACCCTCGCGCGACGGCGAGGGTTTTTCGCTCCCGACTGGGTGGGCGGCGCGCCCAGCCCAGCGCATTTACAGCGGCTGAATGTTGGCCGCCTGCTTGCCCTTCGGGCTGGTCTTGATTTCAAAAGACACGCGCTGATTTTCCTTCAACGACTTGAAGCCCTCGCTGCGGATCTCCGAAAAGTGCGCGAACAGATCCTCGCCACCCGCGTCCGACGTGATGAAGCCAAAACCCTTAGCATCGTTGAACCATTTGACGACACCAGTTTCCATTTCCTGTTTTCCCTCTGTGATTAATCCAAAGCGGGCGTTGCCCTCGAATCGATCTAACCCCGATTCAGTTGCCTATATCTGATCAGGACAGAAACAGCCAATCAAATTCGGCTTTGCCGTTATACGGGGAACAGAGAATGACCGTCAAGTAAACTTTTCATATGCGTTTAGCGTATAAAAAGATAAGACTTCAAACTACACGGATATAGGTCGGCGCGTCGAATTTACCTGAACGAAAATAATCCGAGTCCGCAAACGGAAAAATTTGCGAAAATATGCAACACGAATGTAACAAAGTCTATCTTTGCGTAAGTGTTTGTCCGACTTGTTGCGGCGCCGCCCCACTCGCATGATGCAAGTCAGTTGTAGCGATGCGCTTCAGGAGGTTGCCATGCTGTCCAAGGAAATTCACCGTCTCTTCACCTGGCTCACTCATTCGCACGCAAAGGTCATATCAGACCAGCCCGCACAGACTGGGGATTCATGCACCGTTTTCGACTTCGATCCGATGTGGCACGGAGACCACTGGCAGAACCTGCTCTCCTCGCCAATGGATGCGCGCCGTTATGTGATGGAAGACTGGAGCGTGCCCGCGCAGGCGGACTGGGACGACGCGGAAGGTACTGCGCCCGCTCATTAGAGACATTCGCGAAACTCGTCCGCCATAAAAAAAGCGCGACTGGAAGGTCGCGCTGACAAAGGTTTGGAGATCTTTTTCGTCAACGAAAAAGTCTGCTTCGGAAAGCAGAAATTACAGTATAGCGGTCATATGCAAGTTCGATTATTCACACGATTAACAATCGTCTATTGCGGCAACAACAACAATCGTTTTCCCGCATTTCTGCCCGTTGTTTTTCCGCATCATTCGGTGTCGCGAATCAGCAACGCGCTTTAGGAAAATTCAGACGCCGAATCCGCCCAGTCGCCGCAAAGCCTTGATCCATAAGGCTCGAATGGCGATTAACGATCGTTTCTCCTCGCGTAATACTTTATTGCGAGAATCGGAACGCCAACTCCCGGAAGTGTCTCTCTACACTCTGCCTAATCGGAAACCGGCGCGGATCTGGTCAACGCGCTTCTCACGCGGATTCCGCTTCTCGCAGCGCTCGCGTGAAGGTCTCCCAAGCCAGGGTTTTATACCTCTCTCGCTCTTGGAGTTATATCAATGAAGAAGACACTCATGGTCGCTGCCCTGTCGGGCGTTTTCGTAACGGCAGCGCACGCGCAAAGTAGCGTCACCCTGTATGGCCTGATCGACGCCGGTATCACTTATACGAACAACCAGCATCCGAATCCGAGTAGTAACCAGCACGGCGCCAACGTGGCGATGACGAGCGGCTCGGTGAACGGCAGCCGTTTCGGCCTGCGTGGCGCTGAAGATCTGGGCGGTGGTCTGAAGGCCATCTTCACGTTGGAGAACGGCTTCGGCATCAATGACGGCACGCTCAAGCAGAACAGCCGTCTGTTCGGCCGTCAGGCCTTCGTCGGTCTGTCGAGCGACCAGTTCGGTGCCGTGACCCTCGGCCGTCAATACGACAGCATGGTCGACTACGTCGGCCCGCTGGCACTGACCGGCACGCAGTACGGCGGCACGCAGTTCGCGCACCCGTTCGACAACGACAACTTGAACAACTCGTTCCGTATCAACAATTCGGCCAAATTCCAGAGCGCGAACTACGGCGGCTTCAAGTTTGGCGGCTTGTACGGCTTCTCGAACCAGGCTGCCGGCTTCGCCAACAACCGCGCTTACAGTGCGGGCGCGTCGTATAACTGGGGCGGCCTGAACGTTGCCGCTGCGTACATGCAACTGAACAGCAATGGCGCGAACAGCGCAGCCGCTGCGTTCAACTCGGGTGGCGCGGTGTCGGGCGACAACACGTTCTTCGCTCAGCGTCAGCAAACGTGGGGCGCAGGCGCCAACTACGCGTTCGGCCCGGCAACCGTCGGCCTCGTGTACTCGCAGACGAACCTGCATGGCTTGGCAGGTATCAGCGCGGCCAATTCGGGCATAACGGGCGGCATCGGCTTCCCGACCAACAGCGCTCAGTTCCAGAACTTTGAAGCCAACGCCCGTTACGCGCTGACGCCGGCAATCAGCATCGCTGGCGCGTACACGTACACGCGCGCGAACCTGTCGAGCTCGCACGTGCACTGGAACCAGGTCAACCTGCAAACCGCGTACGCATTGTCCAAGCGTACCGACGTGTATCTGCAAGGCGTGTATCAGGCAGCAAACGAAGACTCGATCGTTAACGCCTACATCAATGGCGTGGGCGGTGCTTCGGGCAACAACAAGCAAGTCGCTGTGACCGCAGGTCTGCGTCACCGCTTCTAAGCACTGCGCAAGGACTGGCAGTAGAGAAGGCGCCGTTCGCGGCGCCTTTTTTTATGTCCGTGCCGACGTGGGTTTTTGCCGCTTTGTGCGCAGGCCTGCGTGCGTGCACGTGAGCCCACGTCCTCGCCAGAGGCCTAGCGGCCGCTATCAGGCAGCGGATACTTGACGTCGAGAATATCGATCGGCTGCGGACCGGCCGGCGTGAACAGCGTGACCGTATCGCCGACTTTAGCCTTCAGCAGCGCACGCGCAATGGGCGAAATCCAGCTCACGTGCCCGATGTCCAGGTCCACCTCGTCGACACCGACGATCGTCACCTGATGCTCTTCGCCGTCCTCGGTCGCATAGTCGACCGTCGCGCCGAAAAACACCTGGTCGACGTTTTCCTGCCGGCTGCTATCGACGACCTCGGCTAGATCGAGCCGCTTGGTCAGAAAACGGATGCGCCGGTCGATTTCCCGCAGACGGCGTTTGCCGTAGATGTAGTCGCCATTCTCCGAGCGGTCGCCGTTCGACGCCGCCCACGACACGAGCTTGACAACCTCGGGCCGCTCGACATCGATCAGATGCAGCAATTCATCACGCATACGCCGATGACCGGCGGGAGTCATGTAGTTTTTGGTGCCGGCGGGCACGTCGGGCTGGGCGATGTCGAGATCGTCATCGTTGTCTTCGCTCGACTCTTTGACAAAGGCCTTGTTCATAATCATCCATTAACAGCAACTAGCAACAATCTCATAAAAGGTTACACGATCGGGCCGGCAACACAAATCGCCGTGATGGGCTTCCGTTTTTCAAATCTGTTGGCTATAATCTCGTTTCTGTGTGCGGCTGTAGCTCAGTTGGATAGAGTACTTGGCTACGAACCAAGGGGTCGTGGGTTCGAATCCTGCCAGCCGCGCCACCTTATTCGAGAGCGCCCTTACAGGGAGCTCTCAGGTTTCATCAGTTTTTACAGTAAGCATCACCGTTTTGCGTGCGGCTGTAGCTCAGTTGGATAGAGTACTTGGCTACGAACCAAGGGGTCGTGGGTTCGAATCCTGCCAGCCGCACCACCTATGAAGGGCCTTCCAACCGGAAGGCCCTTTGTTTTTTCTGGCGCACCATGCCGTGCCCGTGCGCCAGCAACTCATCGCGGCGGCGACTGGATATCCCCAATTTGTCCATCCGGGTGCGGCAAGTCCTCGACGACCTCGCCCACCGTTTGCTCGCTGATCGTCTCGGTCCGCATGCCGGTCAGTGCCTGGCGCTCGAGCAGCACGTCGTCGACGGTATCGCCAAAATGGCTCACGACAAACGCCCGCAGCAAAGCAATGCGCAGCGAGTCGCCCATTCCCTCCGAGGCTCGCTGCCCGCCCTTGAACTCAGCGACGCATACCGCGCCTTTATCGCTCTGCTCGCGCACGTCGAGCCGCATCGCGCGCTCGAGCACAACGGCAGCCGCCTCCCATGACGCGGAAGGCGTGAAACGCCCGTCCCACGGACGACCACGATCGTTGCCGCGGATCGCAACAGTCTCGCCGCTATCGGTAAAGTAGATTTCGCGCACGAAGTCGTGCAGGCTGCGCGCCACCCAGTAATCGAGCGCCACGTCAGCGAGGTCGGACACGTTCATCTGCGTTCCCCCTGGAGTTCAGGTGAGACCTGCCTTGAGTTGTATCCTGAGCCGCCGCACGAAAGATGCCTGACTGGCGAGAAGCGCCAGTCCAAGCCGCGCCGACGCCCAGCCGGAAGCCGTTCAGTAGTCCGCGCGCTCGCGGTCGATGCGCATGCCGCCGTCGTGGCGGTGATGCCCCTCTTCGCTCGGCCGCTCACGCGTGATGCGCATCACATCGGGATTCGTGCGCACGCGCCGCATCACATTGGCCAGATGCACCCGATCGCTGACCTGGATCACGAAGCGCAGAATCGTGGATTCCTGCGACAGATCTTCGTCCATCGCGATATGGACGATGTTCGCGTCCGCCGATGTGATGTCGGCCGCTACGCGGGCGAACACGCCCTTGGTGTTCTTGACCAGTACCTTGACCGCGACATCGAACAACCGCCCCGGCTGCGGTGCCCACGCGACGTCGATCCAGCGGCCCGGATCGCGCCGGTGGATACGCTGCGCGACGCGGCAGTCGGTGGTATGAATCGCCATGCCGAGACCGATGCCGATATAGCCCATGATGTCGTCGCCCGGAATCGGACGGCAACACGCGGACAGCTGCACCGACATGCCCTCGGTACCGGTGATGACGACCGGCGGCGCGTGCGGCGTCGAACCGGACTCGGAGCGCGAGCCGTCGTCGTCGGCGTCGCGCCCGCTCATCAGCACTTCGATGCGCTTGGCCATCACCGCGGCGACCCGCCGGCCGAGACCAATGTCCGCGAAAATTTCCTGACGGTTCTTGTTGCCCGTCCACTGCACGAGCTTTTCCCACGCCTCCGGCGTCACATCCGATAGCGCAAGGCCATAGCCCTTCAACGCCTGATCGACGAGACGCTCGCCGAGCTGCACCGACTCGTTCAGACGCATCGTCTTCAGATAATGACGGATCGCCGAGCGCGCCTTGCCGCTGCGCACGAAGCCGAGCCATGCGGGGTTCGGCTTCGAATACGGCGCCGTGATGACTTCGACGATGTCGCCGCTCTTCAGCTCGGTACGCAACGGCAACAGCTCGTTGTTGATCTTCACCGCGACGCACTGGTTGCCGAGGTCGCTGTGGATCGAGTACGCGAAGTCGAGCGCGGTGGCGCCGCGCGGCAGCGCCATGATCTTCGACTTCGGCGTGAACACGTAGACCGCATCCGGGAACAGGTCGATCTTCACGTGCTCGAGAAATTCGCTCGAATCGCCCGCTTCGCTCTGAATGTCGAGCAGCGACTTCAGCCACTGGTGCGCACGCTTCTGCACGTCGTTCAGATCCGCGCTGCCGTTCTTGTACAGCCAGTGCGCGGCGACGCCCGCCTCGGCGATCTCGTGCATCTTGCGCGTGCGCACCTGAAACTCGATCGGTGCGCCGAACGGGCCGACGAGCGTGGTGTGCAGCGACTGATAGCCGTTCACCTTCGGGATCGCGATGTAATCCTTGAACTTGCCCGGAACAGGCTTGAAAAGCGCATGCAACGCGCCGATGCAGGTATAACACTCGAGCGCGCTCTCGACGACCACGCGAAAACCATACACGTCGAGCACCTGCGAAAACGACAGCTGCTTGTCGCGCATCTTCTTGTAAATGCTGAAGATGGTTTTCTCGCGACCGGTGACTTCGGCGTCGAGCTTCGCGTCCGCAATCGCGCGCTGCACCGATTCGAGAATCTTGCCGACCACCTCGCGACGATTGCCGCGCGCCGCCTTCACGGCTTTTTCGAGTGTCGCGTAACGGTGCGGGTTAAAGTTCGCGAAACTCAGGTCCTGCAGCTCGCGATAGGTATTATTCAGGCCGAGCCGGTGAGCGATCGGCGCGTAAATGTCTAGCGTTTCGCGCGCGACACGGCGACGTTTCTCCGACGGCACCGCGCCGAGCGTGCGCATGTTGTGCAGCCGGTCGGCGAGCTTCACGAGGATCACGCGCACGTCGCGCGCCATCGCGAGCAGCATCTTGCGAAAGTTCTCCG
Organism: Paraburkholderia sp. CI2; assembly: GCF_014201055.1. Taxonomy (NCBI): domain Bacteria; kingdom Pseudomonadati; phylum Pseudomonadota; class Betaproteobacteria; order Burkholderiales; family Burkholderiaceae; genus Paraburkholderia; species Paraburkholderia sp. CI2. Next base: position 106,302 of record NZ_JACHDL010000017.1, read on the forward strand.
CTTGCGCTTCCTCGCGATTGCGAAACTCCATCTTGTCCAGCTTGGACAACCCGTCGACCAGCTCCGCGACCTTCGCGCCGAAGCGCTCGGCGAGCTCCGCCTTGGTCACGCCCTGGTCTTCCATCACGTCGTGCAGCAGCGCCGCCATGATCGCCTGGGCGTCGAGATTCCAGCCCGCGCAGATTTCCGCGACGGCGACCGGATGCGTGATGTAGGGCTCGCCGCTCTGGCGATACTGGCCGAGGTGGGCTTCGTCGCTGAAGTGGAACGCCGCCTTGATGTCCTTGATCTCTTCCGGCTGCAGATAGCCGGACAGCGCAGACGTCAGATTGGCGATGGAGACGACGTCATGCCGGCGCGGCTGCTCCGGCGTGGCGGTCGGCCCGAACAGATGGCGAAACGATTGCTCGAGGACCGCGTCGATGTACTTGCGTGCAGAGGACGGCGAGTCGGTGTCGTGCTCCGCTTCCGTGGCGGTGGGCGGGGTAGCACTCATGGTCGCCTCCGGTAGCGGTCAGGGTTGGACGCAGTTCTGCACGTTGAGCAATCCGGTGTGGCGAATACCGGCAAGTCGAAAACGAAAATCCGTGGGCCTTAGACCGGCACCTTCTTCAGCATTTCGACGCCGACCTGACCCGATGCGATTTCACGCAGGGCGAGGACGGTGGGCTTGTCGCGGCTTTCGATTTTCGGCGTGTGGCCTTGAGCGAGCTGACGCGCGCGATAGGTTGCGGCAAGCGCGAGTTCGAAACGGTTCGGGATCTGTTTGAGGCAGTCTTCGACGGTAATGCGGGCCATGTTGGGTTCCTTCTCAGTATGTTGCTTATTCTACCTTATGTGCTTGACACCACGCCGCGCTCACGCGTGCGGCAGGTGGATGCCGAGCTGCATGAAAAGCTGCGTGTGACGTGCGTACTGCGACGCGAAGCGCGAGCGCGTCGCGCCGACGAGGCACTGCAACTCCGCCAGCGCGCGATCGAAGTTCTCGTTGATCACGACGTACTCCGCTTCGGCCGCGTGCGCGATCTCGCCGCCCGCCGCGAGCAAGCGTCGCGTGATTACGTTCGGCTCGTCCTGGCCGCGCTTTTTCAGACGCTCTTCGAGCGCTTCGAGCGACGGCGGCAGAATGAAAATCTCCACCGCGTTGTTGAATTGCTTCTTCACCTGCTGCGCACCCTGCCAGTCGATTTCGAGCAGCACGTCATGGCCGTTTTTCATCTGCTCCTCGATCCACACGCGCGACGTGCCGTAATAGTTGCCGTGCACTTCCGCGCTTTCGAGAAACTCGCCCGCGTCGTGACGCTGCATGAAATCTTCGACGCTCGTGAAGTGATAGTGCTCGCCGTCCTGCTCCTTCGGACGCGGCGGGCGCGTCGTGTAGGAGATCGACAGACGGATCGCGTCGTCGCTCGCGAGCAACGCGTTCACGAGCGTCGACTTGCCCGCGCCCGACGGCGCGACGACCATGAACAGGTTGCCGGGATAAGCGCCGGCGTACGAATGGCGCGCCGCGCCGGTTTCGCGTGGATGGTGGTCGGTCATGATGTGTGGTGCTCCAGCCTTATTCGAGATTCTGTACCTGCTCGCGCATCTGTTCGATCAAGAGCTTCAGCGTCATCGACGAATCCGCGAGTTCCTTCGCCGCCGCCTTCGAACCGAGCGTGTTCGCTTCGCGGTTCAGCTCCTGCATCATGAAGTCGAGCCGCTTGCCGACCTTGCCGCCCTTCTCGATCACGTGACGCGTTTCGTTCAGGTGCGCGGTGAGGCGCGACAGCTCTTCGGCGATGTCGATGCGAATGCCGTACATCGTCACTTCCTGGCGAATCCGCTCGTTGATCTCTTCGCGCGACACGATCGTCGCGGCCGCATCCGGCGCGGCGATGCCGAGCGCTTCCTGCAGACGCTCGACGATTTTCTGCTGATGTCGCGCAATCAGCTCGGGCACGAGCGGGGTGATCTTCACGACGATCGTCTCCATTTCGGTGACGTTGGCGAGCAGCATCGTCGCGAGTTGCGCGCCTTCACGCGCGCGCACGTCGATCAGGTCCGCGATCGCCTGCTTGCCGCATCCGAGCACCGCTTCGCGCAGCGTCTCGGGCGCGATGCCGCTTTCGGCGAGCACGCCCGGCCAGCGCAGAATTTCGCCGGTGCGCAGACGGCCAGCTTCAGGAAACGTGCCGAGCACCGTGCGTTCCAGCTGCGCGAGTTGCGCGAGCGCGTCGCGGTTGATCGCGCCCGCGTTCGCCGACTGCTCGCTGCGCTGCAGATTCACGCGAATGTCGACCTTGCCGCGCGACAGCTTGTTCATCAGCATCTCGCGCAGCGTCGGTTCGACGACGCGCACGTCTTCCGGCATGCGGAAGTTCAGATCGAGAAAGCGCGAGTTCACCGTGCGCAATTCGACCGACACGCTGACGCCACCCGTGCCCGAGGCTGCCACGAGTTCGCGCGTGGCGCTCGCATAGCCAGTCATGCTGTAGATCATCGTATTTCTCGCGATTGCGGCCATGCGGTAGACGATGGCCTGAGAAGCGGATCGCCCGGCGTGTACGAGACGCGGGGCGGGGAATCGGCATTATCCCATTTTTGTTGCAGCCATCCGTATGGGCAACCGCCCTATCCGATCGGCGGTAAAATTAGGGGTTTTCCTCCGCCCTCCTCCAGCCCATCCCGACCCATTCCGACATGAGCAACGACACCCAACGCCCCAGCGGCCGCCAGCCCCACCAGTTGCGCGACGTGCGCATCACGCGTCACTACACGAAGCATGCGGAGGGCTCGGTGCTGGTCGAATTCGGCGACACCAAGGTGATCTGCACCGCGAGCGTCAGCGAGAGCGTACCGCCGTTTCTGCGCGATCGCGGCCAGGGCTGGCTCACCGCCGAATACGGCATGCTGCCGCGCGCCACGCATACCCGCAGCGACCGTGAAGCCGCGCGCGGCAAACAAACCGGCCGCACGCAGGAAATCCAGCGGCTGATCGGCCGCGCGCTGCGCTCGGTGTTCGATCTCGAGAAGCTCGGCGCGCGCACGCTCAATCTCGACTGCGACGTGATCCAGGCCGATGGCGGCACACGCACCGCGAGCATTACCGGCGCGTTCGTCGCCGCGCATGATGCGGTCGCCAGATTGCTTGCCACGGGCCGCATCGAAAGCTCGCCGATCCTGGATTACGTCGCCGCGATTTCGGTCGGCGTGTACGACGGCGTGCCGGTGCTCGACCTCGACTACGACGAAGACTCGCAGTGCGACACCGACATGAACGTCGTAATGACGGGGGCGGGCGGCTTCGTCGAAATTCAGGGCACCGCGGAAGGCGTGCCGTTCTCGCGCGAAGAAATGAATGCGCTGCTCGATCTCGCGAGCGACGGCATCAGCACGCTGATCGCGAAGCAGAAAGAGGCGCTGGGAGTGCAGCAGTGAATGAGGTTCGTCAGGACGGTGGCGGGAACAATGCTCACGGCGTAACGTCGGGAATGCCGCTGAAAAAGGTTGTGCTCGCGTCGAACAACGCGGGCAAGCTGCGCGAATTTGCGGCGCTGCTCGGCGCGGCCGGCATCGAGTTGATCGCGCAAGGCGAGCTCAACGTGCCGGAAGCGGAAGAACCGCATCCCACCTTCGTCGAAAACGCGCTGACGAAGGCCCGTCACGCTGCGCGGCTCACCGGCCTGCCCGCGCTCGCCGACGACTCGGGCCTTTGCGTGCGCGCGCTGCGCGGCGCGCCGGGCGTCTACTCGGCCCGCTTCGCGCAACTCGCCGGCGGCGAGAAAAGCGACGCGGCGAACAACGCGCGCCTCGTCGACGAACTGCGGGACGTGAGCGACCGCCGCGGCTATTACTACTGTGTGCTCGCACTCGTGCGTCACGCGGACGATCCCGAACCGCTGATCGCCGAAGGCCGCTGGCATGGCGAAATCCTGGACGCGCCGCGCGGCGAGCATGGCTTCGGTTACGACCCGTACTTCTATCTGCCGTCGCTGAACGCGAGCGCCGCCGAACTCGAGCCGGCGCTCAAGAACGCGAGCAGCCATCGCGCGATCGCGCTGCGGCAACTGCTCGCGCGTCTGTCGGAGGAAGCGTGATTGCGATCCGATCGACGCCGGCGGACATCGGCAAGGGTGTCGTCAGTGCGTTCACGTCGCCGGGCAGCATCCGTTTGACGTCGCTGCCGCCACTTGCGCTGTACGTGCATTTCCCGTGGTGCGTGCGCAAGTGCCCGTACTGCGACTTCAATTCGCACGAGTGGAAAGGCGAGACGTTCCCGGAGAACGACTACCTAGACGCGTTGCGCGCCGACCTGGAAATGGCCTTGCCACTGATCTGGGGCCGCCAGGTGCATACGGTGTTCATCGGCGGCGGCACGCCTAGTTTGCTGTCGGCGGCGGGGCTCGATCGCATGCTGTCGGATATTCGCGCGCTGCTGCCGCTCGACGCCGACGCGGAAATCACGCTCGAAGCGAACCCCGGCACGTTCGAAGCCGACAAGTTCGCGCAGTTTCGCGCGAGCGGCGTGAACCGGCTGTCGGTCGGCATCCAGAGTTTCAACGAAACGCATCTGAAGGCGCTCGGCCGCATTCACGACGCGGCGCAGGCACGCCACGCGGTCGAAGTCGCCGCGACCACGTTCGACAACTTCAACCTCGACCTGATGTTCGCGCTGCCCAAGCAAACGCTCGCCGAATGTCAGGCCGACGTGGAAACGGCGTTGTCGTTTGCCCCGCCGCATCTGTCGCTGTATCACCTGACGCTCGAACCGAACACGCTATTCGCCAGGTTTCCGCCCGCGTTGCCCGACGATGACGCGTCCGCAGACATGCAGGACTGGATTCATCAACGCACCGCCGAGGCCGGCTACGGGCGCTACGAGGTGTCCGCGTATGCGCAGCCGCATCGGCAGAGCAAACACAATCTGAACTACTGGCGCTTCGGCGACTATCTCGGCATCGGCGCGGGCGCGCATACGAAGCTGTCGTTTCCTAATCGCATCGTGCGCCAGGCGCGCTACAAACATCCGACCACGTTCATCGAGCAGGCCAGGGCTGGTGCAAGCGTGCAGGAAGAGCATGAGGTCGGGCCGCGCGATCTGCCGTTCGAGTTCATGCTGAACGCGCTGCGCCTGGTGGAAGGATTTCCGGTGCATCGGTTCATCGAGCGCACGGGCCTGTCGATTACGACGATCGAGCCGGCGTTGCAGGAAGCGGAACAGCGCAAGCTGATCACACGCGACCACGAACGGATCGCGCCGACGCCGCTTGGGCAGGCGTTCCTGAACGACTTGCAGGCGCTGTTCCTGAAAGATCCGCAGTGATGGCGGGTCACCTAGACTCGGCAGCGAAGTCTTTTCAGGTTACAATTTGCGGCTTGGAGGTGTGGCCGAGTGGTTTAAGGCACCGGTCTTGAAAACCGGCGAAGGAGCAATCCTTCCGTGAGTTCGAATCTCACCGCCTCCGCCAGGACTCCCCGCCAGACAAGGCTTCGCGGCTCACCCTTCTTTTCTACCCACACTGCTACCCGCACGGCGGTTTCAAAGAGGTTGATGCTCGAATGACGATCAATATCGCGCTCGTAACGAGCGGAGCCGTAGTGTTCGGTTGCGACAGTATCAGCAGCGAAACCGATTATTTCCTGCGCCCGCTCGACTACGTGGTGAAGGACGAAGGCGGGAATTTCGTCTTTGATGAAGACGGCCGGGTTACCGCCAAGTTTTCTTTGGACAGACTGCAAAACGTAGTCACAAACTCGTTTGGGGGCGTGACTAAGATGTTCTCCATATCGCACGGCGGGGTGGAGGCGGCGGCGGTTACCTCTGGACTCGCAACGATCGGTGGCAAGACTATTAGCGCGCTCGCCGACGAGTATTGCGCTCAAGACCCTGCAGCCGAAACGTTGGCGCAGGTCGCGGAAGACTTCTTGGCTTTCATGCGCCGCAAGTACGGCGAGGTCATACCCTTGGAGTATCAGTACGTACCTGAAATCGAGTTCCTCATTGGTGGCTACGAGAGCGCATCGCCGTTTTCCGGTCTTTACCGCATAAGGGTTAGGGAAAACACATGCGTCCCCGTTTATGTCAAGGGCAATACGGGCGTTGGATGGTCTGGACAGTCAGACGGTGTCGAGCGCCTGATTTTTGGTATCGACGGCCAGTTGCGTTCGCAGATCATGCTCGCGGTGAATGAGACGCTGGACAAATTCCAGCGGGAATCGAATGAAAACTTCGCAAGGATACTGCGGGAGTTGATGGCGGCGGCTGACCTGAACGAGATTCCAGAAGGCGTGAACACCGATTTGGTGGCAAAACCGGCCTTTGTTCTGGCGACTGGTAGCTTCCAGCTTGACATAGACTACGCAAATCTGCCGCTGCAGGACGCGGTGGATTTCGTGTCATACTTGGTCAACCTCCAGTCCGGGCGGGCTAAGTTTGCACGCGGAGTTGCGACGGTGGGTGGACGGACGCACATAGGCGTCGTTACCCGCAGCAATAGACTCAGGATGCTCAGCGAACCTGAACTCGTCCATCGAAATGTGGGGTTTGGAAATGATCAGTAATTCAACCAGGAGTGGAAGTTCGGCAACGACGCGGCCTGACGAAGTCCGTGTTGGATCCGTGACCCCGCGCTCTGGAGCCACCCGCCCTTCAAACGAAAAGCCTGCAGCCCCTGTAACGATGGTTGCAGAGACCCCATTGCGTCTTGCGCTTCGGGACGGAGAAGTACAGGTCGTACCGGCAGGTCGTTGACGTCTATCGGCGAACGGCCAGGACGTCGATCCATTGGTTGCGGTGCCGCAAGACGATGATGTCAGGCCCCGTCACCCGGCCTGCGCAGCGTTGCTGAGGCCGCAGCGCGAGCAGTCCGCGCAATTTCCTTGCCCGCGTCGGCATCCTCCTCAAGCGCGGCGCTGTATTTGCTCACGAGCCCCGCGATTCGCGCATTCAATCCATGGATGCGGACAAGTTCCGTCTCCAGCCCTGCGGCGTTCAGCGACTCATACTCGGCAGATGCCTCCGGCATCTCGGCTTCGAGTTGGGCAATCTGCTTCCGATCCGCTTCGGCTTCATCCATCCAGAGCTTCTGACCGCTCGACTGGTACAGGCCGCTCGCCGAATGGACATGGGCCCGCGAACCGATAGACTGTTCGATCAGGCCGGGCAACGACTCCAAAGCGTGCCGCGCATCAAGGAGCCCCGTCTTTAGCTTGAGCCGCAATTCTATGGCCTTTAGCTGGGTCGTCTTGTGAAGGCTGATAGCCCCTGTCACTGCACCCGCTATGCCTGTGACGGCACCGACTATCCCAGTCGCCGTGCCGATCCAATCGATAGCTGCCATCGTGCCTCCCGCGCGCTGAAAAGTGAGGTCTAAATCATACTCGCGAGAGGCGACCCCGAACTCCCCTCAAGGGTGGGGGGGTGAGCGATAAGGAAGGTACTCAATGAACCTCGCTAGAGCTTGCAGGGCAAGGGGCAGCGTCCGACGACGCTCCGCCGCGCGGTGACGCGAGACGACGAAGTCGGGAAGCATCTCAATCGCCGACCAGGCTCGTCGTGCCGATCGTGGCCTGATGCTGCACGACCTGAGCACTGGTCTTGATGGTTGCGCCGACACCGGCCCTGTTCGCGGCTTGCGCCTCGGCCTGACTAGCCGCAGTCGATTCGGCGGGCTGCTGAACCTGAGGCGGTGGCGGCGGTGCCGCGGGAGTAGGTTTGGGTGCTGCGATGCTCGGTCCGCCGCCCATTTTCAACTCCTTGAAAAGTGTTGGCCTATCACGGCGTAGGCTGGTAGCCCTGGCGCGCAAGGTACTGCGCCGGCGTCTCGGCAGGCTTGCGAAGACGTGCGCCGGCTGTCGGTGTCATCTGCACGCCGCCCGGTCATCGCACCGAGCGCATCGGGTGTGGCCGCAGGGACGTTCTCGTACGGGAGCGAGCCCTGGGAGAAAACAGACTGTTCTGTCGGAAGTGGTATGGACGGCATGGGATCCTCGAATGTGTGGGTTTGGGTAAGGGGCGGGGTAGGCGCTCAGTGCATCTCGCCAACGCTTGCAGGACAAGGTGCGGATTTTGTGCGTCGACTGATAGCGCGCAGACTGGCGCTGCTGCGAGCAAACATACTATGAACCGCCTTACCTTTATTCGCGAACCGAGCCGGTTGTTACTGACCTGGCAACCACCAGTTTCTGAACCGCATGCTCGAACGCGGCGGGTTGTCGCCGAGATCGTTCCGGTCGGAGATGAAACTGTATTACGGTACCTGCCGGAGACCGACGATTACAAGGCCGCAGTTGAGTGTGGCTTTGTAGGGTATCCCGCCTTCCGACCCGGCCTGGTTGAGCACCGCCACGGCGTGCTTGATGCGTTCACGCGACGTCTGCCCCCGCGTAGACGGGAAGACTTCGGCGACTTCCTTGCGAAGCATCGATTACCTGATCCGTTTCCGCTGTCAGACCTTGCCTTGCTCGGCTACACCGGAGCCGCTCTGCCGAGTGACGGGTTTGCATTGGTGCCGGATTTTCCCGATCAGCCTGGCTCATTTGACTACGTCACTGAACTGGCCGGCGTGCGCCATGTCCACGGACTGAATCTGTCTGGCGTTTCGGCTGGCGACGAAGTTGAATTCGCAATCGATCGCGAAAATCCGATCGAACGTGACGCCCTTTTTGTCGTACATCACGGAAAGCCGCTGAGTTACGTGAATCGGGCTCTTCGCGCCCGCGTAGCAAAGTGGGCATCAACAGGACACCTCTCAGCGAAAATAGACCGACTCAACGGCAAGCCCGATCGCCCGCTTGTCTATGTCCGGCTTGAGTATCGATAATCCCCAAAGCCCTCCCTCGACGCGTTCTGCACCACTAACGGACAGCCGGGAAAGACGAGGAAGAGAAAGCCGACCCGCGATGGTCGGCTTTTTCGTTGACGGGGCGTATCCCGAAAACATAGCCTCCCGGCGATCTGCTAGGTTTACTCCCTCACGATTGAAGCAACCTTGCAAGGTGCTGAATGCGATCACTTAGAGTAGACCTAGGTTCTGACGGCCGCTGCGACCTGTATCACCGCACGGACTATCGGGGAGCGTCCAGCAAGACCCACGTCGACGCCTTCTTGCGGGCCTCACTGTCGGATCTTGCGCCGACACGCGGGGATAGTATGGCGCGCCACAATGCGCTGAGTTTCATCCAGTTTCACCGGCTTAGTACGGCCGCCGATGACTTGGCGAGCGTGCTTAAAGATGTAGTGCGTTCCGGCGAGGTGATCGCCGTCATCGAGCCGCCCCGCGCAGAGCTGGCACCGGAAGTAGCTGACGCGAAGAAGCCGGGAACGGTTGATCAGCTATGGGCCGAGCTCGATGGTCGGATAAAGGACCAGCCTGAGGCGCTGCAGGACAAGCTGCGGGCAGTTTTCTCCGACCGAGTGCTGGCCCTTTACCAGCGCGAGGTGGTGCGCGAACAGGCGGCTTACATCGCCGAGGCAGTGGCCGGACGCGAACAGGCCGCCAAAGACGCGCGGCACTCGCTGGCCGAGCACGACGAGGCACGCCCGTCAGCGTTGCGGCGTCTCGTCAGTGACAAGTGGGAGCAGGAGCGCAGAGCGCTCGCGATCGAGGCAGATCGGGCGGACGCTGCGCTCAGGGCGATTCGCATGCGGGCCGAGGCGTACGGCACGGGCGACACCGCCTGGGTAACGGGTCTGCCGTTCCCGAACACGGTCGCCCAGGAGCGCGTGCAGGCCCGACAGCCCGAACTGGCGAAGGCAGCAGTCAAGGCTCAACGACAGGTCAACGAACAGGCCAGTGCCGCGCGGTCTCGTCAGTTCGAACGGCAGCGTCAGCGGGACCGGGGCCGGGATCACGACGAGCCCGAACGCTAGGGCTGAATGGGCTTCTGCGTAGCGCTCATGTACTGCTTGATTTCTGACGTTCCAAAGGCGATCAGGTTAAGCATCGCAACGCCGAGGCGCCTCGCAAACTCACTCGTCCAGCTCGAGTTTCAGCACATATCCCGAAAACATAGCCTTCCGATGATCTGCTAGGTTTACGCCGTCACACGGATAGAGACCATCGTATGCCCTGGAACACGCTAGAAATTCCGCTGGAGTGCAGCTGGCAGTGCACGCTGCATGCGGCCAGCCAGTGTCACGGCATGGAGCGAGAACGGCGCAGCAGCCTGTTTTGGGATCGAGATAGCAGCCGCTCGCGAGACTGGTCGTCGTTCATGAGGGACGACAGGCGGGACGAAGAAGAAGACGCGCGCAGGCAGCTTGAACAGGACCGGAAAGATTTCGACCGGTATTTCCGGTCACGCTGGGATCTGCGAACGATCACGGGCGGTCAGGCTCTACGCGAAATCCAGACCTATGTCAGGGATGCGCTGGGTCTCCCGCACTGGAACCTGCCGACCGACAACGCGAGTATCGAGCGCGTTCTCAGGCAGGCGGTGAAAGATGGGCGGCTCGTCCCGGTGGTCCACCGTGACCGGCGTTCCGCGCTGGGGCGTGTGTACAGCCCCACCCCTGCACCGCTGCGCTGGCCGTCATCAGGGGGTGGAGGTGGAACCTACTGGAGCCGCTCACCCAATCTGTTCCCGCCCGGCATCACCTCATTCAACGGCGAGCCGGTCCTGTCAGGCCCGTACGATCCGGCCACGTGGGAATCGCGACTTGTCGCCGCGCGCGCTGCGATGGGCGGCAGTAGCAGCGGCGGCGCCCTGCTTGGGGTAGTCGAGGCCGTGGCCGGTGCACTTGTCGGCGGCAACGCGGACATGGGCGAAGGTGACGGTGTGGCCGAGGGGTTCGCTGAATCGACCGAGGGTACATCGACGCCGTTCAGCGGTGCGCATCCGTTCGAGTACGGCGACGACGCTGTGTCCGGTGATTCCTTCGATCTTGCGGGCAACCTGACGCCTAACAAGGGCGCGGCCGGCAGCTGGTACACGAACCCCGGCAGCGGCCAGATGCGGATGTACGGGCAAGACGGTTTTCCAGTCGTTGATTTTGATTTCGACCACGACCACGGGCAAGGCATCCCGCATGCCCACAACTGGGAGGACGCGGGCGGCCCCTTTCCCATTCGTGGGCCGGGGGTGCGTGTTTCGCCGCTACCCTAAAAGCTACCCCAGTCGACCATCCTGCAAGCGATCACACCCTTTCCTACCTTTGCCACTCATGAAAATCAGACATAGCTATCACGACGCCGAGCTGATCGGCTGCGCATGCTCGCGCACGGATTCCTCTCTGCTGCTCAGTTTCAAATGCGCAGACGGCGCTGCGCCGAAACTATTGTTCTCCGGAGTCTCGGCCGTACGTATCAACGATTTCTGCCAGCAGAATGTAGTGTCGCGCCTGCTCATTTCGCCGTCGCATGCGTTCACGCCCGATGAGATTCGCGCCTATGTAAATTGGGCACACAGCCAGCACGACTATCGCGCAGCGATGACGGACGAGAAGGCGCAGACAATCGATGCAGCCATTGCTGCAAAAAAGTCCATCCTGTTCGTACTGGAGCCGTCCGTCGGTGCCGAAGTCGTCGCGGTGTGCCACGGGATTCAGGAGATTGATTGACCTCCCTCGCGTCGCGAGAGGGCGGCGCGGCTTCGAACCGGGGAAATCCCGCTTCTAAAGATCAAGCGCGCCGTCGGCCGGGTCCGAAACCGCTTCGATGCCGTCACACATTGACCGATACGAAGGAGTAGCCAATGTCTCTGCTGAAAAGCCGCATTACCGCGACCGACAGGAAGCTCGACGAACTGAAGCAGGCCCGCAAGGTCGCTGACAAAGCGCGCCTCTATGCGCACAAGCAGACGAAGGCCGACCGCGAGCGCAAGGTGCAGCTCGTCGGCGAGGCCGTTCTCAGGCGTGTGGATCGCGGCGAGTGGGCTGAGGCTGAATTCAGGCAGATGATGGACGATGCGCTATCCCGGCCCGCTGACCGGGCGCTGTTCGATCTGGATTGAACGAGACACGGCGAGGCATGGCGGCAGCGCGCCATTGGCGTCCTATGATGTAAGCGACACCCTTACGTCAGAGGCAAGCCATGACGAGCCGGGATGTGCTGGGGGCGGGGCGACGCGAGGCCGCACGGCGAGCAGCGTACAGCCTTGCCGACAGCGGCAAGTATGCTGGGTGGCAAGAGATCGAAAAAGCGCTTCGGGCCCGTTATGGCGTGCTTGATGCTCACCAGTTGCTAGGTAACCCGGTCGTGCGCGCCAACATCGATCAACGATGCGTCGCTGCGCGGCCGAAGCCTCACGCGGCATGACCACCAACGAGCGCAGACCCAGCCGGCGGCCCGTGGCCACATGGAGTGTGTATGTCCTCGCGGCCACGCTTTTCTCATTGATCGCTATCGGTGCGATTCTGGCCGAGGGCCGGGCATCGCTGGGCGAGTGTCCATAACGCTGGCATTGATGCAACCGTTGAAATGACCGCTGGGGGGTGGGGGTGCAAGCCCGGTATTGCGCGCGCCGGTCGGACATCCGTTGGGCGTTTGATCAAAACAGGTCGGAAAGATGTTAGGCATCGCTTGCAATGCATTAAGGGATCTTGTCGGGTGCCTATGCGGCACGTGGAGATGGTACGCACTGACTTTTGCAGCGCTTGTATTGTTTGCTCTAGGCACCGTGCTGGGGGCGTATTGGGGACCGCTGGGCTCATATCTCAGAGCGAGCGGGATTGGAGACTTCATCCGCACCATCGCACCTGTGATTGGCGCTGTCGTCGCAATATTCGTTTTGTGGTGGCAGGCCAATCGAGCCCGTTACACCATGCGAATTGACCTCATCTTGAAACTCGCAGACCGGTTTGACTCGCCGGAGATGAGGAAGACCAGAGCGAAAGCCGCTCGGGCGCTGACAGCAAGCGAAGAAACAAACGACGATGCCGTGGGCGATCTTCTGGATTTTCTAGAACAGATAGGGTTCTTGCTGTCCCGGCGGGCAATAGATCTTGATGCAGTATATGAATTTTTCGAGGCGTGGATTGTGCCGTACAGCCAGAAAACCGCATCGTATCGAACACGCTTCAGAGTGATCGACGATGCTCCCGACCTCTATGCAAATTTGGATAGGCTATTCAATGCCCTCACTAACCGGGAGATGAGGACAACAGGCAAGGCGCCGCACCGAACGCCGGAACAGATTGATGACTTTCTAAAGCGAGAAGCGGCGTTATCTCCGAAACGACTATGGGGAATGTGCGGCCGATGAAAGTTCGCCGGTGCGATCCGCGCGGGCTTTTTTGTTTATCGCCGGATGGTGGTCTGGATGGTGGACTGATCGATCAATTACTCTGTAAAGCCGCGCCAATGCTGAATTATTGGCGGACACCGCCTCCGCCAGACACCCAATGAATACGGGCCTTTTGGCCTAATGCCGTTCAGTTAAGCAACTGAACGGCATTTTTGTTTGCGGCGCAAAGCGGTTGTAAACGGGGTGAAGGGGTGTTAACTTTCATCGCCATGCTGGTCGATGATCTACGCCCATTCGTGGAATCACAGCCGCCGCTCGAATGGGACCGGCTGGGGCAGCATCTCCGTACGAGTGGATCGAGCGTGCGGTACAGGCCAGTGGCAGTGCGAGCATTCGTCGGCGCCGGCTACCCGCGCAGCAGGTCGTATGGCTGGTGATTGCGCTGGCGTTGTACCGGCACCAGTCGATCAGTGAGGTCGTTGACGAACTGGACCTTGCCCTACCCACACCGCAAGCGTCATTTGTCAGTAAAAGCGCCATCGCACAGGCGCGTCAGCGCACCGGCGCGGCGCCCCTGGCGTGGCTGTTTCACGAATCGGCCAGGAACTGGATCGCGCAGGATCAGGCCAGGTATCTCTTCAAGGGCTGCGCGCTGTTCGCGATGGATGGCACGACGCTGCAAACCGCCGACAGTGCCGCCAACCGCACGCACTTTGGCGCTTCCGCCGCCACTCATGACCGGGTGGGCAGCTATCCTCAATTGCGCGCAGTCACGCTCACCGCCATTGCAACGCGTCTGGTGCGCGATGCCAGCTTCGGTCCTTACGACACCAATGAGATGATCTGGGCGCGTGAGCTTATCCCGCGTGTGCCAGACAGCTCCATTACCGTGTTCGACAAAGGGTTCCTGTCGGCCCAGTTGCTATGCAACCTGGTCTCGGGTGGCCAGAACCGGCATTTCATCATCCCGGCCAAGTCCAATACGCGTTGGGAGGTGCTGAGCGGGCACGATGGTGATCAGATCGTGCGCATGCGCGTGTCACCCCAGGCACGAGCGAAATGTCCGCAACTGCCCGAATTCTGGCAAGCCCGTGCGGTGCTTGCCGTCGATGCCCGCGGCCGGCAGCGCATATTGCTCACGTCGCTGACCGATCGAAGGCGATTCAAGGCAATTGATATTGTGGCGTGCCATGAGCGTCGCTGGCAGATCGAGACCAGCTACCACGAGTTGAAGCAATCGATGCTGGGCATGCAGCTGACGCTTCGCAGCCACACCGTGCAAGGCGTCTACCAGGAACTCTGGGGAGCCCTGATCGCCTACAACCTGATCCGTCTGGAAATAGCCAAAGCGGCACTTGATGCCGGGCACGCGCCCAACGATCTGAGCTTCATCCGGGCCTTTCATATCATCCAGTATGAAATGACATGGGCAGCCGTGACGCGCTCGTACGGCAAACTTCCCATGCTGCTGACTCGCTTGCGCGAGCGGCTCAAGCAGCTTCTCAACGAAAAACGGCCCGGGCGCACTTGCGCTCGGGCCGTCAAATCCAGACCTTTCCGTTATACCGTTCGATACCTCAAAAAAGACCTTAACTGAACGGCATTAGGCCTTTTGGCCCGTATTTCGTTTCTGCCCCCAAAGAACCCGCCGAATTCGATCGCGACGCAGATCAACCTGATGCGCCACAGCGGCGAACAGCTGCGGCTGGCGGCGTCGCGCCAACTGCTGGATCGCGCTGTTGGCCGCCCGGCGCTTCACGCCGATATCAAGACCGAGATAGAAACGAAGGCAATACAAACGCGATCGATAGAGTGCGACTGACCGCGCTGCCGCCCTGCTTACGACATCGGATCGGCCTTGCTTTAGGAGTTCGCCCATAGCACACCTATGGCAGCCGCAAAGCTAGAGTTCCCATTGAATCAATGCAGCGTCGGCCATCCCACTGATCGTATGCCGCCGGACTCCGCAGCCCTCATTTTTTACAACTCTAGTGGTATGCCACATGTCGAAACTGCTATTCGACGGACAGACACATCAAATCTCGTTTGTTGATGCCACCGGTAAGACGATCGGTACTTGGGCGGCTTACAACAACGTCGACAGCCACGCGGCAATCCGCCATATTCCGAATGGAACATATAGCGTGCAGGACCAAGCCACCCCGCACCAGCATGTGGCATCTGCCAATGGCCCGTATGGCTTGTATGGGATCATCCGTTTCAACGTGCCAGGCCATACCGGCATTGGCGTGCATTCGGGCAGAGCTAATGCCCGCTATTTGCCGGGACCTCAGCACCCGACAAAGAGCTGCATCCGCACGTCGGACGACGCCATGAGAGAAATCCGCGAACAGATGCACCGGGACCCGATCACGGCTGCAGAAGTCAACCACAATGATTCCGTGGCCGCGCGCACGGCAACTGAGCGCAATCGAGCCAGGAATCTTGCGGGACATACTCATGGATAGACGCAAGTGCACCTATTCTTTGACGCGTCTCATGGGTGTGGTCGCCTTCATTGCACTAGCGTGGTTGCGGTTGCGTATGGCATAACCTGCACGGAGCGTGAGGCAAGTGCGGCGGATGCAACAATCGATCACCTCGACACGTGGGCAAACGTGAATGAGGCGTTCAACAAGTACGCGCAGTGTGACGATGGCGAAATCGCGGAAGGCAACTCAGAAGCTGTCGCGCGTCTGCTAGTGGATCACTGGCACACTTTGCCGCAACTAGGTGTATTGATAAAACGTAATCCGTCGTTGAAAGCCTTTGTGCTCCGCCACATCGATACGACGCTAGACACTGACGATCTTTCCAGAATCGCCAAGCTTTCAACGTCATCTTGCCCGATCGGCATGAGTTCTCTATGTCGAGAATTAGCGGCCGCCACAGAGAAAGTCATGCCGTAGTTGCTATATGGCTGTAATGTCGAATTCAAACCACCGCCACCGCCTCAACCTCGATCTTGAACCCATAGTGCAACTGCGGCACCGGCACGACCGCGCGCGCCGGCCTTGCCTCGCCGGCCCAGCCCGCATAGATCTGATTGAAGCTCGCCCAATGTTCGACATCGACGACATACACGCGCACCTGCACCAGTTGCGCGACGCTGCTGCCGACGCTTTCGAGCGCCGCCTTCACATTGGCCAGAACCTGTTCGGCCTGCACGTCGAACGACGCATCGGCGAGCTTTTCGCCTTGCGCGTTGATCGGCAATTGCCCGGACACGAAGACGAAGCCATTCGCGACCGCGACATGACTGTAGTGGCCGCCGGGTTTCGCCAGCGCGGCGGGATTGTCGGTGTGGGGCAAACGTGAGGCGTGCGGGCTATCGGTCATCCACCACTCCAGAAGTGAAAATCTCGGAGCGATTCATCGCCGTGCTTCATTCAGCACGAACCCGCGCACGACGCAATATGCATCACGCGTCCGCCATCTCGAGCTTTTCGCGCGCATCCGCGCAACGACGATTCAGATCGCGATGCATCAACTGGCTATCGAGCAGAGCCGATACATCCGTCAAACCGTGATCAAAGCGCAACACGTATTCGATGTCGGTGTAATCGTAATAAGCGCCGCTGTCGGCCAGCCGTTGCGCTTCGGCGAATGCGGCAAATTGCCGCTCGCCGTTCATCAGGTCTTTGATCGCCATGAGTGCCGCTCCGAGGAACAGTGACTTCATCATAGCAATGCAAACCGCGACGCACGGTGGTGCGCGCGCAACACCAGGTGTTTTCCGGAGACGCGTCCGATGAACTCACGCGTCGGCCGATGCCCACAGCCGCAATAGCACGATCGTCATCCAGTTTTCACGCCGTTTTCACAGCGCTCGCGCAGTGCTCACCCTCGATATCCGGACAACACGCTCACACAGCCGCAACCGGCGACTTCCTCCCGTGCCAACGCATCACGAGCATGCGTCCGACAAAGCACAGACAGCCCGCCACGCCGACCACGATACCCATGCCCTTCGGCGTGCCGTCCTGCCACAGTCCGACCGCGAGGCTCGACAGTGCGCCGAGCGCGAGCTGCACCGCGCCGAACACGGCCGCCGCGGCGCCCGCGTTGGCGGGATAGCGATGCATCAGATCGGTCGTGCAGTTGGCGGACAATACGCCCACCACGCTGACGACGAAGAACAGCCCGAACACGATCGACCATAAGCCGCCCCACCCCGTCAGCGACACGACGGACACGAACAGCGACGCGACGAAGCTCACGGTCGCCGCGAACGAGATGATCGGCACCGGCCCGAGCCGGCCGACGAGCCGCGTGTTCAGGTAATTGCCGACCATGATGCCGACGATGTTCAGCGCGAACAGGAAGCCGTAGTGCTGCGCGGACACGTGGAAATACTCGATGTATACGAACGGCGTCGCCGTGATGTACGCGAACATCGACGCGAACGCCATGCCGCCGCACAACATGTGTCCCCACGCGACCGGATCGCGCAGCAGCGTGCCATACGCGCCGAACGACTTCAGCAGCGCCGACTGCGCGCGCATCTCGCGCGGCCACGTCTCCGGCACCTTCAGGAATGCGGTCACCGCGCACACGGAACCGAACAGCGTCAGCGCGACGAACACGGCGCGCCAGCCGCCCAGCAGCAGCAACTGTCCGCCGATCAGCGGCGCGAGCAGTGGACCGATCGCCGTGACGATCGCGATCATCGACAGGACGCGCGCCGCGTCGCCCGGCTCGTGCGCATCGCGCGCGATCGCGCGAGCCAGCACCGACGCCGCGCCCGCGCCCAACGCCTGCACGAAGCGGAAACCGACCAGCGAGCCGATCGAGACCGACAGCGAGCAGGCGATGCTCGCGAGCGCATACATGATGATGCCGCCAAGCAGGATCGGCCGACGGCCATAGGTATCGGACAGCGGACCGTACAGCAACATGCCGATCGAAAAGCCGAACATGAAGCTCGTGAGCGTCGATTGCGCGGCGCCCGTGCCGACCGCGAAGGCCTGCGCGATGGTCGGCAGGCTCGGCAGATACATGTCGATGGAAATTGGCCCGCACGCGGCCAGTGCGCCGAGCAACAGGATCAGCCGGCCATCGGGCCGGCGTCTGACGACGTGAGACATGGGAAATCCGGATGGAACGCCGCGCCGGCATCGGCAGCGGAACGGGTGAAGCGGGAACGGCCATCAGTTGACCGGCTCGATTGTACGCGACGGTTAATCCGCTGACGGCGCTCGTGGCCCGCTGCGTGGACGTTGCGCGACAGCGCCGCGCGGCGCAATCAGCCTCGATCGGTTAAGCTGCCGCCAGCATGCCCAACGCGCTTCCGTATGCGCAGCTTGACGGCCCGACATAAACGCTCGACCTCGCGCAACGCCCCTCCCCTGATCCCGTTCGAACCCGCGATGACCGCCTTCCTGCTGATCTGGAGCCCCAAAAAATGGCCGTGGCCCGAGTTGCCCGACATCGCGAAACGCGTGGCGGCCGGCGACGCGGTGGCCGACGTGTGGGGCTGCGGCTTCGCGCGCGGCATCCTGCCCGGCGATCGCGTGTTCCTGCATCGCGTCGCGCAGGAGCCGAAGGGCATCTTCGGTTCGGGCTACGTGACGCGCGCGCCCTACGAAGTCCCCGACGCGTCGACCAAACGCGGCTACCGGCTGTGCATCGATTTCGTCTACGACTGGCTCGTCGATGCGCATCACGCGCCGGTCATCACGCGCGATCAGCTGCGTGTGCATCCGTTCTCGGTGCAGACGTGGGATGCGCAAAGCTCGGGCACGATCATCAAGCCGATCGCCGAAGGCGCGCTGGAGAAGCGCTGGGCCGAATTGACCGGCAGGCGCAAGCCGCCGACGATACCCGCACCGGGCAGCTAGGCGAAACACGCGCCGCCGCGACCGCCCGCCCGCACAGCCCGCCGGCGCCGACTCCGGTACAATTTCTCGATCCATCCCAGCATCGCGCGAAGGGTCCGCGGGAATCGTCCGAGGCCCTTTGCGCCGCTGCGCAACCCCTGTTCCCTATTCCACCCATCGCCATGTCCAGAAACGAAACCCTCTTCGAACGCGCGCAACGCACGATCCCCGGCGGCGTGAATTCGCCGGTGCGCGCTTTCCGTTCCGTCGGCGGCACACCGCGTTTCATCGAGCGCGCGCAAGGCCCGTACTTCTGGGACGCGGACGGCCAGCGCTATACCGACTACATCGGCTCGTGGGGCCCCATGATCCTCGGCCACGTTCATCCCGAAGTGCTGGAAGCCGTGCAGCGCGCGCTCGTGAATGGCTTTTCGTTCGGCGCGCCGACCGAGTCGGAAGTCGAGATCGCCGAGGAAATCTGCAAGCTGGTGCCGTCGATCGAACAGGTGCGCATGGTGTCGAGCGGCACCGAGGCGACGATGAGCGCGCTGCGTCTCGCGCGCGGCTTCACGAACCGCAGCCGCATCGTCAAGTTCGAAGGCTGCTATCACGGCCACGCGGACAGCCTGCTCGTGAAGGCCGGCTCGGGCCTCCTGACCTTCGGCAATCCGACCTCGGCGGGCGTGCCGGTCGATATAGCGAAGCACACCACCGTGCTCGAATACAACAACGTCGCCGAGCTCGAAGAAGCGTTCAAGGCGTTCGGCAACGAGATCGCCTCGGTGATCGTCGAGCCGGTCGCGGGCAACATGAACCTCGTGCGCGCGACCCCTGAATTCCTGCAGGCGCTGCGGCGCCTGTGCACCGAGTACGGCGCGGTGCTGATTTTCGACGAAGTGATGTGCGGCTTCCGCGTCGCGCTCGGCGGCGCGCAGCAACTCTACGGCATCACGCCGGACCTCACCTGCCTCGGCAAGGTAATCGGCGGCGGCATGCCGGCGGCGGCGTTCGGCGGCCGGCGCGACATCATGGCTCACCTCGCGCCGCTCGGCGGCGTCTATCAGGCGGGCACGCTGTCGGGCAATCCGATCGCGGTCGCGGCCGGCCTGAAGACGCTGCAGCTGATCCAGGCGCCCGGCTTCTACGACACGCTCGCCGCGCGCACCACGCGTCTCGCGCAAGGGCTCGCGCGGGCGGCACGCGAAGCGGACGTGCCGTTCGCGGCCGATGCGCTCGGCGGCATGTTCGGCATCTACTTTCGCGAATCGATCCCGACGAGCTTCGCCGACGTCACGAAGAGCGATGTGCCGCGCTTCAACGCGTTCTTCCACAAGATGCTCGACGCGGGCGTGTACTTCGCGCCGTCCGCGTATGAGGCCGGCTTCGTGTCGAGCGCGCACGACGACGCGGTGATCGACGCGACGATCGACGCCGCGCGCGGCGCGTTCGCAGCGTTGAAAGGCTGAAGCCGGGCCCGAAGCAAAGGCCGCAACTCGCACGACCCAGACACCGCACCACAACGGACACCGATGTTCTCGCAAACCGATTTCGTCCACATGGAACGCGCGCTCGCGCTCGCGAAGCGCGGCATGTACACGGCCGACCCGAATCCGCGGGTCGGTTGCGTGCTCGTTAGAAACGGCGAGGTGATCGGCGAAGGCTTCACGCAGCCGGCCGGCCAGGATCACGCCGAAATTCGCGCGCTGAAGGACGCGCGCTCGCGCGGCCACGACCTGCGCGGCGCGACCGCCTACGTGACGCTCGAACCGTGCAGCCATTTCGGCCGCACGCCGCCGTGCGCGAACGCGCTGATCGAAGCGCAGATCGGCCGCGTGATCGCGGCGATGGAAGATCCCAACCCGCAGGTCTCCGGCCGCGGTCTCGCGAGGCTGCGCGAAGCCGGTATCGAAGTACGCTGCGGGCTGCTCGCGAACGAAGCGCGGGAGCTGAACATCGGCTTCGTGTCGCGCATGACGCGCGGCCGTCCGTGGGTGCGCATGAAAGTGGCGGCGTCGCTCGATGGCCGCACCGGCTTGCCGTCGGGTGAGAGCCAGTGGATCACGAGCGCGGCCGCGCGGGCCGACGGTCATGCGTGGCGGGCGCGCGCGTCGGCGATCCTGACCGGCATCGGCACTGTGCGCGAGGACAATCCGCGCATGACCGTGCGCGCGGTCGATACACCGCGCCAACCGCACCGCGTGCTGATCGACAGCCAGCTCGACGTGCCGCTCGACGCGCAGATCCTGGCCGGCGCGCCGACGCTGATCTTCTGCGGCGAGCTCGACGCGCGTCTCGAAGAACGCGCGAGCGCGCTGCGCGAGCGCGGCGCCGAGATCGTGCCGCTGCCGAACGCGTTCGGCAAGGTGGATCTCCCGCGCATGCTGAGCGTGCTCGGCGAGCGTCACGTCAACGAGCTGCACGTCGAAGCCGGCTACAAGCTGAACGGTTCGCTGCTGCGCGAAGGCTGCGTCGATGAACTGCTGGTCTATCTCGCGCCGAGCCTGCTCGGCGTGGACTCGATGAGCATGTTCAATCTGGACGCGCCCGACCGGCTCGAAGACCGCGTGAAGCTGAATTTCCACACGGTCGAGCGGATCGGCGACGATCTGCGGATCCTCGCGCGTTTCGCGCCGACAGCCTTACCCGGGACCGACACCGTGTCTCCCACCGTTTCGAAATGATCAAGGACTAGCACGATGTTTACAGGAATCGTCGCGGCAGTGGGCCGCATCGAATCAGTCAAGCCGCTCGGCACGGGCGGCGACGCGGGCGTGCGCCTGAACGTCGAGGCGGGCGGGCTCGACCTCGCCGATGTGCAGCTCGGCGACAGCATCACGATCCAGGGCGCCTGCATGACGGTGGTCGCGAAGACTGCTCATTCGTTCGAGGTCGACGTGTCGCGCGAGAGCCTGAACCGCACGGCCGGTCTCGGCGAAACCGGCGAGGTCAATCTCGAGAAAGCACTGCGCGCGCATGACCGGCTCGGTGGACATATCGTGTCCGGACACGTCGACGGACTCGGTGTCGTCACGCGTTTCGCGCCGGTCGGCGAATCGCACGAGCTGCGCATTCTCGCGCCGCGCGACATCGGTCGTTATCTCGCGTACAAGGGATCGATTACGGTCAATGGCGTGAGCCTGACCGTGAACTCCGTCGTTGATCGCGACGACGGCTGCGAGTTTTCAATCAATCTGATTCCGCATACCGTGCAGGTGACGGCGCTCAAGCATCTGCACGACGGGGTAAAAGTGAATCTGGAGATCGATCTGATCGCGCGCTATGTGGAGCGGATGCTCAATGCGCCGCGCGATGGCGATCCATCCTCGACGTAACCTGGACACTTCCCTCGAGACCGTTACGCGATACCAGGAGCGCATGCTCGGTGCGTATCGGCAAAGCCATCGATCTGCGCAGCAAGCCGGTTGGGGCGAGGCGAATCCGGGGCCGTGACCCAGCGCGCGTGCACGATCCGAAGCTGACAAACCCAATGAAAGAGCCGCACCTGCTCCGTCGCTGGAATCCGCTGCGTGTGCACCTGACGAAAGCGTCGCTGATCCTTGCCTGCATCGTCGGTACGGGCGCAGCCAGTGCCACGATCACGTCGACACCGCAATTCGTGTCCGCGCGGAGCCTGGCCTGCACCTACGGTTTGTCCAACGACGATCTGAAGTCCGCCGGCGCTGCGGTCGCGCAGGCGCCGCGTCCCAATGCGATCGTGCGTGCATGGGTCGACGAACGTGGACAGATCAGCGACGCGGTCGTCGAAGTCTCGTCCGGCAATCCGGCGTTCGACAACCTCGCCCTTCAGGCATCGCGGCGTGCCCAGTGCAGCCCGCTCACGGGTATGGACAATCAGCCTGTGGCGGTCGAAACGAATTTCGTTTTCAATCTACCGCACGTGAGCGGCGATACGGCTCGCTCCGGCGCAGGCGTCGCGGCGACCGCGAGCAACGCGGACTCCACACGACCGCCGTCTTCTCCCGCGGGCGCGACCGGTTCTTCGCTGCTGTCGACCGCCTTGCCGTTTCTACCCGGCCAACCGCTCGATGCCGCCGAACTGGCCAACCGCTTAGGCATCCCGGCCGGCTCGTCCAAAGCGAAGCTGATCGCGGACTGGGCGCAGAAACTGACAGCCGATCCGGACATTCAGCGCTACTACTTTTCGTCCGACAGCAATGCGGCTACGGCGGGTCCCGCTGTGCTCGCTCGCGCGCTAGGCGTGCTTGACGGCATGGCGCGCATCTCGCAGCAGGACCGCGAACGGCTGATGAGCCTGACGACGCGCGCGCTGAACAACGCACCGCCCGATTGCGGCGGGCTCAAGAATCTGCAGCTGATCACGTCGCGCTATCTGTCGATGGATAAGGAGACCGACGCGGAACTGCAGGCGCAACTGCAGGCGATGTTCAACCTCGTCAAACAGTCGACGCAGACCACGCCGCTGCCGCAAGTCACGCCAGGACAACGGCTGCGCGGGCAACTGGCGCTGTCGGCGTCGCTCGCAGACGCGCTGAATCGCGACCCTTCCGAGGCCGATGATCTGGGGCTGTTGACGAGCGGCCGCCAAGGCGAGCTTTCGCCCGAGGCGTGGTGCAAGGCCATGCGCTTTTACCGCCAGGCGTTCGATAAAACGCCACAACCGGCGCGTGAATGGATCACGCTAGCGGAACTCGACAGCAGCAGACGTTCGGCGGCGTCACTGATCTCGGCGCTGAAAAATTTCGCTTCGGCGGCGCCTCGACAACCGGCGTCGGCGCCGAAAGTATCCGACTACGCGGAGCTCGTCCGGCAACGCGTGCAGCCCAATATCGTCTGGAATGGCAAGACCGGGCATCGCGAAAGCGTGGTCGAAGTGCACTGCACGTCGTCTGGCAGCCTCGAATCGGTAAAGATCGTTCGATCGAGTGGCGATCGGGCGTGGGACAAGGCCGCCATCGAGGCGGTCAAGCGCTCCGACCCGATGCCGCGCGATGAAAGCGGTGAGACACCACGGTCGTTCACGATCACGCTGAGGCCTGGCGTTTGAAGGGCGCTTCAGAAAGTTTCCGACCGCACCTGCGACTTCAGATCGAGCAAGCCTTCCTCATGCGTCGCCAACGACCCCTCGAGACGCCGCGCGAGCATCGTCAGCTGAGCGATCGACGCGCGGCACCGTTGCGCGGCATGGCCGGACAGACTCAGCACGCACTCGCGAATCGCGTCGCTGAGCGCGGCGTGAAGGCATCCGTAGTCGACGCCCGCAACTTCGCGCACCGGTCCATTTGTGCCCGCACGCTCGACGACGATATCGTCGAAACCCACATCGTCAGCGAGTTCGATGGTCGCGACCGAAGCCTCGGGCTCGATCAGATAATCACCCAACAGCCTGTCTGCCTCGCGACGATACAGCTCGAAGATCGACTGCGACAGCGCGTTGCACAGCCCGATCACGTCATGCCGGGCGACGTGGAGCTGGTCAGCCACAACACACCATCGCCGCTATCGGTGAAGCGCCGCGTCAACGCGGCGTTGTCCGGCGTCACAACTCCTCGACGCTTCAGGGATTCGGCCGGCAGGATCACCGGCCGTTGGCAACGAAAGACGGCGGCCGTGTCGCCACGGCGCCGCCTCGTGCGATTACGCTTCGGCCGAAGCGCGCAGACGATGGACGAGCTGGTTGTCCTTACCCTGGACCAGCGGCGTGATCGTGAAGTTGAACTCGATCTCCTTGTACGTATCGGCCTTCAGGCCCAGCGCCGCGCCACCGGATTTCTCGACGACCGGCGGAATCAGCTCTTCGCGCGTTGCATACGCGAAGTCGTCCCAGATCAGCGGATCGCCTTCGATGTTGAACTGCGTGGTCAGCTTGCGATGGCCGTCGCTGCTGACGAAGAAGTGCACGTGCGCCGGACGGTTGCCGTGACGGCCCAGCACGTTCAGCAGCTGCTGCGTCGAGCCGTGCGGCGGGCAGCCGTAGCCTACCGGCATCAGCGTGCGGACCTCGTACTTGCCGTCGGCGCCGGTCTTCACCGCGCCGCGCAGGTTGAAGTCGCTCTGCGCGCCGGTCGGATCGAAGTGCGAGTAGAAGCCCTTCGAGTTCGCGTGCCAGCACTCGACAACCGCGCCGGCGACCGGCTTGCCGTCCAGATCCTTGACCGTGCCGCGAATCACGAGCGGGCCCGCGTCTTCGTCCGGGTTGATGTCGATCTTCGAGACGCCCTCGCGCACCGTCGCGCCGGCGACGTACAGCGGGCCTTCGATCGTACGCGGCGTGCCGCCTTCGAGACCGATCTTCTTGTCCTCGGCGTCCATGCGGATGTCGAGATACTTCTCGAGACCGAGGCCGGCCGCGAGCAGCGCCGCTTCGCCGTCCTGACCGAGCTTGTTCAGATAGTTGACGCCGGCCCAGACTTCGTCGGGCGTGATGTCGAGGTCATCGATTGCCTTGAACAGGTCGCCCAGCAGACGGAAAACGATCTGCTGGAAACGCGCGTTGCCATTCCCGGCATCCACGTTGGAAGCGGCTTTCAGCAGATCCTGCACTTCTTTGGTTTCAAATACTTTGACGCTCACGATGACTGTCTCCAGTTGGTATAGGGGGAAAAGATGGCTTTGGATGCGCTCGCCGTCAAAAGCGCCTGGCCCCTGGGCTCAGATGTCGCCGTCCCGAATCGACGACGGGTGACGACACAGAGGCGTCACCGAAATCTTCATGTACGGGAACAGAGGCAAGCCGGACAGAATGTCGTGAAGTTCGGCATTGCTCTCTACATCGAAGATGCTGTAATTCGCGTACTCGCCAACGAGGCGCCAGATATGACGCCACTTGCCGCTACGCTGGAGCTCCTGCGAGTAAGCCTTCTCGCGGGTCTTGATTTCGTTCGCCACTTCGGCCGGCATGTCGACCGGCAGGTGCACGTCCATTCGCACATGGAAAAGCATCGTTGAATCCTCTTGTTCGAAATCCGTTTAGCGGGTGACCTTCATCAGCCCGTCTCGCGTGAATCGTTCGACCTTCGCCTCGTCGAGTTCGATGCCGAGACCCGGGCCGTTCGGCACGGTCAGTTCGAAGTCGCTGTAGTCGAGCGGCGTGGTCAGAATTTCTTCGGTGATCAGCAACGGCCCGAACAGCTCGGTGCCCCATTGCAGATTCGCGAAGCTCGCGAACAGATGCGCCGACGCCACCGTGCTGAACGCGCCTTCGAGCATCGTGCCGCCGTACAGCTCGATGCCGGCGGCATCTGCGATCGCGGCCACGCGCTGCGCGGCGAACAGGCCCCCGCTCTGTTCGATCTTGATCGCGAACACATCGGCGCCGCCGTTCTTCGCAATCTCGAACGCGCTGTCCGGGCCTTGCAGGACTTCGTCGGCCATCAGCGCGACCGGGAAGCGGCGCATCAGTCGCGCGAGCGCCGCGGCGGACGCGACCGGCTGCTCGACCAGATCGCAGCCCGCGTCGGCCAGCGCCGGAATCGCCCAGGCGGCCTGGGTCTCGCTCCACGCCATGTTCACGTCGACGCGCACCGCGGCGCGCTCGCCGACCGCTTTCTTGATCTCGGCGACGTGCTTGATGTCGGTCTTCAGTTCCTTCGCGCCGATCTTCAGCTTGAAGACCTTGTGGCGGCGCACGTCGAGCATGTGCTCGGCTTCGGCGATGTCCTTCGCGGTATCGCCCGACGCGAGCGTCCACGCAACCGGCAGGCGCTCACGGCGACGGCCGCCGAGCAGTTCGCTCACCGGCACGCCGAGACGTTTGCCTTGCGCGTCGAGCAGCGCGGTTTCGAGCGCGCTCTTCGAGAAATGATTGACCTTGACCAGCTTGCCGAGGTGCGCCATCAGCGCCTGGATCTGCGTCGCGTCCTTGCCGATCATCGCCGGGGCGAAGTAGGCGTCGATCGCGAGCTTCATTGCTTCGGGGCTTTCCGGGCCATAGGCCATGCCGGCGATCGTGGTGCCTTCGCCAATCCCGACGATGCCGTCGCTGCAGTACACCTTGACCAGCATCAGCGTCTGCCCGTACATCGTGGCGACCGACAGCTTGTGAGGGCGGATCGTCGGCAGATCGACGAGGCGGGTTTCGATACGTTCGATGGTCGCTTGGATCATGGCGGCTGCGTCGAGAAATGAGTTCATTGGATGTTTTTATACCCTTCGCCCGTTTGGCCCGTCCAATACTTTTCCTGTCCTATTTCATACCTGCAGGGTATGGTGAGGTCAGCAAGCCCGGCCTTTCTATGGATTTTGCATTGCACCATGCAGGTGGGGCATCGAAAAAGAGGCCGCTTTTGCGCCTCAAACATGACTTGGGTCAATGTTCGATGCATGGAGAGCATGTTGTGTAACCAGCCGGATCGCGCAGTGAGTACTCCATCGTTCCGGACTGTGGCTCATGCGCGTGGGCAACACTCCCGCTACAACTCGCCGCGCGCGGCCAGCGCGGCGATGCGCTCGGCGGTGCGACACGCGATCGCCTGAATCGTCAGCGACGGATTCACGCCGCCCACGGTCGGAAACACCGAGCCGTCGCACACCCACAGGTTGCGGATGTCCCAGCTGCGGCAGTCCGCGTCGACGACGCTCGTCGACGGATCGTCACCCATGCGCGCGGTGCCGTTCAGGTGGCAGGTGTCGTCGGTCTCGCGCCAGATCTCCTTGCCGCCGGCGGCCGCGAGCGCCTGTTCCATGAAGTCGAGCGAATGCGCGATGAGCCGCTTGTCGTTGTCGCACCATGAATAGGTGACGCGCGCGATCGGCAGCCCGTACTGGTCCTTCTCGTCGGCAAGTGTCACGCGGTTGCGCTGCTGCGGCAGCATCTCGCCGACGATCTTCAGCCCCGCCTGGTGGTTGTACTTGAGCATCTCCGCGCCGAGCGCGTCGCCCCACAAGCCGCGGCCGTTCTGCACCGCGACCCATCCGTTCGGCAGCGGCCCCTGGCTCATGTAGCAGTAGCCGCCGAAAAAATCTTTGCCCTTGTCTTCGTAGTTCCAGTGCTCGGTGAGCGCGAGCGACGGCGGTCCCTTGTACCAGCGGATGTCTTCATCGAAGGTGCCGTAGACGGCCTGATTCGACTGCGCCATCAGGTTTTTGCCTACGAGTCCCGAACTGTTCGCGAGTCCGTCGGGAAAGCGGCTGTTGGCCGACATCAGCAACAGGCGCGGCGTTTCGATCGCGTAGCCGGCCACCACCACGTGCTTCGCGCGCTGGAATCGCCAGCGTCCTTCGCGCAGATATTCGACGCCGGTGGCGAGCCCCGCGTCGTTGGTGACGACGCGGCCGACCATCGCCAGATCGCGCACCTCGGCGCCGGCTCGCAGCGCACGCGGGATCCACGTGACGAGCGCGCTTTGCTTGGCGTTGGTCGCGCAGCCGGACACGCAAAAGCCGCGGTACACGCACGGATGCGCGCGGCCACGGGGCGCGGAGAGGGTTGCGAGCGGCGTCGGGCTCCAGCCGATGCCGAGCGCCTCGGCGCCGCGCGCGAGCACCAGCGCCGCCGCGTTCAGCTCATGCGCGCGATACGGATAGCGCGGCCGCTTCGGCCCCCACGGATAGTTCACCGGTCCGGAGATTTTCAGCGCGTCCTCGACCTCGCCGTAGTAGTGCCACATCTCGCGCCAGTCGAGCGGCCAGTCGGCGCCATAGCCGAGCACGCTGCGCGACTTGAACCACGCGGGCCGAAAGCGCAGCGACACCATCGCGAAATGGACCGTGCTGCCGCCCACCGCCTTGCCGCTGTTGTTGTTGCCGAGCTTCAGCGGATTGTCGCCGTCGCAGATGCGCTCGTCGGTCCAGAACAGTTTTTCCTGATGCGCTTCGTCAGACGCGAACTCTTCGAGCGGACGCCACCACGCGCCGGCATCGAACGCGACGACCTTGAAGCCTTTTTCCGCGAGCCGGCACGCAAGCGTGCCACCGCCGGCGCCGGTGCCGACGATCGCGAAATCGACCTCCTCGCCGTCAGGGTACGTGCGCATCGGCACCCAGCCGCCGCGCTGGAACACGTCGGGTGCGCGGCCGTCCTTGCCGCGCGGCCGTTGCTGCGCGTCATCGGACACGGCGGTTCTCCTTCGCGGCCTGCTCATGGGTGTCGGGCGTCGCTTCGACCGCCTCCCACGGATCGCGCCGGTTCAGGTACATGCGCACATAGCCGCGCGGATTCGCCGGGCCGCCGAAGCCGATCTCATTCCACGCGTGCGGGTGCGAGTAGTAGAGGCCGCAGATGTCGTGCAGCACGCGCTCGCCGAAGAACAGCTTCGACGGCATGCCGCGCCACGCGGGGTTCGTCAGTTCGCCGCGCTGCATCTCGCCGAGCAGCGCGATCTGTGTGTCCTCCGCGAGGCTCGCGAACGGCAGGCCGCCGCGCTCGCGGCACTCGGCATCGAGCGCGGCGAGGCCGATGCGCCAGGCGTCGCGCATCGGCGGCAAACGGGCGTCGCGGTAGCCGTCGTTGCCATTGCCGGCGAGCCGCGCGTCGAGCAGCGCGGCGAGCGGCACCACCGGTTGCGCATTCGCTTGCGGCACGATGCGGGCGCACAGCGACGTGACCGCGAGCCATTCGACCGCGTTGAAAAAGCGCGGCTCGAGCGGTGTCGCGAGGCGTTCGGCGATCACCGCGCGGGTGTGCGCGTCCCACGACGGCGTCGTGCGTTTGTCGAGCACGTCGTAGCCGGGATAGCGGGTAACTCGGGTCGAGCGTGGTCGGTTGGTCATTTTTCAGTCTCCCGCAGACGCAGTGCGGCGAGCCCGGCGAGCGCCAGCGCGGAAAAGCTCGGCGGCGCGGGCAGCGGCGGCCCGTCGAACAGATTCTGGCTCCAGTTGCGCCAGCCGCCCTGACGACGCGCGATCCCGCGCGCGTGAAAACCCGCGCCGACAAAGCCGAGCACGGTCGTGATGTGTAACCAGAGCCGCGTGTACCAGCGCTCGCGCGGCGCGGACAGCGCGGCATGCGCGAGCAGCGCGGCGGTGATCGGCGGAATGCTGACCGGCGCGTACATCGCGCGATGCTGAAACGCGCCACGAAAATGCAGCAGCGCGGCCTCCCCCACCGTGCCGACGAGACCCGCCGCGACCAGCAGACCGAGCGCCTGACCGGCCGGCATGCCGAGCAGTTGCGGGTCGTCTGCGGGCTCGTCGCGCAAGCGTTCGGCGACGGCACCGAGCGCGCCTGACAGCAGCAACGCGATCGGCGCGCCGAGCGGTGCCGCGTGAAACAGGTTGTTCCAGCTCCAGCCGCCCGGCCGCTTCATCACGTTGTAGAAATGGAAGCCCGTGCCGGCGATGCCCGTCGCGGCCGCGCTCAGATAGATCGCACGGCGCGCGCGATGCGTCTGGCCGCGACGATCCGCGCCACCATGCAGGCCCGCGGCGAGCGACAGACTCGCGCTGACGAGTGGCGTGAACATCGCGGGGTTGTCGAACGAGCCGCGGTAGTGCTCCATCGCGCTGTCGGCGAGCACCGACAGCGCGAGCAGCGCGGAGCTGTGGTTGAAGGTGCGGGCCGCTTCGACGTGTGCCTCCACCTCGGCGGTGGGTTCGCTCGCGTGCACGCGCGCCGGCGCGCGCTGATGGCTGCGGGCGGCACACGTCGGGAACGTCACGGATGCCCGACGCTCGTGGTGTTGCGGGCCGCTCTCACGCCGTTCACGATGCGACCCAGGTCTTCCCGCGCCGCGCGCTGCCAACGCCGCGACGGCCGTCACCGCCGCCGCCGTGTACAGCAATCCGGGTACGCGTGAAGAGCCCATCGATATCGCTTCCTTGTCGTGGCCTGTTTTATTTGATGAGATAGCGCTCGGCGTCACCATGCTTGAACTCGAGCCCGCAACCGGGCCGCGACAGGTCCGGCTCCATCTGGCCGTCGCGCAACCGCGGCGCACCGTCGAACAGCATGGCTTCGATCCGGGCGTGGTCATGGAACCACTCCTGATGGCGCAAGCGCGGCGCCGCGCACGCGACGTGCAGATGCAGCGCCGGTGCGCAATGCGCGGACAGCGGCACGTGATACGCGTCGCACAGCGCGGCGGCCTGCAGGAAGCCGGTGATGCCGCCGCAACGGCTCGCGTCGGCCTGCAGCACGTCGACGGCCCCCGCCGCGAGCAGGTGGCGGAAGTCGTCGAGCGTGTAGCCGTATTCGCCGGCGGCGATCTCCATGCCGGCCGGCACGCGCTCGCGTACGCCGCGCAGGCCCGCTTCGTCGTCCGAAGACACGGGCTCCTCGAACCAGCTCACCTGGTGCTCGGCGAAACGTTGCGCGTAGTACAGCGCCCGTTGCGGCGTGAACGCGCCGTTGGCGTCGACGAACAGGCCCGCGCCGCCGATCGCCGCGCGCGCCGCCGCGACGCGCGCCGGGTCCTTGTCCGGCTCGCTGCCGATTTTCATCTTTACCCACCGGCAGCCGTCCTGCGCGACCCAGCCGGCGAACTGCTGCTGCAAGCGCTGGTTCGTATACGTGGTGAAGCCGCCGCTGCCGTAAGCCGGCACGGCCGGGCGCAACGCGCCGAGCAGCCCGACGAGCGGCACGCCGAGCAGCTTCGCCTTCAGGTCCCACAGCGCGCAGTCGATTGCCGAAATGGCTGTCGCGGCCAGTCCCGCGTGGCCGAGATTGCGCACCTGGCGCTGCAACCGTTGCCAATGCGCGCCGACGTCCAATCCGTCGTGATTCAGCACGCAGGCGGCGAGCGCGCCCTGGATCAGCGCGACGATGCAGGCATCGCTGTACGTGTAGCCGGTGCCGGTGTGGCCGCCCGCGTCGACCTCGACGACGACCAGCGTGGTCGCGTCCCACGCGAACGTGCCGTCGGCCTCCGGCGCGTCGGTCGGAATGCGGTACGCGCTCGCGCGCAGCGCGCTCACGGGCGCTTGCGACGAGCCCCCGCTCGTGGCGCCGCGCTTCATCGACGCGCTCCTTGCGCGCACGCGTGACGCCCTTCATTGATGCAACAGCCGACGGTCCCCGACATTCCGGTCTCCGGGTGGTAGTGAGACGAAACTGCCTGCTGCGTCGCAAGTACCGTTCCGCACTATTGCAATCCGTAAAAGCGGGCCGCGCTGGAGCACTCTTCGCGTTGCCACCAACGCCACTCGCGCGCGCGCCCACCGTTTCGACGAGCATGGCAACCCCGCCCGGCTCGTCACAGTCGGCCAAACGGCCTATGTCGTCTGGCGGAGGCGACTTGGGCTCGCGCGTGGCGTAAAATACGCGCTTTCCCGAAAAACTCGCCAACATGACGCTCGCCTCCACCCAAGAGATCATTGCCGAACTGAAAGCCGGCCGGATGGTGATCCTCGTCGACGAAGAAGACCGCGAAAACGAGGGCGACCTCGTGATCGCCGCCGAGTTTGTCACTCCGGAAGCGATCAATTTCATGGCTCGCTACGGCCGCGGCCTGATCTGCCTGACGCTGACCCAGGATCGCTGCCAGCAGCTGAACCTGCCGCTGATGACCTACCGCAACGGCACGCAGTACGGCACCGCGTTCACGGTCAGCATCGAAGCGGCCGAAGGCGTGACGACCGGCATCTCGGCGGCCGACCGGGCCCGCACGATCGCGGCCGCGGTCGCGCCGGACGCCAAGGCCGAGCACATCGTGCAGCCGGGCCATATCTTCCCGATCATGGCGCAGCCGGGCGGCGTGCTGGTGCGCGCCGGCCATACCGAGGCCGGCTGCGACTTCACGAGGCTCGCGGGCCTCACGCCTGCCGCGGTGATCTGCGAAGTGATCAAGGACGACGGCACGATGGCGCGTCTGCCGGACCTGCTCGAGTTCGGCAAGGAGCACGGCCTGAAGACCGGCACGATCGCCGATCTGATTCACTATCGCAGCCGCACCGAGTCGATCGTCGAGCGTGTTTGCGAACGTACGATGCAAACCGCGCACGGCGCGTTCCGCGCGGTCATGTATCTCGATCAGCCGAGCGGCCAGCCGCACATCGCGCTGGTGCGCGGCACGCCGATGCCCGATCGCGACACGCCGGTGCGCGTGCACGAGCCGCTGTCGGTGCTGGATCTGCTCGAAGTCGGCGAATCCACCCATTCGTGGACGCTGGACGCGGCCATCCAGGAAATCGCAGAACGCGATCTCGGCGTGGTCGTACTGCTGAACTGCGGCGACTCGAAAGACCATCTGATCGACGTCTTCAAGGCGTTCGACTCGAAGGAAAAAGCGGACGCGCTGAAGCGCCGGCCGGTCGACTTCAAGACCTACGGCATCGGCGCGCAGATTCTGCGCGAACTCGGCGTCGGCAAGATGCAGGTGCTGTCGAACCCACGCAAGCTCGGCAGCATGTCGGGTTATGGTCTCGAAGTCACGGGCTTCATTCCGATGCCCGGCAGCAAAACGCAAGCCCCGCAACTCTGATCCGGCCACTCACGCGCCTCGCGCCCACTCAAACACTACGGAATTCATATGGAAATCGGACAATACCAACCGAATCTCGACGGCGACGGACTGCGCATCGGCATCGTCCAGGCGCGCTTTAACGAACCCGTCTGCAACGGCCTCGCCGACTCCTGCATCGAAGAACTCGAACGCCTCGGCGTGACCGGCGAAGACGTGCTGCTCGTCACGGTGCCGGGCGCGCTGGAAATCCCGCTCGCGCTGCAAAAGCTCGCGGAAAGCGCGCAATTCGACGCGCTGATCGCGCTCGGCGCGGTGATCCGCGGCGAGACCTACCACTTCGAGCTGGTTTCGAACGAAAGCGGCGCGGGCATCACGCGCATCGGCCTCGACTTCGGCATTCCGGTCGCGAACGCGGTGCTGACCACCGAGAACGACGAGCAAGCCGTCGCGCGCATGACCGAGAAGGGTCGCGACGCCGCGCGCGTGGCTGTCGAAATGGCGAACCTCGCGGTCGCGCTCGAGCAGCTCGGCGGCGATGACGACGAAGATGAAGACGAAGACGACGAGGAAGAGGCATGAAGAGCGCACGCCGACGCTCCCGCGAACTGGCCACGCAGGGGCTTTACCAGTGGCTGCTGTCGGGCTCGCCCGGCGTTGAGATCGACGCGCAACTACGCGGCGCGCAAGGTTACGACAAGGCCGATCACGAGCACCTGGACGCGATCCTGCATGGCGTGATGCGCGATTCCGAAGCACTTTCCGCCGCGATCGCGCCGTGCCTCGACCGTCCGATCGATCAACTGTCGCCGGTCGAACGCGCGGTGCTGCTGGTCGCCGCGTTCGAACTGAAGAATCACGTCGACATTCCGTATCGCGTGGTCATCAACGAAGCGGTCGAGCTGACCAAGACGTTCGGCGGCTCGGACGGCTACAAGTACGTGAACGGCGTGCTCGACAAGCTCTCGGCGCAACTGCGCGCCACCGAGACGCAGGCGGCTCGCAAGAGCTGAGCGCGGCGCCGGTGGGGCCATGCCGCGCATCGGCTCCCTGCCACGTCGCACTGCACAGGGCGAAGCACCTCGATCGCCCGCAAGGACGGCGCTGCGCGCATCGATGAACGCATCATTTGATGGGTAGGCGCCGTCCTGCTTCTGAACTGGACTGACCGTATGAACTCCGTGACCGAACCTCTCGTGCGGCTTGCCGCGCGCGTCGATGCCATCCAGCCTTTCTACGTGATGGAACTGGCCAAGGAGGCCGTGCTGCTCGAACGCGCGGGGCGCGACATCATTCACATGGGCATCGGCGAGCCGGATTTCACGGCGCCCGAGCCGGTCATCGAGGCGGCCGCGAGCGCGCTGCGCCGCGGCGTCACGCAGTACACCAGCGCGCTCGGCGTGCACGCGCTGCGCGATGCGATTTCCGCGCATTACGCCGAGTTCTACGGCGTCGACGTCGATCCGGCGCGGATCGTGGTGACCGCGGGCGCATCGGCCGCGCTCTTGCTGGCGTGCGCGGCGCTCGTCGATCGCGACGACGAAGTATTGATGCCCGACCCGTGCTATCCGTGCAACCGCCATTTCGTGATCGCCGCCGAAGGCAAGCCGGTGATGGTGCCGAGCGGGCCGGCCGAGCGCTTCCAGCTGACCGCCGCCGACGTCGAACGCCTGTGGGGCGAGCGCACCCGCGGCGTGCTGCTCGCGTCGCCGTCGAATCCGACCGGCACGTCGATCGAGCCGGCCGAACTCGAGCGCATCGTCAAGGCCGTGCGCGCGCGCGGCGGCTTCACGATCGTCGACGAGATCTACCAGGGCCTCAGCTACGACGCCAAGCCGGTGTCGGCGCTGTCGTTCGGCGACGACGTGGTCACCGTCAACAGCTTCTCGAAGTACTTCAACATGACCGGCTGGCGCCTCGGCTGGCTCGTCGTGCCGCCCGCGCTGGTCAGCGCGTTCGAAAAGCTCGCGCAGAATCTGTTCATCTGCGCGTCGGCGCTCGCGCAGCACGCGGCGCTCGCCTGTTTCGAGCCGGCGACGATCGCGATCTACGAAGCGCGGCGCCTCGAATTCAAGCGACGCCGCGACTTCATCGCGCCGGCGCTCGAATCGCTCGGCTTCTCCGTGCCGGTGATGCCGGACGGCGCGTTCTACGTGTACGCGGACTGCCGTGGCGTCGCGCATCCGGCGGCCGGCGACAGCGCGGCGCTCACGAAGGCGATGCTGCACGATGCCGGGGTCGTGCTGGTGCCGGGCATGGACTTCGGCACGCACGCGCCGAAGGACTACATCCGGCTGTCGTATGCGACCGCGTATCCAAAGCTCGAAGAGGCGGTCGAGCGGCTGGCAAAGCTGTTCGGGCGGCATTGACGCATCGGGATTGATTCGGCAGCGACCGGCCTGCCAGACGCAAAAAAGGACACCCTCGGGTGTCCTTGTTTTCATGCGGCACGGCAACGTCTAACTCAAGCCCCCAGCTCCGACGCCACGTGGCGCGTCGTCGAATTGGCGCTCGCGTCGTCCTGATCGGCCGGCTGCGTGTGCACCGCCGACGTCGCCGGGCTCAGCGCGTGACCGCCTTGCAGCGTCACCTGAACGCGCTTGCCGTTGCCACCACTCGTCGCCGCGGCTGGCGCCGGCGTGGCCGACGCGGTCAGCACCGGAGCTTGCGGCGCATTGATCGGCACCTTACGGCCGCGCGCGACGTCGCGCAGACGACCGCGCTCGGCCATCACCTTCGCGCCGTAGCCGCCGTCATCCGGCGCGGTCGAGCCGACGTACAGACGCAGGCCGCCCGGCAGCGAGCCGCCACGCGCGATGCAATCCTTCAGCACGAGCGCGCCGACCTTGATGTTCGCGAGCGGTTCGAGCGCCGCGCGTTGGCCGCCGAAATACTGGAATTTGTCCGAATGCACCTTCGACATCACCTGCATCAGGCCCTGCGCGCCGACGCCGCTCTCGGCGTACGGATTGAAGCCCGATTCGATCGCCATCACTGACAGCAGCAGCAGCGGATCGAGGCCGACTTCGCGGCCGGTGTCGAACGCGGCTTTGACGAGCTCGCCGACGGGCTCCTGAGCGACGCGATAACGCCGCGCGAGGTACGACGCGACCAGGTCCTGCTCGTGGCTCGACACGAGCACGCGGTCATCGCGTGCGTCGGCGGACACGCGCTGCTGCGGAATCAGACGTGCGAGCGCGCTGACGCCCTGCATCGTGCGCGGATCGAGGCCGTTGAGCGCGGCGGCGCTCGTGCCCGACGTGCCGGCGCCGTCGAACGCGCCGTCGAAGCCGGTGGTGGCCGCGGTGAGGGTCATGCTGCCGTCGTTCGAGCCATCGGTGGGACTCGGCGTGGTCAGCATGTTCGGCGAATTGGCCGACAGCGATTCGTCGGAGGATGCGTCGGCGTTTCTGGTCGGTCCAATGGCGGGCAGCGGATTGCCTTGCAGCAGGCGGGCGGGGCCCGCTTGCACGGCGGCGGAAATGACCGGCATCAGACGCGCGGCGAGCGCGCCGCGCCAGGTCGGCATCAGCCACAGTGCGAGAGCCAGCACC
This sequence comes from Paraburkholderia sp. CI2, assembly GCF_014201055.1. Lineage (NCBI taxonomy): Bacteria > Pseudomonadati > Pseudomonadota > Betaproteobacteria > Burkholderiales > Burkholderiaceae > Paraburkholderia > Paraburkholderia sp. CI2. The sequence continues at coordinate 143,160 of NZ_JACHDL010000017.1, forward strand.
ACGGCGATCCCGCCGACAATGCTGAACAGGTGATGACTCAGTCGCGTCCCGCTGCGCAGCGCACCGCGCACAACCTGCGCAATACGCCCATCAGGACGCCACGATAACCAGGCGTTCATTCAGATCTCCCATCTTGCATGATCCGCGAACTCCGCCGGGACAAATCAGGCGGTACGGCGCGCTCGCAGAGTCAAGACATCGCGTGCTCTCTGGTTGGGCAGCAGCGACGTCGGGAAAACGGCAACAAATACCGTTTGGGGAGCCATCTCAAAAACAGCCCACACATACTCGATGTGTATCGGGCTTGGCTCCCACGCGAAAAACCAGCGTTGGTGGACGCTGGTGAGGGACTTCAATAATGCCGTTCTACCCTGCAGGGAAGCAAAACGGTGACGCGTTGCGTCTGAGGACCGGGGGCGACGGTAAAAAGGTTAACGCCCTGCAACCAATGTGGACGGATTCTATGCACGGTTTTATAGATCGTCAACACTATAGAATTCAAGAATGATAACTTTTTGTAATTATGAACAGTGTTCAGTCACCCGAGAACCGCGCTCAATGCGCGTTTCGGGCGATCCGACCCTGGCTGTTTGGACCAGGCCATTTGGTTGATCTACGTGCGGTGGCTAACGCAGGTAAAATCGACAATCGTTTTTTGCGTCAGATAGGTACCAACGCCGTTCCTCCTGCCCTCCCCGTCCTATGCGCCGTGCATGCGGCCCTGAACCGTCACAGATGAAATACAAAGACTTACGCGATTTCATCGGCCGCCTCGAGGCGATCGGTGAATTGCGCCGAATTTCGCAAAAAGTGTCGCCGAATCTCGAAATGACCGAACTTTGCGACCGTGTGCTCCGCGCGGGCGGCCCGGCTCTATTGTTCGAGAACACCGAGCGGCACGCGTTCCCGGTGCTCGGCAATCTGTTCGGCACGCCGCGCCGCGTCGCGCTTGGCATGGGCATCGACGCCGAAGCGGGCGCGGGCGACGAGGCGGCGCTCGAATCGCTGCGCGATGTCGGTCGGCTACTCTCCGCGTTGAAGGAACCCGAGCCGCCGAAAGGGCTCAAGGACGCCGGCAAGCTGCTGTCGCTAGCGAAGGCCGTGTGGGACATGGCGCCGAAGACGGTCAACGCACCGCCCTGCCAGGAAATCGTTTGGGAAGGCAATGACGTCGACCTTGCCAGATTGCCCATTCAGACCTGCTGGCCCGGCGATGCCGGGCCGTTGATCACCTGGGGTCTGACCGTCACGAAAGGGCCGAACAAGAGTCGACAAAACCTGGGTATCTATCGCCAGCAACTGATCGGGCGTAACAAGCTGATCATGCGCTGGCTGGCGCATCGCGGCGGCGCGCTCGATTTTCGTGAGTTCGCGCTTAAAAATCCCGGCAAGCCGTATCCGGTGGCCGTCGTGCTCGGTGCGGACCCGGCGACGATTCTCGGCGCGGTCACGCCGGTACCCGACACGCTGTCCGAATACCAGTTCGCCGGCCTGCTGCGCGGCGGGCGCACCGAGCTCGCGAAATGCGTCACACCGGGCGTCGACGGTCTGCAGGTCCCCGCGCGCGCCGAGATCGTGCTCGAGGGCTTCATCTATCCGCAGGAAGGCGCACCCTCGCCCGCCCCGGCCGGCGCACCGCCGCGTCCGTCGAAGGGTGCGTCGGCCACGTACGAACACGCGCTCGAAGGCCCGTATGGCGATCACACCGGCTACTACAACGAACAGGAGTGGTTCCCGGTCTTCACGGTCGAGCGCATCACGATGCGCCGCGACGCGATCTATCACTCCACCTACACCGGCAGACCGCCCGACGAGCCGGCGGTGCTCGGCGTCGCGCTGAACGAAGTGTTCGTACCGCTGCTGCAGAAGCAGTTCACCGAGATCACGGACTTCTATCTGCCGCCCGAAGGCTGCAGTTACCGCATGGCGATCGTGCAAATGAAGAAGAGCTACCCCGGCCACGCGAAACGCGTGATGTTCGGCGTGTGGAGCTTCCTGCGGCAGTTCATGTATACGAAGTTCATCGTCGTCGTCGATGAGGACGTCAATATCCGGGACTGGAAGGAAGTGATCTGGGCGATCACCACGCGAGTGGACCCGACGCGCGACACGGTGCTCGTCGACCGCACGCCGATCGACTATCTCGATTTCGCGTCGCCGGTAGCCGGCCTCGGCTCGAAGATGGGGCTCGACGCAACCAACAAGTGGCCGGGCGAAACCGACCGCGAATGGGGCCGCCCGATCGTGATGGACGACGCAGTCAAACAGCGTATCGATAGCTTGTGGAACGAGTTGGGCCTCGGCCTGTAACGCGCGCGGGACAACACAATCAATAACGGATGGAGCGCTCGCGCGGATGCACGCTTTTTCAATGATGTCGGACGGCTTTTTTCTGTCCTTGTCGCTGTGCCTCGATATCGGTCTCGTCAACGTCGCGATCATTTCGCTGACGCTGTCGCACGGCTTTCGGCCGGGCTTCTGGCTCGGCCTCGGCTCGTGCGTCGGCGATCTCATTTACGCGACGCTCGCGCTCGCGGGCATGGCCGCGCTGCTGCAGTTCGAATCGGTGCGCTGGGTCGTATGGATCGGCGGCGCGGCGATCCTCCTGTTTCTCACCTGGAAGATGGCGCGTGAAGCGATGTTCCCGGCCACGGCGCAAGCTGTTGCCGGCGAAGGCGACGCGGCTGCGCCGCATCAGTCGGCATGGCGCGGGTTTCTGCGCGGCGTGCTGCTCGCGGTGTCGTCGCCGTCGGCGATCCTGTGGTTCGCGGCGGTCGGCGGCGCGCTGATCGCGAAGGCCGGCGCAACGAGCCCGACAACCGCGCTGATCTTCCTCGGCGGATTCTTTCTGGGCGGCCTGTGCTGGACGCTTTTCATCTGCGGGCTCGGCAGCCAGGGACGCAAGCGCGCGGGCGCCGGTCTGCTGCGCGCGTGTCACGTTCTGTCGGCGCTGCTGTTCGCCTATTTCTCGTACAGCGTGATCGTCAACGGGTATCGCGATCTGATCGTGCAGAGCACCGCGCAAGTGGCAAGCTGAAGCGGCTCGCGAACAAAAAAACGGCTCGCATCGGCGAGCCGTTTTTCTTCATGCGACTCGACGTGAGCCGCTCATGCGAGGTACTGCGCGAGCTTCGGCAGATCGACATTGCCACCGCTCACCACCACGCCGACGCGCTTGCCCTTCACCGGCACGACGCCGTTCAGCACCGCCGCCGCCGCGAGACAACCAGTCGGTTCGACGACAATCTTCATGCGCTGCGCGAAAAAGCGCATCGTCTCGATCAGTTGCACATCGCTGACCGTTTCGATTCGCGCGACCAGCTGGCGGATGACCGCGAACGTGTAGTGGCCCAGATGGGTCGAGGCGGCGCCATCGGCAATCGTGCGCGGCGCGTCGATATGAACGATCTCGCCGCGTGCGAGCGACTGCTGGCCGTCGTTGCCCGCCTCGGGCTCGATGCCGATCACCGTGCAGGCCGGGCTCAGCGCGGCCGCCGACAATGCGCTGCCGCTGATCAACCCGCCGCCGCCAAGGCACACGAACAACATGTCGAGCGGGCCGGTTTCGTCGATCAGTTCTTTGACCGCGGTGCCCTGGCCGGCGATCACGTGCGGATGATCGTACGGCGGGATCAGCGTCATGCCGCGCTCTTCGGCGAGCCGGCGGCCGATTTCCTCGCGATTTTCCTTGTAGCGGTCGTAGGTGATCACTTCGCCGCCGTAGCCTTTGGTCGCGGCGACCTTGGCCTCGGGTGCGTCGTGCGGCATCACGATCGTCGCGTGAATGCCGGCGAGGCGCGCCGACAGCGCGATCGCCTGCGCGTGATTGCCCGACGAATAGGTCAGCACGCCCGCCTTGCGCTGCTCCGCGTCGAAATGCGAAATCGCGTTGTACGCGCCGCGGAACTTGAACGCGCCCATGCGCTGGAAGTTTTCGCACTTGAAGAACACCGACGCGCCAGTGCGCTCGTCGAACGTGCTCGATGTCAGAACGGGGGTGCGGTGCGCGACGCCTTCGAGACGCGCGGCGGCGTCGAGGACGTCATCGAAGGTGGGAGCGGGAAGCGCTTGCATCGGCGAAACTCTCCTGGAGCGGTGGCGAAGCAGCCATTCTCCCAGCTTCCTCGATGCTTTGGAACGGCGCTCGCGCGAGCGCGCGACACCAGCCAGGAACGCTGCGGAAAGCAAAAACCAGCGACACAAAAAGAAACGACGTAACCCGGCACAAGCCGGCGTTACGCCGTCGACGTTCCCACGCGCGTCAAGCGCGCCCGCACTTCTTAATGACGATAGTACGAGTGCCCGTAACCGCGATAGTAGCCACGGTAGCCACGATAGTAAGGGCGGCCATAGGCGTAATAGCCTCCGACCACCACCGGAGCCGGTGCGAACACAACCGGCGGCGCGTACACCGGCGGAGGCGGCGGCGGGGCGTAATAGACAGGCGGCGGCGCCGCATAGACCGGATAGGCCGGCGCGATCGGCACCCCAAGGCCGATACCGACGGAAACACCTGCCTCAGCGGCGCCGGTAAGTCCCAAGCCGAGTGCGGCTGCAACGACAAACGGAACGATCTTTTTCACTTCTATTCTCCTAGCGCGGCCTGCCAAGGTCGCCGACTGCGCATGCCTCGCATGCTGTGAAATCAATGTATCTAAAAAGCCCCGGCCGAAATGTTCACATTTGTTGCAAATTGCAAGGGCGAGCCGAAGCGTTTTGCCGAGCGCGGCGCGAGCGCGCCTACGCGCCGCCGCGACCAAAGCGAAATCAGCCGGGAATCAAGGGGTTGCACGCGGGCGACGGGCCGCGCGTCACAGGTCTGATCGAGCGCAGGGGTTTGAGTTCGCGCATCGGTAATCTTTAATTACAAATTCGCTTCAATCCTGACAGCCGGAAGAAAATTCCCAACAAAAAATGCCCGGCTCAATTGCTCGAGGCCGGGCATTTTCTCATCTGCGAAGACCGCGCGACTAGCCGACCTTCACATACACGAATTCGCGGGACACGTTGGGCGGCACGTATGCGCCGCTGATCCGCACGCGCGGCGTAAGGCGCTTCTTCTGATCCCACCAGCGACGGCGCTGGGCGCGCGTCAGGAACCGCAAGTGCTTTCGGTAAGAAAAAATACTCATCTCGACCCTCCCGAATTTCTTACTGCGAACGAAGTACGGAAAATACGACTGCCAAACCGGCTCATCGACCACTGTTCCTGTCATGTACGATTGTGAGCAGTTTTCACATCCGCGGGCGTCACGCCACCCGATGACCGACCGTTGGCGCCATATCGCCCGCAAACTTATCCGACGACCGCTGTCGAACCGTGCAAGGGGCCGGATCGCGGCCGCGCTTCGCCGGATGCGAGATACTGCTGCTTTCCCATTCACACGATCCGTCTGGAGCAGGTGACCATGTCCCAGTCTTCCTTGCCGCGCGTCGGCTTCATCGGCGCGGGGCGGCTCGCGCGTTGTCTCGCGCTCGCCTTTGCGCGCGCCGGCTATCCGGTCACCGCGGTGGCGAGCCGCTCGGCCGATTCCGCTCGCCGGCTCGCCGCCCAGATCGCACACTGCGCGGCCACTGACGACCCGCAACAGGCCGTCGACGCCGCCGATATCGTTTTTTTAGCCGTTCCTGACGACAGCATCGGTACGACAGCGCACATACTCCGCTTTGGAGGCGATGCGGCAAGCCACCCCGGCAAAGCGCTCGTGCACTGCAGCGGCGCCTCGCCGGTCGAACTGCTCGCGCCAGCGCGCGATCAGGGCGCGGCGATCGGCGGCTTTCATCCGTTGTATCTATTTAGCGGCGAGCTCGCCGATCTCGAGCGTATCGTCGGCTGCTCGGTGACGATCGAAGCCCACGGCGAACTGAAGGAGACGCTGACCGCGCTCGCGCTCGCGCTGCGCTGCCATCCGCTGTCGATTCCGCCGGGCGGCCGCATGCTGTATCACGCCGCCGCGCACTACGCGGCGAGCTTCGCGCTCTGCAGCCTCGCCGAATGCGTGGCGTTGTGGCGCACGCTCGGCTTCGCCGAAGACGACGCGCTGCGCGCGCTGCTGCCGATGCTCGCCGGCACGATCGAAACCGCGCGCGACAAAGGCCTGCCGAACGCGCTCGCGGGGCCGGTATCGCGCGGCGACACGGGTGTCGTCGAGAAGCAGCTCGCGCTGCTCGAAGGCTTCGGCGGCGACCATGCCGCGCTGTATGGTCTGCTGACGCGCCGCGCGGTCAACCTCGCCCGACGTCGCGCAACGCCGGCCGCGACGATTGAAGCGATCTCCGAAGCTGTGGAAGAATCGCTGGGCCGCTCGCTGAATCAGGCCGCGGCAGGTGCAAGGGTCAAGTAAGCCGTGATAATGTGACGTCCGGCACGCCGGGCGAACCACGCGACGACCCGCGCCGCGCTTCGGGACCAACAGACGAGAAAGCACAATGATCAAGGTCAGCATCCTCTACCCGTACCGGGAAAACGGCCGCTTCGACATGGACTACTACTGCGCGACCCATATGCCGTTCGCGGCGAAGCTGTTCGGGCCGGCGCTGAAAGGCTGGTCGGTCGACGCGGGCCTGAACGCCGGGCCGCCCGGCACGCCACCGCCTTACGTGGCCGCGGGACACTTCCTGTTCGATAGCGCGGACGACTTCTATAAAGTGTTCAAGCCCGCGTCCGAGCAATTATTAGCGGATATCCCGAACTACACCGACGGCGGCAACGGCACAATCCTGATCAGCGACGTCCGGATTTCCGTGTGATGCCGGACAGACAGCCATCGGGAGGCGGCGCGCAATGACGTCGAACCTCCGGTTGGCTAACCGGGTAATTCCAGAAAACCGCCGGCACGCACCGATCGGGCGACGCCGGCAGCCCGCGGCCGGTCGGCGGCCGTCATCAGAAGCATAAGGACACGAGATGTTTGGCGATATCGCCCGTTTTCTGCTCAATACCGTTTTCACGCTGTTTGGCGCCGCGCTGCTGTTGCGCGCGTGGCTGCAGGTTGTGCGCCTGCCGCCGTACAACCCGGTCTCGAACGCCGTGCTGCAGGCGACCAACTGGATCGTGCTGCCGCTGCGGCGCATCCTGCCGAGCACGCGCAACATCGACTGGGCGAGCGTGGTCGCAACGCTGATCGCCGCGATCATCTACGTCGTCCTGATGATCGTGCTGACGGGCGCGGATCCGCTGACGCTCGTGCCGACGCTGCTGATCGTCGCGGTGCTCACCGCGATCAAGTGGGCGCTCAATCTGATCATCTGGATGACGATCCTGATGGCGCTGCTGTCGTGGCTCAATCCGCGTTCGCCTGCGATGCCGATTCTGTATCAGCTGACCGCGCCGTTTCTGAATCCGTTGCGTCGCGTGCTGCCGAAATTCGGCGGTATCGATCTGTCGCCGATCCTGCTGTTCGTGATCGTGCAGGTGCTGCAGATGGTCGTCACGCGCGCGGCGGTTCAGCTGACTTATTTTGTGATCTGAGCTGATTGCGCGGGAAAGTTGGGCTGACGCGCGGCGGCCGCTTGAGTCGGCGCGGCTTCTACACGGCTGCCGCGAAACCGCGGCTCTCCCCCGTCCGGAACACCGACACCGTCTGCTTCATCTTGCGCGCCTGCGTCTCGAACGATTGCGCGGCCGCCGCGGCCTGTTCGACGAGCGCCGCGTTCCGCTGCGTGGTCTCGTCCATCTGCGTGACAGCCTGACCGACCTGGTGAATGCTGCGGTTCTGCTCTTCGGAGGCCGTTGCGATCTCGCTGACGATATCCGACACGCGATGAATCGCGGCCTTGATATCCGCCATTGTCGTGCTGACTTCGGCTGCCTGCTGCGTGCCGCCTTCGATGATCGCGACCGACGTCGTGATCATCTCCTTGATCTCCTTGGCCGCGCTCGCCGAGCGCTGCGCGAGGTTGCGCACCTCGCTCGCGACCACCGCGAAACCGCGCCCCTGCTCGCCCGCGCGCGCGGCCTCGACCGCCGCGTTCAACGCGAGAATATTGGTTTGGAACGCAATGCCCTCGATCACGCCGGTGATCTCCGAGATTTTCGTCGAACTGCCGCTGATATCACCGATGGTGCGCACCATGCCCTCGACGGCAGTATTGCCGGTGTTGGCGACCTGTGCAGCCTCAGTCGCGAGCGCGCTCGCGTTGCGCGCGTTGTCGCTGTTGCGGGTGACGGTCTGCGTCAATTCCGACATGCTCGCCGCGGTCTGTTCGAGCGAAGTGGCCTGCTCTTCGGTGCGAGCGGACAGATCGATGTTGCCGCTCGCGATCTGCTGCGAAGCGATGCTGACCGACTCGGCGCTTTCGCGAATCGAACCGATCGTCGCCGCGAGACGCTCCTGCATGTGCGCGACCGCGCGCAAGATACCGCCGTCGTCGGCGGCGCCGGTGTGCAGTCGCTGGCTCAAGTCGCCGCCCGCGATCTGCTCGACGACCTTCGCGACTTCGGCCGGTTCGCCGCCGATCTGCCGCACGACCGCGCGCGTCACCAGCAGCCCCAGGCCGATCGCAACCGCGACGCCGACGACCGCGCAGCTCGCGATCCACCACGTCACCGAGCGAACCATCTCGACGCCGTTCGCGACACGCTGCCTGGCCAACTCATCCCGCACGTCGGACAGCTTGATCATCAGCGTGCGCAGCTTGACGTGCAGCGGGTCGGTGGTCGATTTGAGCTCGGCGAGCGCGCCGGTCTGATCGCCCTGATCGGCCAGCGCCATCACCTTCGCGACCGAACTCATATAGGCCGGATAGGCGGCGTCGAAGTCGCTCAGCAATTGCTTCTGCGCGTCGGTGGTCGCATGCTTGCGCTCGTAGTCGAATGCCGACAGGATCGCCGCTTCACCGCCGTGATTCAGGCGCACCGTATCGGCGCGGCCTGCCGGCTCCGGATTCAGGATGTACGAATAGAGGCGCCGGAAGTGCGAAGCGGCCTGCCACGCGGCGGTGCCGTCGTCGCGCACAGGCACGAATTCGCGGTCGTACATTTCGGTTTGCATCGTCGCGACTTCGCGCACCTTAAGCACACCGACCGTGCCGACGATGGCCGTTACGAACGCGCACAGCATCAACGAGCCGACAAGCTTCTGGCTCAGTTTCAGATCGGAAAGCCACTGCATCTTGGGAAAATCTCTTGATCGGGATGGGAAGCGCCGGGTTCGTGCCGGCTTGCGGGGTGCGCAAGCGCACGGTGTTGGGCAGTATTCGGATTAACGGCAGGCGCAGACACAGTCTGAAGGCTCGCGCCGTTCGAACCTCAGAAGCGAAAGGACGGGTCGGCTGCTCGTGCGCGCGAGCCATACCGCTGCCCAAACGGCCCAAAAGCCTGTTAAATTGCGAGTTCTGCGGGCGTCGTATAATGGTAATACCCTAGCTTCCCAAGCTGCAACGGCTTGAGCAAACCCACTATTCATGCGGGTTTTGGAAGTGGTTTTCCAGCAGGCACCACTGAAAAACACGTGTCATGCGGGTTTGACGGCGACGCCAGTTTTCACCCCAGCACATCAAGTCGGAAGCCGCGGACGTGGCGCTACGTATGGCCGGCAACCGCAAGCGGCAACGGTCACATTATTCAAGGCCGAGGAACGTGCGAGCTGCGCCTGACAGCTTGGCGAGATTGACCCCAATCCCATCGCTGTAAATTCTTCGCAATACTCGCTGTTCGATCTTTCCCAGTTCGCGCTCAAGATCTGCAACGTTGTGGCATACGTCGTACGCCGCCAAGTATCCGTTCCGCCGCAGCGACAGAACTTGGCCCAACTTCGGTAACGTTATTTTTCGCGAAACGAGTTCCGGCACCGAACCCAGCTTGAGTAGCTCATCACGGATAGCAGCGATTTGCTCCGACGTGAGTTCAACGCGATACGACGAGTGGTGCCGAACGAGGCTCACCCCGAGGAATTCCGCAGGTTGGTCGGGCTCGTAGATTACCGACTTTGATCCGGGCTCAATCGGTGGCACCGTTAGCCCGAGTTGCATCAGGTGCTCCGAACAAAACTGCGCCAAGTCTTCGCATTCGTCGCGAGAAGATGCGAAAAAAATCAGATCGTCTGCGTAACGAACCGCAGGGAAACCGCGCTGTTCGATTGTCCGATCGAAGCCGCCCAGCATGATATTGGAAAAGAATGGCGACAGCGGCATCCCTTGCCGCACGCCTTCACCTCGCTTAATGCCGAGTCGATGAATCCGCGTAGCTGCACTACCTTTTACGGGAGCGATCTCGCAAACAATGGCTTGTCCGAGTAAGGCGTGTAACGATCGTTCGCGGATGGCGGATTTCAACGCCCGTTGTAGCAGCGCCCGATCGATTTTGTCGAAAAAGGATGCGATATCAGTCTTGTAGACCCATCCGTGCTTGGCACGTAGATTGCATGCATCCTTCACAGCCTTTTTTACACCCCGCTCCTTCACAAAGCCGTAGCTCACCTTATTCGCCAGCCGGTCGGCATACCGGCTGGAAAGAAAATCGAGAAGCGCGCGCTGCACAATCCGATCCTGGACAGTCGGAACGCAAATCAAACGGTACTTGTCTGCTGACTTGGGAATCAGATGCGGGCGAAGGTCGGAAAATTGGAAGCTCTTGCGGTGCAAGTCACGGAACAAGCGATTCAATCGGGCTTTCTCGTCGGCGCGATAATCGTTGATTGAGATGTCATCGACGCCAGTACTATTCCGCGAACGGGGAGACGCTTTTTTAAACAGATTCGCCCATGCATCCCGCAGGGCCTCGGGTGACAAAGCGGAAGAATACGCGTTCTTTCCCATATCTCAGGTGCTTCGCTGGCGTTGAACAGCATCCCCAGACCAGCGGCTGAAAGCCCCTTCGGCATCCTCGTTGCGGACCGCATCTTGCGATTCGGACCCGCCCCTGATTCCGCCGGTCACGCTCACGCGATCGCTCGCCTGTGCGCAGGTTGCCGATTGGTAACGTGCAGCGCAACCCGCAGAGATGCCAGAGGGAGCCGCACTTCGACCGAAGCGGCCGCCGAGATGTAAACGCTTCTCATTTTCACTTCCATTACGCTGGGTTTGACTCCGGTTGCGACGGCGATGGCGGCCAAAGCCGCGCAGGCCAGCTTCCTCCAGGCGCAACGGGGGCGGTTTTTCGAAGAGCTTCGCCGCGACGTTGCTGGCGCGCCCGCCTCCCTGCCTCGGGGGTGCCCCGCACGTTTCGTAATCGCCTTCCCAACAGATCTAGGGACAGAAGGCGACCCGATCGCCCCTTCGGCATCCTCGTTGCGGACCGCATCTTGCGATTCGGACCCGCCCCTGATTCCGCCGGTCACGCTCACGCGATCGCTCGCCTGTGCGCCAGAGGGCCGATTGGTAACGTGCAGCGCAACCCGCAGAGATGCCAGAGGGCGCTACCAAACCGCCCTATTCTGCCCGAGGATCGAATCGGTAACAACTCCTCCACATGCTCGAATCTCGCACTTGCTACTTGAATATGACATCCTCAAGAAACATCAGCAGCCTGTCGGCAAACTGCGCCCGAGAGAGGTTGCTTCCGAAAACGTCGCGGAGTGCAGCGACAAGCTCGTGAACCTGATTGGTCGTGAGATACGGGAAGATGTTGTCGTGTTGCGTATCGTCCATGCGACGACTATCCTGGCAATTCCCGGGTCAATGCAACATTACAGACTGCTAAACCTTAGCAGCCGATATCAACATTCCCGCCTCAAACATCAAAACTTGGTCATAGTGCGTTAATGGCATCCAACGCATGCGACAAGGACGCCGGTGTATCGCACGGACCGTCAATTCGATAGCGTCTCGGAGATTCGCTTCGCTGACGAAGCCAAAACACCAAAACCTCCCTTATCCGTATTATTGCCCACGAAGCGCACATGCGTCGATATTAGAAGGGGCGTATTTTTTCAGCCATCCAACCAAATCCTCTGCGCTATGGAACGCATGACTAATTGCGCCAGCGATCATTGGATTATTTCCAAATGGCGCTAGCCGACGAAAATCCGTTTGCAACGATATGCAAGGCTTCCCAAGACAATAGGCGTACCCAAGCTCGACTGCCGCCCCTTCATCAACCGCTCGCCCGTCGAGCAAAATGATCAACAGATCGCATCTATGAATTGCATTGACGTCATTCTTAAAAACCGCCGCCGACGCTTGCTCTGCATTCATCCCGGACTTTAACAAATCCGTTATTAGCAGCCCATCTTCCTGCGGCAGATAAACGTTACAGAACTCCTCGATCCGATGTTTAAGATAGACATTATAAGAACGTTCCGCTTCGTTAAAAAGTGGGCCGGCCATGTAAACCCACGGCCGAGAGCCTGTGTCTTCACGCATCATATCCCCTCGCCTCAATATCTAAGAGAAGTTGGTGCATATCGGCCTCCGCATATTCCAAACCAAAAATTATGCGAGCAACCTCTTTCACGACTTCATCCGGTGTCTTCTGGAACGCGTCGACCACAGTTACACCTTCAGCGGGCCTTAACCGCTCATATACATGTAGTAGCTCACTTTGCTGGGCTTGCAACTTTTCTGCATCGGTCTTCTTATGCAGCGAAATTGCTCTTTCCGCCATCACCTCCGGATTATTCTTCAGGAAGATGACGTGTCCCGGCATCAATTTTCGATTAGCGGCGTATCCTGGCACTATCGCCCTACGCAGCAATGTCGCCTTCGCTTGCCACTCGCTCTTGTCCAAGGTAAAGGCAAATGCATCCAATGGAGCGCGATCTATTACATGGATCCCCGAGGATGCAGTATTGATAAGATTGAGGTTTTTTTGGCTGACTTGGTCCGCTACCCAAGCGTCGATCGCTTTTTTCTGCTCTTCGTCGAGCAACTCTGGAGCTTTTTCCATGTTGGGAGCACGCTCCTCCGTCCACTCATCCTGAGTCAACATACTCCTGAAGTGGCCAACAGTCGTGCTTTTGCCAGCAGCAACCGAACCAACTACAAAGAAGCGAAAAGATGAGTGTGGCACCACTTCCTGCGCGAATGCAGTGAATTCATCTTTATCCGCAGTTATTAACGTCGCGAGCGCACCGATCTCCTCTGCCGTAAGAAATAGCGTGTTCAGATTATAAACATTAAAATTTGCAGCCGCATCGGAATCGTCACAAACCGAATCCCGCTCAGCAGGATCACGGACATATCTTACGAGATAATGAAAATGACCTGGAAAATGAATCGCTGACTGGCGCAGCATGTGTTTCAGCGTCGGATCTTGAAGTGAAATTCCAACGAGCAAACACGTAGTTTGGGAGAAATGGGTCGAAAGCGAGGCATATCGTCCTGCCATACTATCAATCAATTGGTCGGCAAAGGAATCTTCTGCGAAGACGAGATAATCGCTGGGGCGCTCACGTTCTTCGTGCGGCAAAAAACCGTTTGGGTGATAAATTACACCTCCAGCTCGCGCGTTGAGCTGAACATTCCCGCTCCAAAGCGTCCGATATCCTCGTGTTCGCTCTCCATTACGTTTGCTATCCCGAAGCAATAGACGCTGCAACGTATCGTCAAAATTATAGGTAACAGTTAGAGGAGTTTTCTTAATTATCGGAAGCAGCGATCGCAAATATTTATCGCTGTTGGCCAGCTCGTCTACATCGCTCGCCACATCCCTGTAAAGACACTCGCGTACAATCTTTCGCCACTTCGCGCGCAGTTCCATTTCCCGCATTTTTGGGGATTTACCGTCTGCCAATGTCGCGGTTTCGTGCTTTGATTTATATATTTGGTATAGTTGCTGCGCAAGTGTAGTGCTGTTCCCTCCCGAGCCCGCAATCAATTGATCAGCGGCGAGTTCCGGATGCCTTGCGATTCGCTGAAGCAAGGAAACCCAGCTTGGAAACCTGAGGTCCAGCCCGATACCCGCCCCAAAAACCAAGCCAAAACGGTTGCGTTCATACTGCTGCCGCATATGAACAACTGCTTTCACATATCGTCGCAGAACATTCTCACACGCGCTTGATCGAAGGACATTATTGTTTTGACACATTTCGGCGTTTATCTAAAATAGTTCCTGTTGCCCGACAGCGCCACGCTGCAAGTTGGAGCGCCAATTAGGAGGTGCGATTGATTTGTCTGAAAGACGTCCCTGTTCGTAACACTCGATTAATGCTTCGAATACAGCCAGAAAATCTGCATCGTAGCCTTCCCCAACGTAATTTACGTTCCAAAGGCCGCTACTTTTAATTTGGCGGGTCGGACTGAAATTGCCAAGCCACTGCATGCTCTGTACATCGATAGCTCCACCACCGCTCAAAAGTGCAATCGCATTTCGCTCGATATAGGACCGATCGCTGTCGGCACTCGCCGCGTCCACAACCGGCAGATACGCCACGAGCAGCTCCTTGAGATATTGTGACACCTCCATCTCCAATTGCTGCTCAGAATCACGAGTTTCCTTGCTGGCGTTATCTCCAAGGCCCCAGCTCGGCATCTGTCGGTCTTGGGATGCCAAAATGGCATTTCCAACATGAAGCCTGAAAATGGATGATCGGTGACTTCCCGTGCCGTCGTCATTTCCACGATGAGTTCGTAGTCGCTGCCACAGCAGCGATTTGGAGCCCTTGCTTACCCCGTGCGTCCCAATTCGCACAACGCGAAGACCGTTGTGATCGTAGAAACGTGTGTATTCATGTGGATCAAAGAAAAAGTACACCCCCGCTTTCGACATCTGCTTTCCCCCCAGTTTGGAGAAAGGAATCATCTGTCCGGACATGTTCTGTAGTCGCAGTAACAAATCGTAGAAGCGTTTGTAATGGATCATCCTCAATGGACTCCCATTTACTCTCGCCAAGATGTCTACCTCTTTATCTTCGGGCAAATCTCGGAGGGGGTAAGTAGCCAAGACGTGACGTTTTTCAAATGCACCTTGGATGGCGTTGCTGTACGCCTCCCCCGCAAGCACAATGAATTGACGCTCCAACAAACCGTATTCCGACAGCTTCGAAAGCACGTTAACTGCCCACTCATGCCTGTCATGGCTCGAAAGAGTTCGCAAGTCTACGTCGTAAGGGGTGAGCACTTCCCCCGGAGCGGTGAGGCCATGCTTAGCAGAAACGACGAACCAACTGTCCCCGTAATTTTCTGCGAATTTCCTCGCTTCTTGGAAACGCTTTGAAACATACAAATCCTTCGCGGGCGCGGGCGCGTCGAGCTTTCGGTTCCCGCAGGAGACGAGCACGATCGGATGTGTAGATTCCATAGTTTTTGCCGCCCCCGGCGACCTGCGAGCAATTCACGTGCTCGATTTTACGTGAGAAAAGCATGCGGCGACCGCCAGCATGGTCTCTCATAGCCCCGTCCCCGTCAGCCGACGACAACTCTTATGTACTTGCCACGCAGTAGGAGCCGATCCGTAGCTCGGCCGCTTGGTCGTGATGCCACGGCTCCGCCGTGCAGACATGCCACTTTCGATGCCAGTATCCAAACCACGCCACTCCCCAAATCGCTCAAACCCCTGTAAAATAGCGCGCTCTGCGGGCGTCGTATAATGGTAATACCCTAGCTTCCCAAGCTAGAGCCGTGGGTTCGATTCCCATCGCCCGCTCCACTTTCCCGCTGAGTGTTCAGCGGAATCCAGCAAGAGCCGCCTCCCTGAAGGCGGCTTTTTTGTAGTGGCAACGGCCCGGCACAGCGCGCAAGCCGCGCAGCCCTCACCCTTGCAGCAGCATCGACGATGATCCACGATCCAAACGACTCCGGTCTCCCGGACGACGCCCCGCCCCCCACGAGCGCAAACGACCAGCCCGCCGGCAACGAGACGAACGACGTCGACGGCACGCCGGGTGCAACGCCGGCAGACACGCTTCATCACCGCCGCATCCGCAGCTTCGTCACGCGCGCGGGTCGCGTGTCGACCGGCCAGCGCCGCGCGCTCGATGAGTTCGGCCCGCGCTTCGTCGTGCCCTATTCACCACAACAACCCGACTGGACCGGCGTGTTCGGCCGCGAAGCGCCGCGCGTGCTGGAGATCGGCTTCGGCATGGGCGCCACCACCGCGGAGATCGCCGCGCAGCGTCCCGACGACGACTTCCTGGGCGTCGAAGTCCACGAGCCCGGCGTCGGCGCGTTGCTGAAGCTGATCGGCGAGCAGTCGCTGACGAACATCCGCATCATCCAGCACGACGCGGTCGAAGTGCTCCAGCACATGATCGCGCCCGACAGCCTCGACGGCGTGCACATCTTTTTCCCCGACCCTTGGCACAAGGCGCGCCATCACAAGCGCCGGCTGATCCAGCCAAAGTTCGTCGCGCTGCTCGTGTCGCGTCTGAAGCCGGATGCGTATCTGCATTGCGCGACCGACTGGCAGAACTACGCCGAACAGATGCTCGAAGTGCTCGGCGCCGATCCGCTGCTCGAAAACACCGCCGACACCTACGCGCCGCGGCCCGACTATCGTCCGGTGACGAAGTTCGAACGGCGTGGCCTGCGGCTCGGCCACGGCGTGTGGGACCTCGTGTTCCGCAAGCGCGGCGCCGCGTAACGCGACGAGACGGCAAGCCAACGAAAAAAGGTCCGCACATACGCGGACCTTTTTTCATCGCACGGCAAATCTCATTCGGCCCAGCTCAACCCGCCGCTATAACCGATCAGCAGGATCAGCAGGCCAAAGCCGATCCGATACCACGCGAACACCGTGAAGTCGTGCGACGCGACATAGCGCAGCAGCCAGCGGATGCAGACGAACGCACTGACGAACGCGGCCGCGAAGCCGAGCGCGAAGCTGCCGAGCGCGTCGGTGGTGAGCAGGTGCCAGTCCTTGTACAGCTCATAGGCCGTCGCGCCGAAGATGATCGGAATCGCGAGAAAGAATGAAAACTCGGTCGCGGCGCGGCGCTCGATGCCGAACAGCATGCCGCCGATGATCGTCGAGCCCGAGCGCGAGGTCCCCGGAATCAGCGCGAAGCACTGTGCGAGACCAACTTTCAACGCATCGAGCGGGCTCAGATCGTCGATGCTGCGCACCCGCACCGCCGCGTCGCCGCGCGCGCGCTGACGCGCCTCCGCCCACAGGATCACGACGCCGCCCGCGACCAGCGCAAACGCGACCGGCACCGGTGAAAACAGCACCTCCTTGATCGACTTCTCGAACAGCAGGCCGAGCACGACTGCCGGAATCGTCGCAATGATCACGTTCAGCGCGAAGCGGCGCGCCTCGGGCCGGCTCGGCAGCCCCACGATCACGTTGCCGATGCGCCGGCGAAACTCCCAGCACACGGCGAGAATCGCGCCGAGCTGGATCACGACATCGAAGGTCTTCGCGTGCTCGTCGGTGAAATCCAGCAGACTGCCGACGACGATCAGATGCCCGGTGCTCGACACCGGCAAGAACTCCGTCAAACCCTCGACCACGCCGAGAATCAGCGCCTTGCAAGCCAGTAACCAGTCCATCCGTGCCCCTTATCGCGGTAGGTTGTCGCAACGAAATGGGCCCGCACGGTCATGACTGGCATGCGCGGCCCACGTGGCCGCGCGTGCCAGTCATCTTTCGACGATCTGCACGCGTATGCCGTTTGTAAGGATCGTGATTGTACCGGGTTCGTAGTTGACGCCGGCAAATTGCAGTTGCTCGGGCTTGAACGTGTAGATCGGATAGTTGGTCAGCAATTGGGTCGCGAGCAGCGCCGCGGCCGCGTTGATCTGCTGCGTGTACATCTGCGCCTCGCCGCTCACGCTGACGTTGTCGACACTCGGCGACTTGAGGATCACCGAACGGCTCGCCGCGTCGTATGCAAGTTCACTCGACAGCGTGAACACGCCATCGACCGGCTGCTGCAGGAACGGACTCGCGAAACGCGCGTCGAGCTTCACCTGCACGCGGTTCGCATCGGGCAGCATGCCCACCACCGGATTGCTCAGCGCGACATCGAACACCTGCGACACCGTGCGCTGATACGGGAACTTGCGCTGCACGGCCTCCTGCACCTGCTTCTGCGAGAACGTGTAGTGCGACGGCATGAACGGAAACGTCGGGCTCGCGCAAGCCGCGAGCGACACAGTGATGCCAAGCGCGCTGCAGCCGGTCAGCGCAGCGCGCAGAAAGCGGCGCCGGGCCGGCGCTGCAGGTCGAGTCATGCGAAATCTCCTGTGGAAGCCCTTGCGGACATCGGCTTGCATTGACGGGTGTGGTCAGCGACGGCGTTTACCGCATGCCGCGCGTCATGGATGGGATGCCGGTTGTGTTTGCGCCTCGAGTTGCGTGAGCCACGCGAGCGCTTCGCCGCGATTCGCGCCGCACATCTCGAGTTGCGGCTGCAGACCCGAGCAGCATGCGGGCCGCTCCGGCCGGCCGAAGATCGCGCAGCGCAGATCGTCGCCGAGTTGCACGCAGCGCACGCCCGCCGGCTTGCCGTTCGGCATGCCTGGAATCGGGCTCGAAATCGACGGCGCGGTACAGCACGCGCCGCAATCGGGACGGCACGCGTGAGCGTCCACCCATGCACTGTTCAACCTTTGATCCACGTCATCTTTCCTGAACTCAAACCTTGGCAACGTGTTGCCAGACCCGCATTGTGCCACTGCCTGTCCGTGCGACCCTTTTACACAATCGGGTTCCGTGGGCACGCACGTAAACTCGAAGCTGCTGACTGACCATGACACGCGGCACGCTGCGAGAGCCGCCCACCGTCCGACACCGCTCATGTCCCTAGCCGACACCCTGTTCCGCCCCGACCTGCTCGCGCGCTACAGCGCGAACGGTCCCCGGTATACGTCCTATCCGACCACGCCGCAGTTCCGCGAATCGTTCGACACCGCCGACTATCACCGCGCCGCCGCCGACCCGGGTGCCGCGTCGACCGATCTGTCTCTGTACTTCCACATTCCGTTTTGCGACACCGTGTGCTTCTACTGCGGCTGCAACAAGGTCGTGACGAGAAATCGCGCGCATGCGCGCCCGTACCTTGAGCGGCTCAAACGCGAAATCGGCTTGCAGGCGGCGTGTTTCGATACACAGCGGCCCGTGTCGCAATTGCATTGGGGCGGCGGCACGCCGACGTTTTTGTCGCATGACGAGATGGCCGAGCTGATGGCCGCGACGCGCGAGCACTTCAAACTTCTGCCCGACGATCGAGCCGAATATTCGATCGAGGTCGATCCGCGCGAGGCGTCGCCCGATACGGTCGCGCTTCTGCGCCGCCTCGGCTTCAACCGGCTGAGCCTCGGCGTGCAGGACTTCGATCCGCACGTCCAGCAGGCGATCAATCGCATCCAGCCGTTCGAGATGACCGCATCGGTGATGCAGGCGGCGCGCACGTACGGTTTTCATTCGATCGGCGTCGATCTGATTTACGGGCTGCCGCATCAAACCGTCGCGAGCTTCAACCGCACGCTCGACACGATGCTCGAACTGGCGCCGGACCGGCTGTCGGTGTTCGCGTATGCGCACATGCCGCAGCTCTTCAAGATGCAGCGCCAGATGGATCCAGCGACGCTGCCGTCGAGCGAGGAGCGGCTGGCTCTGCTGCAACGGGTCGTCGAACGGCTGACTGAGGCAGGTTATGTGTACATCGGCATGGATCACTTCGCGCTGCCCACCGACGAGCTCGCTCGCGCGCAGGCGCAGCGCACGCTGCATCGCAATTTCCAGGGCTATAGCACGCGGGCCGAGTGCGATCTGATCGGTTTTGGCGCCTCGTCGATCGGCAAGGTCGGCGACGTGTACGCGCAGAACGCGCGAGAGCTGCCCGCTTACACCGACTCGATCGATGCGGGCCGGCTCGCGATCGCGCGCGGCATCCGCCTGTCCGCCGACGACCGTCTGCGGCGCGACGTGATCACGCAGCTGATGTGCAACCTCGAACTGCGCTTCGACGAATTCGAAGCGGCGTACGGCATCCACTTCGCCGACACGTTCGCGCCGGAACTCTCGCGTCTGCGTTCATTCGAGGACGACGGGCTGATCTCGCTCGGCGCACGCAAGCTCGAAGTGCGAATGGCCGGCCGCATGCTCGTGCGCAATCTCGCGATGGAATTTGACCGCTATCTTGGCGAGCAGACGCTCACACGATTCTCGCGCACGGTCTGAGCACCGCTCGCCGCGAACGCGCTGTGGCGGGTGAAGGCAATCGACTTGCCCGTCTACCGATTTTCGGCCATAATCTGCGTCTTCCTTGCGCGCTGAACTCCCGATGCGCGCGCTGCAGTATCTGCCCAGGTGGTGAAATTGGTAGACGCAGGGGACTCAAAATCCCCCGCCGCAAGGCGTGCCGGTTCGATTCCGGCCCTGGGCACCAAACACTCTTCAACCGGTTTCAACGGTTCACCACGAAGCCCCGACAGCTAGCGCTGAGCGGGGCTTTTGTTTGCCATAGTCTCCAAGGGTTCACCAGCGATTACAACCCCCACCAGGGGGTCGTTTCGGGGGTTGCCACGATTCAAGCGCCCGTCGGATGGAAAACGCCCCCAGCAGCGGCGCGACAACCGGAGACGCAAACATGGCGCTGACCGATGCCACGATCCGTAACACGAAGCCGGGTGAAAAACAGCAGAAGCTGTACGACGGTGGCGGCCTGCTGCTGCTTGTCACGCCAACGGGCAGCAAGCGATGGATTTTCAAGTACCGTTTTGCCGGAAAGGAAAAGAGCCTCGCACTTGGCGTCGATCCAGGCGTGCCGCTTGCCGATGCCCGCAAGCGTCGGGACGACGCCCGCGAAAAACTGGCAGCAAAACATTGATCCGGGGGAAGCCAAAAAGGCCGGGAAACGCGCCGCCCGCCTTGCTGCTGCCAATTCATTCGAAGCCGTTGCGCTCGCCTGGATGGAAGAGCGCGGCCAGTCCGTTGAAAGCGGGCAGTATGAAAAAACGCTTGCGTGCTTCAGGAATGACGCGTTTCCCTGGCTTGGCAAGCGACCCATCGCGGAAATTGACGCACCCGAGATTCTGGCGGTCCTTAAACGCGTGGATAGCCGGGGCGCTCGCTTTACGGCTCACCGTCTGCGCAGCGAAATAAGCCGCGTGTTCCGTTTCGCGATCAAGGAGGGCTATTGCAAAACCGATCCGGCACGCGATCTGGTTGGCGCAATACCGCCTGCACAGACAACGCATTTCGCCTCGATCACCGAGCCCGCCAAGGTCGCGGAGATGTTGCGGGCCTTCGATGCCTTTTCCGGCACGTTCCCGGTTTTGTGTGCGCTCAACCGCACAAAATTCATTCGCGAGCGCCGCGAGATGATGCAGGAGTGGGCCGATTACCTTGACCGGATCAAGGCCGGGGCCGAAGTCATTCCGATCAAAGGCGGGACGGTCGCCTGACTACCTCAGCGGGACAACCATTTGGAACAGCGCCGCCCGATGATGGAAGCGTGGGCCGTGCATGTTTGCGGCATAGAGGATTAGTTCAGAAGTGCGGCCCATAACACTTGCGCTGTGCCTTACAAGCTCGCACAAAAAAGCCGACTCGCGAGGATCGGCTTGTGCATTCGAGCGAGGCTCTATCGATATTCATCAATCTCAACCGTGCCGCCCATGGCTTCCATCATGGTGCGAATATCGTCGGGCACATCAGGCACGCGGTCGCCGCTCTCATTGTCCCAATAGCAGAAGAAGCGCATCTGTGCGCCAGTGCGCTTGAGCAATTCGGGCAGGTCTGATCGGGGCAATGCCAAGCGTTCGACAAGATAGCGAAGGTGAGGCGCAAGAATATTACTCTGAACATGCCCCTTGCTATCCACACTCCATACACCAATTCGAGCGGGGTACTTGCTAGTGCGCCCAGATGGTGTAGTGCGGAATTGCCCCCGAACACTCTGCATGTCCGGTTCAACGCCAAAATAGTTTGTCCAGAATTCGGGCCGCTCCACGTCCTGATAGATAGTGAAAGAAGCATGTGCAAGTTGACGGGTCGTTACCATAACATTCCTTTAGGGTGCCCAGCTGTGCATGTTGTCGATAATCACGCCGTGAAATTCCACGTCTCCATCGTCATGCCAGATTACGTTGTTGTCGCCGCGCAATTTGTTGTACTGCTTCATAGCGTGAAGCATGTCGCTGAACGTGTTTTGATCGTATCCAAGCATCTTGGCGGCATAGCGTGGGTTATTGGTGCTCGCTGCGAGTTCAACGACATCGCCGCTCAACGCATCAGGCACATACTCAAACGGCTGCGCGTCGCCGAGCAGCGTTGATGCGCCTCTATCGCCAGCCCTGGCTGCGCGCGCAGCGTTCAGCCGGGTTTGCAAGGTGGCCGGATCATACTGGACAGACAGCACAGGTTCGCCGTCCGGGCGATTACCGGCCCTCGCTGCGATATCCCTCAAGGGCGTGCTGCTGTAGGGTGACGGAAACAGGCTATCGCGAGGGCCTTTAATGGCAAGCAGGGCACCGCGGCGCACCTCTTCGAGAAGCGCAAGGATGACCCACCAGCCATCGGTGTCAGGGTTCCGGTCCCGTACATGATGAAAAAACAGCCAGTGACCGCCAATGAGATTCCTGACTAGTTTCCGGTCCTCCTCCCACTTCCTGTGATTCAGTTGGGCAATGTCAAGAAATTCCCGGGTCTCCGCACTGGCCCTCTGAAGGTCTGCGGCCTTGCCGAGACACGCTTTATAGTGGGCGGCCTCAAATCTGAAGTGCAACACCGTTTCGTATAAGGTGTTGCGATGCACGAAAGAAAGTACCAGCAACTTCAACCTGAAGAGCGCCTGAC
>NZ_JACHDL010000018.1:0-162174 GCF_014201055.1 Paraburkholderia sp. CI2
AGATGGTGTCCATGACGATCTCCCATAAGGAAACAGCCCGATCAGCGTAAGCCGATCGGGCTGTTTCGGTCAGGCTGACCATCTCATTAAAGCCCGTTCAAGTTCCCATGAACGGGCTTTGTCTGGCGGAGTGGACGGGACTCGAACCCGCGCCCCCCGGCGTGACAGGCCGTATCATATAGGCTGCGACGCCGGACTGGCATGGCGTGTGACTCCTGAGTAACGGAACACCACTCGTGAAATGAGTATATCGATGCGTATATCACGACCACATCAAGTCAAATATTTATTGAAAATCAACAGCTTGTGCAACCGATGAAAATCGCCACCTGGAACGTCAACTCCCTCAAAGTCCGCCAGCAACACGTCATCGACTGGCTCGCGAGCAGCGGCACCGACGTGCTGTGCCTGCAGGAACTGAAGCTTCCCGACGAAAAATTTCCGCGCGCCGAACTCGAGGCGGTCGGCTATCGAAGCTGGTACGCGGGTCAGAAAACCTATAACGGTGTCGGCATTCTGGTGCGCGAAGGTTTGAACGTCGACGAAAGCAGCATCGTGCGCAACATCCCCGGTTTCGAGGACCCGCAGCAGCGCGTGATCGCGGCAACCATCGACGGCGTGCGCATCATCTCCGCATATTTCCCCAACGGCCAGGCGCCCGGCACCGACAAGTTCGCGTACAAGCTGCGCTGGCTCGACGCGCTGCACGACTGGCTCGCAACCGAGATGACGCTGCATCCGAAGCTCGCCTTGCTCGGCGACTACAACATCGCGCCCGACGATCGCGACGTGCACGATCCGAAGGCATGGGAAGGTCAGAATCTGGTGTCGCCCGAGGAACGCGCGGCGTTCGTGCAGCTGATCGGCCTCGGCCTGCTCGACGCGTTCCGCCAGTTCGAGCAGCAGGAAAAAATCTATTCGTGGTGGGAC
This sequence comes from Paraburkholderia sp. CI2, assembly GCF_014201055.1. NCBI lineage: Bacteria > Pseudomonadati > Pseudomonadota > Betaproteobacteria > Burkholderiales > Burkholderiaceae > Paraburkholderia > Paraburkholderia sp. CI2. The sequence goes on from NZ_JACHDL010000018.1 coordinate 931, forward strand.
TACCGGATGATGGCGTTCCGTCGCAACGCGGGACTGCGCATCGATCACATCCTGCTGTCGAAGGCATTGGCCGACACCTGCTCGGCGTGCGACATCGACAAGGTGCCGCGCAAGTGGGAGCAGCCGTCGGATCACGCGCCAGTGTTCGCGCAGCTGGGCTGATCCGGAATACAGCGACGAAACGAGGCAGCGCTGCCTCGCGTCCCTATTGCTTCAAGCGCCGCCCAGCACACCCCACAAGAACCCGAACACCATCGCATCATGCTCGGCCTGCTCCAACTCATCGGAGCCGCCGTGGCCGCCTTCCGTATTCTCCCGATACCACACGTGCTGCGCGCCCAGCGCCTGCATGCGCGCGGCCATTTTGCGCGCATGGCCGGGATGCACGCGATCGTCGGCGGTCGACGTCGTGAATAGCACCGGCGGATACGCGACACCCGCCGCGAGGTTGTGATACGGCGAATACGCGGCGAGCGCACGCGCTTCATCGGGTTCGTCGGGGTCGCCGTACTCGTCGATCCACGAGGCGCCCGCATGCAGCAGGTGATAGCGGCTCATATCGAGCAACGGCACCTCGCAGACGACCGCGCCGAATAGCTGCGGCCGCTGCACCATGCAGGCGGCCACGAGCAAACCGCCGTTGCTGCCGCCCTGAATGCCGAGCTGCGCGGCGCCCGTCACGCCGGTCGCGATCAGCACCTCGGCGACCGCGATGAAATCATCGAACGCGCGCTGGCGATGCTCGCCTTGCGCCGCCGTGTGCCAGCGCGTACCGAACTCGCCGCCGCCGCGAATATGCGCGACCACGTACACGCCGCCGCGTTCGAGCCAGCCGATGCCCTGCCCCGTCAGATAGCTCGGCAGCAGCGGAATCGCGAAGCCGCCGTAGCCGCTCAGCAGACATGGGCGCGGCGGGCTTTCATCGCCCGGCGACGACGGCGCTTCCTTCGGCCCAATCACCGTGTAGGGTACGCGCGTGCCATCGGCCGATACCGCATGTCCGCGCGTCACCGCAACGCGCGTCGCGTCGAACTGCGTCGGCCAACGGTCGAGCAACTCCCATTCGCCGGGCTCCTCGAACGCGAGATCGGAGAGCCAGTAGGCGGGCGGTTGCAGATAATCGTCGGTGTCGACGAACACTTCGTCGTTCAGTGTCGACTCGACCGGCGACACGTCGACCTGCGCATCGCCGCGCGACGCGAACACGCGCTCACGCCACTGCCAGGTGCCGTCCTCGCGCGGCGACGGCGTCCAGATCAGCGTCTTGCCGCGCACGTCGTCGAGATACGACACGATCAGATGATGGCGCGTATGCGACCACTCGCAGGCCGAGGTCAGCGGCGTCGGCGTGAATAGCGGCGTCACGTCGCGCTCGCCGCGCAGGAACGCGTCCTCGCGAATCGCGAGCAGCGCGCCGCCCGGATAGCGCGCGAGATTGCCGTCCCACTCGCATTCCCAATCGAGCCGCGGCTCGAGCAACAGCCAGCCCTGCCACGCCCCCACCGCGACGTGCGATGGCACTTCGTAACGATGCCAGGCGTCGCTAGCGTCGTCGAGGTAATACGTGTGCGAATCGAAAAAGTCGACGCTGCTCGTCACCGTATGCCGGCGATCGACCGGATCGTAATGCGCCTCCACGCCGATGTCGCCAAACTCGCCGCGAAACACGACGGGCGCATCGGCGAGCGCGGTACCGCGGGTCCAGCGCCGCACGTCGCGCGGATAACCGGAGCGCGTCAGCGTCTTGCGCCCATTGTCCCAGCCGACGTACAGCGTATCGCGATCGATCCACGACACCGTGTGCTTGCCCGCCTTCGCAATCGCGAAGCCATCGTCGACGAAACGCCGCGCGTCGAGATCGAACTCGCGCACGACGAGCGCATCCGAACCGCCCGGCGACATCGTGATTAGCGCGCGGTCGCCGTCCGGATAAAGGATATCGAGATCGACGCAGACCCACGGCGTGCCGTCGGCCGCGCCGAGCGCGTCGAAGTCGAGCAGGTTCTGCCACACCGGCGCGCCGTTGCGCCATGCGGCCCACACGGTGCGTCGCCAGATACCGCGCGGATTGCGCTCGTCCTGCCACAAATCGTAGGCCCAGTCCTTCCAGCGATCCGGAATCACCGGACGCTCGCGCGGCAGATAGGCATCGGCGAGCCGCCGTCTGAGCGAGTCGAACGACTCGCCGCTGCACCACGCCACGCGGGTGCGCGCATTCTGCGCGTCGACCCATGCGAGTGCGTCAGCGTCGTACAGCTCTTCGAGCGACAGGAAAGGATCGGGGGAAAGCGGCCACTCGAACGGGGCGGGAGAAGCTGAAGAAGCTGGCATCGTCGGCTGTTGGATCGGAACAGCGTTGATTATGCCTCGTGCGCGGTGGTTGACGGTTTGCCGCGGGGCGCGCTGCAACAACGACGAAGGCGGCCTGAGCCGCCCCCGCCTGCCGTGCAGCATCGCTCAGAACGAGCGTGTCAAGGCTCCAGATTGAGCTCCTGAATCTTGCGCGTAATCGTATTGCGCCCGATGCCGAGCCGCTCGGCCGCCTCGACCTTGCGGCCGCGCGTGAAGTCGAGCGCCTCGCGGATCACGGCCGCTTCGAAGCGGCGCGCGAGTTCGTCCATCACGTCGGCCGCGTTTTCGCGCAGCATGCGCGCGACTTCGGTGCGCAAGCCGCCTTCCCATGCGCTCAGCGCGGTGGCGACCGACGCACCGGCCGCCCCACCCGGATGCACGAGCGCGCCGCCGTTCGTGCCAGCGAGCGGCACGCCGCCCGCGATTCCCGCATGGGTCGCCACGGTCCCATCCGTCGTCGCGCCGGCAGCGGCGCCCGCACCAGGCTCGCTCCCGGCGCCATGCGCGGGACCGAGATCGGGCGGCAGATCCTTGGTTTCGATCGTCTGCGCGGGCGCCATCACCGTGAGCCAGTTCGCGAGGTTCTCGAGTTGCCGCACGTTGCCCGGAAACGGCAGCGACGCGAGATACGCGACCGCCTCCTCGGACACGCGCTTCGGTTCGACGCCGAGATCGCGCGCACTCTTTTGCAGGAAATGCCGCGTCAGCAGCGGGATATCCTCGTTGCGCTCGCGCAACGCGGGCAAGCGCAGACGGATCACGTTCAGACGGTGATACAGGTCCTCGCGAAACAGTCCCTGCCGCACGCGCGATTCGAGATTCTGGTGCGTCGCCGCGATCACCCGCACATTCGCGCGCAACGGATTGTGGCCGCCCACGCGATAGAACTGCCCGTCCGACAGCACGCGCAACAAACGCGTCTGCAGATCGAACGGCATGTCGCCGATTTCGTCGAGAAACAGCGTGCCGTTCTCGGCCTGCTCGAAGCGTCCCTGGCGCATCGCCTGCGCGCCGGTGAACGCCCCGCGCTCATGACCGAACAGTTCGGACTCCAGCAAATCCTTCGGAATCGCGGCCGTGTTCAACGCGATGAAGGGGCCGTTCGCGCGTGGGCTATGTCGGTGCAGCGCACGCGCGACCAGTTCCTTCCCGGTGCCTGATTCGCCGGTAATGAGCACGGTGGCCGCCGAATGCGACAGGCGGCCGATCGCGCGAAACATGTCCTGCATCGCGGGCGCCTGGCCGAGCATCTCGGGCGCTTCGGCGACGCGGTCGTCCCACGTCTGCTCGCCGCGCATGCTTTCGTCGACCGCGCGGCGAATCAGCTCGACGGCCTTGTCGACGTCGAACGGCTTCGCCAGATACTCGAACGCGCCGCCCTGGAATGCGGCGACCGCGCTATCGAGATCCGAGAACGCGGTCATGATGATGACCGGCAAGCCCGGCACCTTGTCGCGTACGGTTTGCAGCAACTCCAGCCCGGAGCCGCCAGGCATGCGGATATCGGAGACCAGCACCTGCGGGCTGTCGTGATCGAGCGCGGCCGACGCTTCGCGCACGTTCGCGAAGCTGCGCGTCGCGAAGTTCTCGCGCGCCAGCGCTTTCTCGAGCACCCAGCGAATTGATTGATCGTCGTCTACTATCCAGATCGGCTTCATATAGGTCGGTCAGAAGTCTTGAGGTGCTTGTGTTATCTAGAGATCGAGCGGCAGCAGAATCTGAAACTCGGTATGGCCCGGCCGGCTGTCCACCTCGATCAGACCTTCGTGCTGCTGCACGAAGGTCTGCGCTAGCGTGAGACCGAGACCGCTGCCGTCCTCGCGCCCCGACACGAGCGGATAGAAAATGCGGTCGCGAATCTCTTCGGGAATGCCTGGGCCGTTGTCGATGATATGCAAGTCCAATGCCAGCTTGCACAGGCGTTTTGAAATCGTGACCTTGCGCGCGATGCGGGTGCGCAATTCGATGCGCGCATCGCCCTGCGAGATCCGCTCGCGCAACGCCTCGGCCGCATTGCGCACGATGTTCAGCAGCGCCTGGATCAGTTGCTCCTTGTCGCCGCGCAGATCCGGCACGCTGACGTCGTAGTCGCGCTCGATCGTCAGGCCGCGCGGAAACTCCGCGAGAATCACCTGACGCACGCGCTCGCACACCTCGTGAACATTCACGTCGCCGACGATATGCGGATGCCGGTGCGGTTCGAGCAAGCGGTCGACCAGCGTCTGCAGACGGTCCGACTCCTTGATGATGACCTGGGTGTACTCGCGCAACTCGTCGCGCTGACGTTCGCCGAGTTCGAACTCGAGCAGTTGCGCGGCGCCGCGAATGCCGCCCAGCGGATTCTTGATTTCGTGCGCGAGATTGCGGATCAGATGCTTGTTGACGGCCGTCAGGTCGTTGATGCGCTCTTCGCGGTCGGTGCGCAGATGCCGCTCGTTCTCGAACAGTTCGAGCAACACGTAGTCCTGCGCGCCTTCCAGAAAACCGACGATCGCATGCACGTGCAGCGGCTCGTGGCCGGGACGCTCGAGCACGGCGTCCAGATGCGTCGCGTGAAAACGGTGTGCGGCGATCGCGGTGATCGTCGCGACCAGTTCGTCCGCGTTCGAGAAGATGTCTGGCCACGCCATCTGCGTGAGTTGCTTGCGAGACATCTCCAGCATCGACTCCGCCGACGGATTCGCAAACGCGACGCGCAGCGTGCGCTTCTCGAGCACCAGCAAGACGGTCGGCAGCGCCTCGAAGCCCGGCAGCAAGCCAGAACTCACGAGCTGCATGTCGTCCGACAGCGTCTGTTCGTGTCCTTTCCTTGCCTTGATCAGATTCTTGAGAACCATCTTGCAGTCTGGCCGGTAGGAGATGGTGATAAATCAGGAGTGCTGCTTTATTGTGCTTCACCGAATGCCGTGTTGCCCACGCGCGGCCGGCCGTGCGTACGGTCTAACGAAAAAGGGACGGCGCCGCCGTCCCTTCGTGACCGATCGCGAGCGTCGGGCAAAGCGCTTCGCCGGGTGAAGGGCGAAGCGCCATGGCCGCTTACAGCGAGTAGTACATCTCGAATTCGATCGGGTGCACCGACTGACGATAACGCTGCAGTTCCGTCGTCTTCAGTTCGATGTACGCGTCGAGCATCGCATCCGTGAACACGCCGCCGCGCGTCAGGAACTCGCGGTCCGCGTCGAGCGAGTCCAGAGCCTGGTCGAGGCCCGCGCACACGGTCGGGATCTTTGCATCCTCTTCCGGCGGCAGGTCGTACAGGTTCTTGTCGGCGGCTTCGCCCGGGTGAATCTTGTTCTGCACGCCGTCCAGACCCGCCATCATCAGCGCGGAGAAGCACAGGTACGGGTTCGCCAGCGGATCCGGGAAGCGCGTTTCGATACGGCGGCCCTTCGGGCTCGACACGTGCGGAATACGGATCGATGCCGAACGGTTGCGAGCCGAGTAAGCGAGCTTGACCGGTGCTTCGAAGTGCGGAACGAGGCGCTTGTACGAGTTCGTACCCGGATTCGTGATCGCGTTCAGCGCGCGAGCATGCTTGATGATACCGCCGATGTAGAACAGCGCGAATTCCGACAGACCTGCGTAGCCATTGCCTGCGAACAGGTTCGTGCCGTCCTTCCAGATCGACTGGTGAACGTGCATGCCCGAACCGTTATCGCCGACGACCGGCTTCGGCATGAACGTTGCCGTCTTGCCGTACGTGTGCGCGACGTTTTGGATGATGTACTTCAGTTGCTGCGTCCAGTCGGCGCGCTGCACCAGCGTCGAGAACTTCGTGCCGATTTCATTCTGGCCCATGCCCCCCACTTCGTGGTGATGCACTTCGACCGGAATGCCGATCTGTTCGAGCAGCAGACAGATTTCCGAACGGATGTCCTGGAACGAATCGACCGGCGCGACCGGGAAGTAGCCGCCCTTGGTGCCCGGACGGTGGCCGGTGTTGCCGCCTTCGAATTCCTTCGCCGACGACCACGGTGCTTCTTCCGAACCGATCTTCACGAAGCAGCCCGACTGATCCGTGTTCCACTGGACCGAGTCGAAAATGAAGAATTCCGGTTCCGGACCGAAGTACGCGGTGTCGCCGAGGCCCGAGCTCTTCAGGTACGCTTCGGCGCGCTTCGCGAGCGAGCGCGGGTCGCGCTCGTAGCCCTTGCCGTCAGCCGGTTCGACGACGTCACAGGTCAGCACGAGGGTCGATTCTTCGTAGAACGGGTCGATGAAGGCCGTGTTCGCGTCCGGGACCAGCAACATGTCCGATGCTTCGATGCCCTTCCAGCCGGCAATCGACGAACCGTCAAACGCATGGCCGCTTTCGAACTTGTCTTCATCGAATGCCGACACCGGCACCGAAACGTGTTGTTCTTTGCCGCGCGTGTCGGTGAAACGGAAGTCGACAAACTTGACGTCTTCGTCCTTGACGAGTTGAATGACGTCGGCCACGGATTTACTCATAACCTATCTCCTGATTAACAATTTCGGCGGATTCAGCCGCCGCCCAATCTAGCTGACCCATCCCGGCACGTCCACTTATATGGCGTCGCGGGCGGAAAATTCTGCCGGGATAAATCGATCGGCACCAATAAAGCAGATAGTGTGCCACCTCTGGACCCCGGATGGGCCAATCCGGCGCACACATTGCGCCGCTTATGTTTGCCGGCCACGCACGAGGCGCGAGCAGCCTCGCAAACAAACGTGCAGGCATCGCAACGCACCAATTTCGCGCATTCACCGCTTTGGAAACGACGATCCATACCATGTTGGTGCATTCAGCAGAGAATGCACCATATTTGCGCATCGAGGTTGGGATGGCGCCCGCGACTGCCCGGCGCCGTCCAGTCTACACAGGTCTGTGCGCTGCCTGCAGCGCGCTAGAATGATCATTTGGTCCGAAGGAGATTGACGCTCATGAGCACGCTCGAACAGCTTTACGCGAAGGCGGACGCCCGCCGCACCGAGAACCAACTGCCCTACGCGGGCGCGGTATCGCCGGCCGAGGCGTTCGAACTGCTGGAACTCGATCCGCGCACGCGTCTCGTCGACGTGCGTACCCGCGCCGAGCTCGACTGGGTCGGCCGGCCGGTGATCGGTGATGGCCAATACGCGCATGTCGAATGGACGCGCTATCCGGGCGCGGTGCCCAATCAGGAGTTCGTGCAGCAACTCGCGCAGGTCGCCTCGCCCGACACGCCGGTGCTGTTCCTGTGCCGCAGCGCCGCGCGCTCGAAGCTCGCCGCGATCGCCGCGACCCAGGCCGGCTTCACGAAGGCGTATGACCTGCTGGAAGGCTTCGAAGGCGACAAGGACGGCCAGGGGCATCGGAAGACGGTGTCGGGATGGTGTTTTCGCGGCTTGCCGTGGATCGGAGCCTGATGGCGCGTGGCACACTGCCCGCATCGGCGGAAGCCCGTGGCGCGGCGCTGAAGCACGCCGATTGAAACGGTTCGCGCCGACCACGCATTGATTGCATCGTCGGCGCGGGTTGTGACACTGCGATGTCGCGGTTCGCGCCAACCTAACCCTCAGGCGCGGACCGCTTGTTTTGTCGAGCGCCGCGCGCGCGGCGCTCCATTGTGTTCAGGGCGCGGCCGAAATCCCGAACACGTGCAACTTGCCCGCGCTGACCTGTTTCGGCAGCGTGATGCTCGTCACGAGCTTGCCCGGCGGCATCGCGATGGTCTGCCCCACCGCCACCGCGTTATCGAGCGGGCCGCCAGACAAGACGAAGCTCGCGCCATTGAAGGAGAACGGTTTGCCCGGCGCCGCGCCCGCCGCCGTCAAGGCCTGCGACGAGTAGCTGAACAGCGAGCCGTCGAAGTCCGCACCCAGACCATCGGTATCGCTGCTGCCGTCGCTGCCGATGCCGTGGTTGTTGAATGCGTCGGCCACATTCCGCGCGAGCGGCACCCGATACGAAGGGGGTGCGTCCGCCGCGCTCGTCCCCCCACTGGGAGGGAGACGAACCCATCACGAAGTTCAGCGTGGCGCCGCTGGCGAGCGCCTCGATGTCGAGCCACGAACCATGGTGGGCCGCACCGTTGACGCTCAGGCTCTGCACGTACTTCGCGCTGGGCGCACCGGGCGCATACCATCCCGACACCGCGCCGAGGTCGTCATTGCCGGGCAAACCGTTCGGCCCTGTGCCGAAGGCGCTCGCCATGATCTGCTGGACCACGTTCTGCGTGCCCGACGGCGAACCCGCCCAGTTATATAGCCACGGCAATATAGCCACGGCACCTCGAAGGTCGGTTCGTCGCCCATATAGAAATTGGGCAGACTCATCCCCGCGTTCAACACCGTAAAGAACGCGTTCAGGCGCGACACCGCCGCCGTGTTGCCGCCCAGTTGCGCAAACGGTCCGACCGGGTTGAACGGCACCATCCACGTGTACTGCCCGGCATTGCCTTCGACATAGTTGTTGGTGCTGCTCTGCGTCTGTGCAATCCAGCTTCCGTCCGAGTTGCGCGCGCCGATCAGAGGCGGCGGCAGCGACGCGTTAAGCAGGTTCTGCCAATAGGCCGAGCGGCTCAGCAGCATCTTCTGGATCGTTGAATTGCCCAGTTGGCCGGCAATCTGCGAAATGGCGAAATCGCTGCTCGCGTATTCGAGCGTCGACGATGCCTGCCCCCATTCGCCATTCGTGATGTAGCCGAACGGCAGATAACTGGCACGGCCGCCGTTCGTGGTCACGCCATTGCACGCCGTTCCGGGAGCGTTGGCCATCTTGATCATGTGCTTCAGCGCGCCCGAGGTATCGAACGCTCGCGCGCCGAATGCATAGGCGCCCGCCACGATCAGCGAGCCGGCGTCGCCGGGCATCACGCCATCCTCGACGGTGTCGTTGACCCAATGCGGAATCGCGCCGCACTGATCCGCATCGTTGACTAGCGACTGCGCCATATCGCTGGTTTCCTGAGGAAACAGCGTGGCTTTGAGCGCAATCAGCGAGCGATAGATGTCCCAGCCCGAAAAGCTGGTGTACTGCGCCGCGTGGCCCGCGCTAACCGTATGGACCTGCTGGTCGAAGCCGATATATTGGCCGTCGGAATCGCTGAATACGCTCGGCGCCCACCGCGCGTGATAGAACGCCGTATAAAACTTCGTCAAGCGCAGCCGTGTCCTGACTACTTACCTGAATCGTATTGAGGGCCCGCTCAGCTTCACGGCTTACCCGTGGCCGCTGCCGCCGCTGCCGCCGCCGCTTCAGGCTCGACGATATCGCCACCGAGCAGATGCACTCCCTCTCGCAGTTTCACGAACGCCGCGGCGACGGCTTCCGGTTCACCCTTCACACCCAGATCGATGTGATGCCGCGCATACACGCCGCCGCGCTCCGCATCCCCGACGCTCGGCAGGCTGAACACCCGCACGCCCGGAAAATCGCGCTCGATTTTCTCCATCAGCGGCGTCACGCGCGACTCCGGCAACTCGAACACCAGCAGCGATTTTTCAGCGTGCGGCGTCGTGTGATGCAGATGCGCGTACTGCGTGTCGAGCACCCACTCGATCATCGGCCAGGCCATCACCGGGAAACCCGGCACGAAATGGTGTTGGCGGATCGAAAAGCCCGGAATCTTGTTGTAGCCGTTCGGAATGATGTCGGCGCCCTGCGGGTACGTGCCCATATTCAGGCGATGCCGGTTCTCGGGCGAGTTCAGATCGAGCGGCGCCGGCGAGTTCGCCGGATACATGTCGCGGATACGCTCCTGAATCAGCTTCGCGGCTTCCGGATGCAACTCGAGCGGCACGCCGAGCGCGGCCGCCGCGCACTGGCGCGTGTGGTCGTCCGGTGTCGCACCGATACCGCCCGTCGAGAACACGATGTCGCCCGACGCGAACGTGCGCCGCAGCGTCGCCGTGATGCGCTCCGGATCGTCGCCGATGTACTCCGCCCAGCCGAGCGACAGCCCGCGCCCGCGGAGCAACTCGATGACCTTCGGCAGATGCTTGTCGACGCGTCTGCCCGACAGGATTTCATCGCCGATGATGATGACGCCAAATGCCATTGCCGCCTCTTTCGTTTGATCAATAGGGAACCGGCGCGACCTCGCGCGCGCCACCAGGCGCTTCCGCCCGCATGCGCTGCAGCGCGCGCAGGCAGTAGTTGCCGAACCATAGCGCCGAGAACACGAGGATGAACGCGTAAATCCAGATCGTCACCGTCGTGATCACCGGGAACAGCACAATCAGCCATACCGACGACGCCCACAACAGCGTCGGCAGCGAACCTAGCAGGCCGCTCACGATACCGATCAGCAGCAACGGCAGCCGGTGGCGCCGCACCAGTTCGCGCCGCTCGTCGCGCGTCGCATGCAACGAGAGCGCGTCGTAGGTCATCACGCGATACGTGAGCCATCCCCACAGCAGCGGCGGAATCAACGCGAAGAACGGCGGCACGAGCCACAGCGGCAACGTGACGATCAGCAGCGCCAGACACAGCAGCGTGGTCCAGAGCGCCTGACCGAGGCTACCGTACCACGTTCCGCCGTGGCGCATCTCCAGCCCGGCGAACTGGCGGGCCGCGAGAAAGCGGATCACGGCCGGCATCGACAGCATGGCGATCAGCAGCAGCACCGTGACGACGATCAGCGGGATCGCCATCGCAATCACGATGAACGGCGCGATGACCGCGTGCAGCGTCGAAAACCCGAGCACGTCGAACAGATGATAAAACGTGGCGGTGAAGGACCAGTCGTCGAGCCAGGTGCGGGTCGCGCCGGTCAGCGTCTGCCAGAAGAACCACAGGAGTACGCCCCAGCCGACCGTCGCGACGATAAACGGTTTGAAGGTCAGCCAGAGCATGCGCGGATGCAACGCGCTTGCGAGTGCGCGCCCAAACGAGCGCAACAGATCATTCATGCGAGCCAGTGCCTGCGAACGAAACGATGGACGGGAGAATCGCGCCGCGCCCGGGCCAGGCATGCTGGGGCACTGGAGGGTGCGCTCGAACGTGCACAGCATAAACCAAGGGACGCGCGGCCGGCGGAAGTGAGCAGCGCGGCGGAGTGCGCGCTCGAATGGATCCGCAATGGACTCAGAACGGACTCTGAACCGACTCAAACGGCAGCGGTGTCGTTGCCGGGTGCGCGGCGCTTCGATACGAGGCGATGCGCGATGCGCACGAAGGCGAACCAGTGCTGCGCCCAGAATCCATCGCCATAGCGGCGGCCTTCGAGCTGATCGCTGATACCGGTCGGCTCAATGTCGCGGCTCCACGACACGCTGCGGAACAACATGTCCCACCACGGGAACAGCACGCCGAAATTGCAACCGTAATTGAGCCCTTCGTGACCGTACCCGATCGCGTGGTGACGGCGGTGGAACGCCGGGCTGACGAGCAGCCGCTCGCCGAGCCAGCCGTAATACAGGCGGATGTTCGCGTGCTGCACGCTTTGCGCGAGATTCGTGATCGCAACCAGCACGACGAACTGCGACGGCGGCACACCGATTGCGAGCGCGATCATCGCGAAGAACGACGCCTGCAGCAGGTCGTCGAGCAGATGGTTGCGATCGTCGGACCACAGCGACATCTGCCGCTGACTATGGTGTACCGCATGCAGCTCCCACCACACGCCGAAGCGGTGCTGCCAGCGGTGATACCAGTAGCCGGCGAAATCGAGTACGAGCAGATACATGACGAACGTGACGAGCGGCTGCGTGGTCACGCCGGGCCACAGGTTGTCGAAATTCAGGTTCGCGATGCCGTGCAGCCGCAGCCAGCCTTGCACGTTGTCGAAGAACGGTTGCAGCGCGAAGAAAAAGAACAGGTTCAGAATGCCGAGCTTGGCGATCCACGTGTACAGCACGTCGACGCGCACGGCCTTGCGGTTCTCCCATTGCTCGACCGGGCGCAGCGCCTCGAGCGGACGCAGGATCGCGTACATCGCGAGCACCTCGAGCACACCGACGATGACCCAGTACAGGCTGTCGTAGGTGTCCTCGTCGTAGTCCATCAGATCGAACCGGAACAGCAGCGGCTGCACCACGTCGACGTACAGCCACGTCTGCGCGGCTGAAACGAAGCTGTCGAGTGAGGAGAAAATCAGATGGAACATGATGCTGGCCTGTTACTTCATCCTTGGTGGCTCGTGGCGTCCTGGCTCTGCCCTGTTGCCCTCAGGCACTGTCGGGCGCCCTCAGGCCCCTCAAGCGCCGTTCGGCGCCGTCACCGGCGCGCGGTCGAAGAAATAGATGCCGTGCGGCGAGCGGCCCACCGCAATGGTCTGGATCAGCTTGCGCGTGTTGAGATCGATGATGCCAACGTGCTTCGCGAAGCGGAAGGTAACCCACAGATAGCGTTTGTCGGCGGAAAGTTCCATATCGTCCGGTCCCGGCATCAGGCCGGTGATGTCGCCGACGTTGGTGAGCGTGTCTTCGTCGATGATGCTGATCGTGCTAGCGACGCGGTTCGACACCGCGACATGCTTGCCGTCGGCGAGCGAGCGGAAATTGTGAGCGCCCTTGCCCGTGTGAATCGTCTTGACGACCTTCTGGTTGCGCCAGTCCACCACGGCGACGCAGTCCTCGCCGGTCATGCCGACGAGCAGGTACTTTTCCCCCGGCGTCATCCACAGACCCGCGGGCACCTTGCCGACCTTCATCTTCCATTTGACGGTTTGCGTGGGCAGGTCGATGGCGGCGAGCTCGCCCGAGATCTGCAGCGAGACGAACACCGTCTTGCTGTCATTCGAGAACGCCATGTGGCTCGGCATCACCGCGAGCGGCAGCCGTGAAGCCAGCGTCATCTGGTTTTTCTGGTTGTCGTAGTGATAGATGTCGAGTCGATCGAGCCGCAGTCCCGTAGTGACGAGCCACTTGCGATCAGGCGAAAAACCGATCTGATAGGGATCTTCGATGTTCTCGACCCAGCGCTGTAACTGCCCCGTTTTCGGATCGACGAACATCAGGCTGTTCGACACCGAATTGGCGACGATCAGCGAGGAATTGTCCGGCGTGGCCATCAGGTGATGCGGTTCTTTGCCCGTGGGCACGGTGCCGATGACCTGGCGGCTGTTCTCGTCGATCAGGCTCAGCGTGGCCTCGCCGGAATTGAGCACGATCACGTTATTGGCGTGCGCCGCCGGAGAAAAAAAGCCTGCGGCGGCGACCAGCACCGCGGTCGCGGCGAACGTGGCACTCAAGCCGGGAAGAAAAAATTTACGCATGAAAACTCGCTTCGGAGAACAACGGTCATTGTAGAACGTTTGCCGGTCCGGGCGGTTGACGTAAGTCACTGGCGACGACCGAAAAATGACGGGTGCGATGAAGCGCGACCGCGTGCGGGAGGTTTCGTCTGCCACGTCCGGTTTGATGCTCGCGCCGCGGGTTTTCGAGTGAGGAATCAATGTGCTCTCCCTGTCAGGGTCAATCATGCATCAGCCACACGTTAAAATCGCGCAAATGATTAGCGGGAACAATAAGAATACTCCTCTTTCCTTATCAATAAAAACCTAGCCGTATTAATATATTTTTTAGCCCAATTGAATTTCGGAGTTGGCTGATATCTGAATTGCACGCGGACATCGGAGAATTCTCCATACGCGCCGCCCCGGTAGCGCCTCCCCCATGAATCCCGAGCGTACATCTCCGGGCTGACGCGCGCTCGGCCAGATAACGCAAGCCTTACCAATGACCGGCGTTTTTGTATTTTCAATATTTTCAAACCCACCAGGCAATAACTTCACGTCAAAGTCGGAATACGCGCTGTGTGCCACTAACCACAATAATGCGGAGGATTTTTAATTGATGAACAAGAATATTTCGATAATTCGCCATACCACGTCTCAAATAAAAGTCGCAGCGCCGCGAACTGCCTGCCTGCAAACACACCGTGCTTCCGCGCGCCAGAAAAGCATCGCCCGGGCGGTTCGAAGTACCGCGGGTGTTGCAATAGCGGCGGCGGCCCTTTACGTCACGGAAGCGACAGGCGCCGGCATCGATTCCGTCGAGGTAGGCACGGCCAGCGCGCCCGGCGACATCGCGGTCGCGATAGGTGCACAGGCCACCGCAAGCGGCAACTCATCGCTGGCGGTCGGCTCGCAGGCGAACGCGCAAAACGACGGCGCGATCGCGGTAGGGGCGAACGCCACGGCGCACGGCGATAGCGCCGTCGCCATGGGCCTCTCCTCTTCCGCACAAGGCGAAGGCGCGAGCGCCTTCGGGCCTTATGCGAATGCGCAAGCGGAACGCGCGACCGCGCTCGGTCTGAACGCGTCGGCGCTTGGCGTCGACTCAGTCGCAGCGGGCTCCGGTTCAATAGCGGCGGACTCGGCCGCCTCCGCGTTCGGCTCCCTATCCACGGCAACCAGCGTCGGATCGACCGCGCTCGGCTATGTCGCGCAGGCCGGAGGCGCCAACTCGCTCGCCGCCGGAGCATGGGCCTCGGCGCTCGCGGACTCGAGCGTCGCGCTTGGCAGTAATGCCGTCGTCAGCGGCGTCGGCGCCATCGCCCTCGGCGTTGCCGCGCAGGCACGCGGCGCCTACGCCAGCGCAATCGGCTTCGGTGCAACGGCCGCGGGAGCCGGCGCGATCGCGCTCGGCGGCAACGCAAACGCGAGCGCCGACAATAGCGTCGCGCTAGGCGCCAACGCCAGCACCACGACGGACCTGTCGCAAAGCGCGTTTGTGCCCGTGGGAACGGGCGCCACCCCGATCGCGGCCTCCAGCGCGACGGGCGAAGTCTCGCTCGGCTCGGCGAACAACGAGCGTCGCCTGACCAACGTCGCCGCGGGCGCCGCGCCCACCGACGCGGTCAACGTGAGCCAGTTGAGCGCGGTCGACAACAAGGTCGATGCACTCGCTCAAAGCAGCGCGCTGCATTACTTCAGCGCTGCTGACCCGGCCGACGGCTCCAACGAGGCGCTCGCAGACGGCACGCACGCGCTTGCCGCGGGCAGCAACGCCAGCGCTATGGGCAGCAACGCAACCGCATTCGGCACCAGCGCCAGCGCCAGCGCAACCGACTCGACCGCGATCGGCGCGGGCGCCGTCGCCGGCACGGCCGACGCGACCTCGCTGGGCGCGTCAGCGTCGGCCTACGGCTCCGGTGCGACGGCGCTCGGCTCCAACGCCACGGCGAACGGCGCCGGCGCCCTCGCGCTCGGCTCCGGTGCCAGCGCAGCCGCCGACAACGCACTTTCGCTCGGATCTAACTCGAGCGCGCTAGTTGCAAACTCCGTCGCGCTCGGCCAGGGCTCGATCGCCGATCGCGCGGGTACCGTGTCGGTCGGTTCAACGGGCAACGAGCGCCAGATCACCAACGTCGCGGCTGGCACCGCCGACACCGATGCGGTCAACGTCGCCCAGCTGAAAGCGGTGAGCGACCAGAGCAGCGCGACCGCAGCGAAGCTCGACGGCGCGGTCATGTACGACACGAACGCCGACGGCAGCATCAACCGGAACAGCGTTACGCTCGGCGGCGATACCACGGAGGGCACCGTCATCCACAACGTCGCAGACGGCGTACAGGCGTCCGACGCGGTCAACCTCGGTCAGCTGAACGCGGCGCTCGAAGGCGCGATCAATAACGCGACGATCGGCTCGGCCGACGCGTTGTTCAGCGCGGCAGGCGATAGCGCGACTGAGAGCGCGCAGGCGTCCGGCGCGCACGCGATTGCGGCCGGGGCGAACGCGCGGGCAAGCGGCGTCAACACGGTCGCCGAGGGTGCGAACGCAGAGGCGGCCGGCACGAACGCGATTGCCGTCGGAGCGAATGCACAAGCAAGCGGCACCAACGCGGCAAGCATCGGAGCGAACGCCATCGTCAGCGGCAACAACGCGACGGCGGTCGGTGCCGCAGCCAGCGCGAGCGCCGACAACGCGGTGGCGTTAGGCCAGGGCTCCGTCGCCGACCGAGCGAACACGGTATCGGTTGGCGCGGCGGGCCAGGAACGCCAGATCGCCAACGTCGCGACCGGCGTGCGAGGCACCGACGCGGTCAACGTCAATCAGTTGCAGCAAAGCGTAAGCGGCGCGATCAGCGCGTCGAATCGCTATACCGACGACCAGATCCGCTCAGCCCGTCGGGACAGCTACGGGGGCACGGCATCGGCGCTCGCGATGGCAGCTTTGCCGCAAGCGGTCCTGCCGGGACACGGCATGGTCGCCATGGCGGGTGGCACGTACGGCGGTCAATCTGCGCTCGCAATCAGCGTGTCGCAGTTGTCGGACACCGGCAAATGGATCTACAAGGTCCAAGGCAGCACCGACTCTCGCCGACAGTTCGGCGCATCGATCGGCGCGGGGATGCATTGGTGAAATCAGCTCGAGCGAACGTATCGGACCGAGTCCGGCCGCGACGGCGCTCAGAGGACGCTCGGTGTACCCCGCGCGCACCGGTGCGAGGGCTCGCTCATCGGCCGCGGTGCACACCCAGTGTCCAGCGTCCGCGAGCGAGCGCCCTGGCTTTAGCGCTGCATCGACTCCCACACCTTGTGCAGGCGCTTCACCGAAACCGGCATCGGGGTGCGCAACTCCTGCGCAAACAGCGAGATGCGCAATTCTTCGAGCAGCCAGCGGAATTCCGCAAGCCGCGGATCCACGACGCCGCCGCGCTGCGACACCGCGCGCTGATAGTGCTGCAGCAGCGGCTGGAATTCGGCGAACTGGCGCGAGTCGCGTATGGCGTCCGCGCGCAGCTTGTCGATACGCAGCGCCATCCCCTTCAGATAACGCGGGAAATGTGCGAGTTGGGCATACGGCGTATCGACGACAAAACGCTTGCCGATCAGCGCATCGAGCTGATTCTGCAGATCGGTGTACGCGGCCGCGAATGGCTTCGCCTGCAGGAGCTTCTTCGTCAGGCTCGCGTATTCGCCAAGAATCTGACCGACCAGCCGCGAAATTTCCTGCGCGAGCAACGTGAGGCGGCTACGCCCTTCGTCGCGGCGGACATGGAAGCTCGCATCGTCGTCGGGCAGCGGATCCTGCAGACACGCGCGGTCGAGTGCGGTGTCGATCAGCTGATCGCGCAGTTCCTCCTGCGTGCCGCGCGGCATGAACTGCATGGCCATTTCGCGCAGGCCCGGCAGATTCTTCTCCAGATACTTGATTGGCTCCTTCAACTGCAGCGCGAAGAGCCGACGCAAGCCCGCCCGATGAATCCGCGCGGCTTCTTCCGGCGAATCGAACACCTCGACGTCGCAATGGGTGCCACGGTCCACGAGCGCCGGGTAGCCAAACAGCGTCTGACCACCACGGCGAATTTCGAGCAACTCGGGCAACTTGCCGAAATTCCACGTGGTCAGGTTTTCATAGAGCGCGGTGGCTGGTGCGCCTTCGGGTGTCGCGGGTTGCGGCGCGGCCGCGCCCTTGCCGCGCAACGCGCCACTCTGAGCCAAATCTGGAGAGCGTGCAGGTGCCGCAACACCGCCGCCGCCCGCGTCGGCCAAGGCGGCGCCCGCCGCGCCCGAAACGAGCTTCTGGAAATGCTGCTGCGCCTGAGCGCCGAGCTCGGCGCGCAGTTGCGACAAATTTCGCCCCATCGCGAGTTGCCGGCCATGTTCGTCGATGACCTTGAAGTTCATGAACAGATGTGCGGGCAGCGTCTCGAGCTTGAAGTCGGACTGCTTCATCGCGACCTGGGTCTGCTCGCGCAGGTCGGCGATCAGCGCCTCGAGCAAGCCTCCTCCTCCGAAGCGCTGTGCGCCGTGCCGTTCGGCGAAGCCCGCCGCGTACTCGGGGAGCGGCACGCAATGCCGACGCAGCTTTTGCGGCAGCGACTTCAGCAGCATCTGCGCCTTTTCTTTCAGCATCCCGGGCACGAGCCACTCACAGCGGCGCGCGTCGACCTGGTTCAGCGCGTACAGCGGCACTGCGAGCGTCACGCCGTCGCGCGGCGTGCCCGGCTCGAAGTGATAGGTCAGCGCCATCTCGATGCCCGCCATCGTCAGCCGCTTAGGGAACAGATCCGTCGTGACACCCGCCGCCTCGTGCCGCATCAGATCGTCTCGGGACAAATACAACAGCCGCAGCTTGTCCTCCGCCTGGCCGCTCTTTTCGACCTCGTCGCGATACCAGCGCTCGAACGCGGCGCCGGTATGGATGCCGTCCGGCAGCGCCTGATCGTAGAACGCGTAGATCAATTCGTCGTCGACCAGCACGTCCTGGCGGCGCGACTTGTGCTCGAGCTGCTCGATGTCGGCGAGCAGCTTGCGGTTGTGCGCGAAGAACGCAAGCTTCGTGTCGAACTCCCCTTCAACAAGCGCACCGCGAATGAACAGCTCGCGCGCCCGCGCCGGGTCCTGCTTGCCGAATGCGACGCGCCGCCGGTGATAGATCGGCAGGCCGTACAGCATCGCGCGCTCGAACGCGGACACCTGCGCTGCGCGCTTTTCCCAATGCGGCTCGGACAACGACTTCTTGAGCAGATGCGCGCCGACCTTCTCGACCCACTCCGGCTCGATTTTCGCGATACAGCGCGCGTACAGACGGCTCGTTTCGACGAGCTCGGCGGCCATCACCCACTTGCCTGCCTTTTTCACGAGCGCCGAGCCGGGCCACAAATAGAACTTGATGCCGCGCGCGCCGAGGTAGTACGGCTCGTCGTCGGCTTTCAGGCCGATGTTGCCGAGCAGACCGGTCAGCAGCGCCAGATGGATCTGCTCGAATGTTGCCTCCGCTTCGTTCAGCCGCCAGCCGTGCTCGCGCACCACCGTCAGCAGCTGCGAGTGGACGTCGCGCCATTCGCGCAGCCGCAGTTGCGACAGGAAGTTCTTGCGGCACTCGTCCTGCAGCTGCCGGTTCGATTTCTTGTGCGCGATCGCTTCGTCGAACCAGTTCCAGATCTTCAGCCACTGCAGGAATTCGGAGCGCTCGTCGGCGAACCGGCGATGCGCCTGGTCCGCCTGCTCCTGCGCTTCGATCGGGCGATCGCGCGGGTCCTGCACGGACAGCGCACTCGCGATGATCAGCACTTCCTTCAGCGCCTGCTGGTCGCGCGCGGCGAGAATCATGCGGCCGACGCGCGGATCGAGCGGCAGTCGCGCAAGTTCGCGGCCGAGCGGCGTCAGGTGGGTGTCGTCGTCGACGGCGCCGAGCTCGTTGAGCAACTGGTAGCCATCGGAAATCGCACGGCCCGGCGGCGGTTCAATAAACGGGAAGGTTTCGATCGCCGTCAGATGCAGCGACTTCATGCGCAGAATCACCGAAGCAAGCGACGAGCGCAGAATTTCCGGATCGGTGAAGCGCGCGCGGCCCTGGAAGTCGCTGTCCTCATACAGACGAATGCAGATGCCATCGGCGACCCGGCCGCAACGCCCCGCGCGCTGGTTCGCTGCGGCCTGCGAAATCGACTCGACCTGCAACTGCTCGACCTTGTTGCGATACGAGTAGCGCTTCACGCGCGCAAGGCCCGTGTCGACCACGTAGCGGATGCCGGGTACCGTCAGCGAAGTTTCGGCGACGTTGGTCGCGAGCACGATGCGGCGCGCGTTCGACGCGCGGAACACGCGCTCCTGCTCGGCGGCCGAGAGCCGCGCGAACAGCGGCAGGATCTCCGTGTGGGGCGGATGATGTTTGCGCAGCGCCTCGGCGGCGTCGCGAATCTCGCGCTCGCCGGGCAGGAATACCAGTACGTCGCCGGGGCCTTCGCGGCACAGTTCGTCGACAGCGTCGACGATCGCCTCCATCAGATCACGATCAGTCTCGCGCTGCGTCTTCGGGCGCTCGCGGCCAGACGAGGTTGCACCCGAGGTCCCTTGCGCCGCCTTGACCGCCGGGCTGTCCTCGACGACCGGACGGTAACGTACCTCGACCGGATACATCCGGCCGCTCACTTCGATCACCGGCGCGGGTTTGTCGTCGCTGCCGAAATGACGCGCAAAACGGTCGGCGTCGATTGTCGCCGAGGTGACGATCAGCTTCAGGTCGGGACGCTTGGGAAGAATCTCCTTCAGGTAGCCGAGCAGAAAATCGATGTTGAGGCTGCGCTCGTGTGCTTCGTCGATGATCAGCGTGTCGTAGGCTTTCAGCAGCGGATCAGTCTGCGTTTCCGCAAGCAGAATGCCGTCGGTCATCAGCTTGACCGATGCGCCCGGCGCGAGGTTGTCGTTGAAGCGCACCTTATAGCCGACCACTTCGCCGAACGGCGTGCCGAGTTCCTCGGCGATACGGCGCCCGGTCGCCGACGCGGCGATCCGGCGCGGCTGCGTATGGCCGATCAGACCATTGCCGCCGGCACCGAGACCACGGCCAAGCGCGAGGCAGATTTTCGGCAACTGCGTGGTCTTGCCCGAGCCGGTTTCGCCCGACACGATCACGACCTGATTCTGCGCGATCGCCCGCGCGATCTCGTCGCGACGACCGGAGACAGGAAGCGCTTCGGGGAACGTGACCGGTGGAATCGGATTCGGCTCGACGACCCGCAACAGCCGCGCTTCGCGTGGCGCGCGAGGTTGTTCCTTGCGCGGCTCGCCCGATTGTTTGTCGCGCGATCCGTGACGTTGCTCGCCGCGGGTCGATCCGCGTTGCTCGCTACGTGGCCCGCGATCTCCCTGTTCGTTGCGAGACGCACGACGCTGTTCAACACGAGGCGTGTCCGAGTGCGCGTCGCGGATTTCATTGCGCTGCTCGCTTTGCCGCGCATCACCTCCCTCGTCGCGAGCCTGCTGGCCATGCTCACCGCGAGGCGCGGCCGAAGGCGTATTGCGGCGCTCGCCTTGCGGCCCGCCCCTCTGCCCGCTTTGCGGCCCATCGCTCTGCTGCTCACGGGCCGCGTTATGAAGCGCAGTACGGAATTGGCCAAGCTGCTCGCTCAACGAAGCGCCACGTTGCTCGCCACGAGCCCCACCGCCCCGCTTCGCACCAGACGCGTCATCCGATTCATCGCGGGATTCACCGCGCCGTTCGTCACGCGCGCCAGCGTGCTCTTCGCGACCTTTTCGACCTGCACCGCCCTCTTCAGGCGGCACCTTTCGCGCAGACGCGCCCGCCCCCCGACGCGCGTCACGCGCCTGATCGGGTTTCGCATCCTGCGCTGGGCGGCGCATCGTGTCGCCGGGGTTGGCCGGCTCGCCGGCCGACGCCGGTTTCTCGTTCGCCCCAGCGGGACTTTTGGGTACATTCGACATGGGGGCGCATTATAATCCCCGGCATGAATTCCCAAACCGACCTCGTCCCCGCGCCCGCGAGCGTCCCGGCCCCCGCCGACTCGCCGGAAACCCTCGCCCAGCACGCGCAATTCGTCGACTGGATGCGTTCCGTCGCCCCGTATATCCACGCGTTCCGAAACAAGACATTCGTCGTGGGTTTCGGCGGCGAAGTGGTGCATCAGGGGCTGCTGAATGCGCTCGTGTCCGACATCGCGCTGCTGCAGGCAATGGGCATCCAGATCGTGCTCGTGCATGGCTCGCGCCCGCAGGTCGAGGAGCAGATGAGCCTGCACGGCGTCGAATCGGAGTTTTCACACGGCATGCGCATCACCGACGCGCGCGCGCTCGAGTCCGCGAAGGAGGCGGCCGGCGAAGTGCGTCTCGACATCGAAGCCGCGATCAGCCAGGGTCTGCCGAACACGCCAATGGCGCACGCGCACATCAGCGTCGTATCGGGCAACTTCGTGACGGCGCGCCCCGTCGGCATTCTGGACGGCGTCGACTTCCAGCACACGGGCCTCGTGCGCAAGATCGACGCGGATTCGATCCGACACTCGCTTGCGAGCCGCAAGCTCGTGCTGCTGTCGCCGCTCGGCTTCTCGCCCACCGGTGAGGCATTCAATCTGTCGATGGAAGACGTGGCCTCGGCCGCGGCGATCGCGCTGCGCGCCGACAAGATCGTGTTCCTGACCGAAACGCCAGGCCTGATGGAAACCGGCGAAAGCGGCACCGAGCTGATCCGCGAACTGTCGCTCGACGACGCCTACAAGCTGCACGAAAGCGGCGAAGTGACCGGCGACGCCGCGTTCTACCTGAAGCATTCGATCCGCGCCTGCCGAGGCGGCGTGCCGCGGGCGCACATCATCCCGTACGCGCTCGACGGCAGCCTGCTGCTCGAACTGTTCCTGCACGATGGCGTCGGCACGATGATTTCGTACGAGAACCTCGAAAGCCTGCGCGAAGCAACGCCGGACGACGTCGGCGGCATTCTCGCGCTGATCGAGCCGCTCGAAACAGACGGCACGCTGGTACGGCGCGGCCGTCACCAGATCGAACGCGATATCGACCATTTCTCGGTGATCGAGCACGACGGCGTGCTGTTCGGCTGCGCGGCGCTGTATCCGTATCCGCAGGAGCGCATCGGCGAAATGGCGTGCCTGACCGTCGCGCCCGAAGCTCAAGGCACCGGCGACGGCGAGCGCCTGCTCAAGCGCATCGAACAGCGCGCGCGGGCACGCGGCCTCACGCGCATTTTCGTGCTCACCACGCGCACCGAACACTGGTTCCTGAAGCGCGGCTTCGTCAAGGTTACGGTCGACGACTTGCCCGAAGACCGCCGCCGACTCTATAACTGGCAGCGCAAATCGCTCGTGCTGATGAAACAGCTTTGAGTACTTCGTGATCGCCCCCATCTGATCCGAACCGGCGTCTGCCCGCCCCACATCGATTACAGGAGAAGCACAGCATGACTCGTATGGTTCAATGCGCGAAGCTCGGCAAGGAAGCCGAAGGCCTCGATTTCCCGCCGCTGCCGGGCGAACTCGGCAAGCGGATCTACGAAAGTATCTCGAAGGAAGCCTGGCAGAGCTGGTTGAAGCAGCAGACCATGTTGATCAACGAAAACCGCCTGAACATGGCCGATCCGCGCGCGCGGCAGTATCTGATGAAGCAGACCGAAAAGTTCTTCTTCGGCGAAGGCGCGGATACCGCGTCGGGCTACGTGCCGCCGTCGGCCTGAGCTTGCCTCGTCCGGGACGACACAACGTGTCGCCCGAACCGGATGAACGCACGCCCACAATCCGCGCCGCGAGCGCGGATTTTTTTCGCACCAACATCGGCCGCGCATCGCGCCCGCCGCTCGCATCGTCTTCGCCTCAAAAAAGCGCTCGCCAATGTTCTAAGCGGTCCGTTTTTCAGGGCCGTTCCGACCCCGCCAGATCTCCCGTCCCGCAACGGCTCGAGTCACATTGGCGGCCCTACCTCGCACCACCGATTTGCATGATCCTCTGGCATCGTGCTAACATGTGCCCTCGTTTCAGCCGCAATTCACCTTCATTCGTGTTCTTTCAAGTTGGTTCATCGTGTGTTTGTCCGCGCACGCGCCATCCTGAATTGAACTGTTTTTAAACAAGAAGGCTCGTCGGTCGTTTCCCCGCCTAAAGCGGAAAATTCAAGACCGGCCTTTTTCGTTTCAAGCCTTCAGTGGCGCATGGGTCAGTTTCCCGCCAGCCCCGCGTCCCTCATGCATCTGCCCCCCTTCCACGGCCACGCAGGTGCAACAGTCAGCACGATCTAGTCGAGTGTTTTTTCGCGAACTTACCGCGAGGCACGGGCGTTTGCTTCTTTTCGCCATCCGTTGCGCCGCCGGATAACCGGTGCCGCGAATAGCCTCGCCTTGCTCACGAAATTACACTTTCCGGCAACCGTGGCGGAACGCATCACGAGTTTCGTCGCAGTCATTGGAGTTTCAACCTTGACCGCTTCCAGCAACGGCTTCTGGCGACATCACAAACCGGAACAGCGTCTTTCCCTCGACGACATCACTGTCGTCGATCACTCCCTCCTGAAACGGGCCGTCGGCGCCATGGCGCTCGGCAACGCGATGGAATGGTTCGATTTCGGCGTATACAGCTACATCGCGGTCACGCTCGGCAAGGTGTTCTTCCCCTCGTCGAGCCCATCGGCGCAACTCATTGCGACCTTCGGCACGTTTGCCGCGGCGTTTCTCGTGCGGCCGATCGGCGGCATGGTATTCGGGCCGCTCGGTGACCGCATCGGCCGTCAGCGCGTGCTGGCAATGACGATGATCATGATGGCCGCGGGCACCTTCGCGATCGGCCTGATCCCCAACTACGCGACGATCGGCATTCTCGCGCCGGCGCTGTTGCTGCTTGCGCGCCTCGTGCAGGGCTTCTCGACCGGCGGCGAATACGGCGGCGCCGCGACCTTCATCGCCGAATTCTCGACCGACAAGCGTCGCGGCTTCATGGGCAGCTTTCTCGAGTTCGGCACGCTGATCGGCTACGTGCTCGGCGCGGGCACGGTCGCGCTGCTGACGGCGACGCTGTCGAACGACGCGCTGCTGTCCTGGGGCTGGCGCGTACCATTCCTGATCGCCGGACCGCTCGGCCTGGTGGGTTTGTACATCCGCATGAAGCTCGAGGAAACGCCCGCGTTCAAGAAACAGGCCGAAGAGCGCGAAGCCGAGGACCGCGCGCTGCCCAGCCAGTCGTTGCGCCAGCTGCTCGTGCAGCAGTGGAAGCCGCTGCTGCTGTGTGTCGGCCTCGTGCTGATTTTCAACGTGACCGACTATATGGCGCTGTCGTATCTGCCGAGCTATCTGTCCGCCACGCTGCACTTCAACGAAACGCACGGTCTGTTCCTCGTGCTGCTCGTGATGATCCTGATGATGCCGATGACGCTCGCCGCCGGCCGTCTGTCCGATGCGATCGGCCGCAAGCCCGTGATGCTGCTCGGCTGCGTCGGTCTGTTCGCGCTGTCGATTCCCGCGCTGCTGCTGATCCGGATGGGCACGGTGCTGCCGGTGTTCGGCGGTCTGATGATTCTCGGCGTGCTGCTGTCGTGCTTCACCGGGGTGATGCCGTCGGCGCTGCCGGCGCTGTTCCCGACCCGGATCCGCTACGGCGCGCTCGCGATCGGCTTCAATATCTCGGTGTCGCTGTTCGGCGGCACGACGCCGCTCGTGACCGCATGGCTCGTCGACCGGACCGGCAATCTGATGATGCCCGCCTACTACCTGATGGGCGCATCGCTGATCGGCATCGTGTCGGTACTCGCGCTGCGCGAAACCGCGCGCAAGCCGCTGCTCGGCTCAGGTCCGTGCGTCGCGACGCGCGCTGAAGCGCACGCGGTGCTGCGCGGTGAGCGCGAGGCCGAGGAGATGGATGAACGGTTCGCGGCGGCTGCGACCGCGCGTGCCTGACCTGCGCAGTCATCACGCCAGGCGTAGTTTCTGAAGCGGGCCGGCGACATTCGCCGGCCCGCTTTTTTACGTCAGCAGCGAATCGAACGTCGCACCAACCTGCGCGCCTTCGACGGTCAGCATGCCCGCGCACACCGGCAGCTTGAAGCGCCGCGGCCCCGCGCTGCCCGGATTGACGTACAGCACGCCGTCGCGCTCGGCGATCGACGGCTTGTGCGAGTGGCCGCTCACCACGACGCGAATGCCATCGTGCTGCGGCACGCAGCCCAGCTCGGCGATGTCGTGGACGACCAGAATCGTCACCTGCTGGATCGTCAGCCGCGCATGCGTCGGTAGAGACGCGGCCCAGTCACCGGTATCGTTGTTGCCGCGCACCGCGGTCAGCGGCGCGATCCGCGCGAGCGCGTCGAGCACGTCCGGGTTGCAGATATCGCCCGCGTGAATGATCGCGTCGCAGCCGTCGAGATAGCGCAACGCTTCGGGACGCACGAGGTTGTGCGTATCCGAAATGAGCCCGATGCGGGTAGCGGTCGAAGGTGAGCGACGTGAAGCCATGCGCAGTCTCACTCCGTCTGCGGCTGCGCCAACTCTCGCGCCGCCGCCTGGGCACGGCGCTGCCCAGCCAGCAGGCGCCGCGTCAACCCCTGCACGACGACCGACACCACCGCCGCGCACGCAAACCCCGTCGCCACACCGTACTGCGGCAGCAGCATCGCCGTCACCGCGAAGAACGCCGCGAACGAGCCGCGCCCGACCACCATGCCGCGCATCAAGAGCGCCACGAAGTCCGCGCCATGCGCACGCTGCGCCGACACCGCGAGCACGATGCCGAGCAGCGGAAACACCGACACCACGCCACTCCACGCGGCGCCCATCGATGCCGAAGCAGCCGTCACCGCGAGCGTCAGCAATGCGCCCGCGAGCATCCGCACGGCCAGATCCGCACGCCCGACGCGCGCCGCCGGCACATGGCCCGTCGCGCGCGGCAAGCAGCTCTGCGACACCGCGACGGCCGCGCACGCCGCCGCCAGCGCCCACCCAAGCGAGCCGGGCATCCGCACGATCAGCAGTCCCGCGCCGAGCCAGCCGGCCATGCCCGCGACCAGTGCGAGCGGCCAGTCGAAGCGTCGGCAGCTCCATCCATAAGCAAGATTGAATGCCTCGGATGCGGCGATCGCCGCAACCGACGCCGCCGACGCCTGCGCCGCGAACGCCGGCCCGCGCTCGACTGCAAGCAGCAGCATGATCGGTCCGGCGACGACCGGCAGTCCCGCGAGCCATCCCGCGACCGACGGCCCCCAGACGCGCGCGGCCGCCGTCAGCGCGGCGAGAAAGGCCGGCACCAGCACGAGCTTCAGCGCGAGCAGCATGCTCAGGCCTCCAGCACGTGTTCGATGCGACGGTCCGGTACGAACCACCACGCGGCGGCAAGCGCGTACAGCACGGCCGACGCCCACGGCACGACGAACGCGAGCCCGATGCCGGTCAGGTAAATGACGACGGAGACCTTGCCCTTGAAGTCGTTGCCGAGCGCTTTGGCCAGCGTCGAGTCGTGTCCATGCTGCGAAATCAGCGTGCGCGTCAGGATGAAATACGCGATCGCCGCCATGAACAGCACGATGCCGTACATCGCGGCCGGCCACGCGGCCAGATGGTTTTCGCCGACCCAGTGCGTCACGGCCGGCAAGAGGGATAGCCAGAACAGCAGATGCAGGTTCGCCCACAAGACCTTGCCGTTGACCTTCTGCACCGCATGGAACATGTGATGGTGATTGTTCCAGTAAATGCCGACGTACACGAAGCTCAGCACGTATGCGCAGAACACCGGTACGACCGGGCGCAGCGCCGCGAGATCGTGGCCTTCGGGCACCTTCAGCTCGAGCACCATGATCGTGATGATGATGGCGATTACGCCATCGCTGAAGGCTTCGACGCGTCCCTTGCCCATGCGAGTCCCGAAGATCAATGCGGTGGGGCGCACAGCCCGCCTTCGCCTTGCGCGCGGGCCGCGCCGCTGCCGATTATCGGTGATGGTGTGAGGATTTGTCGATGCGCGAGAGCCGGCCGCGCGGATGGCTCGATCCGCCGCGGCTCACGGGTAATGGACGGCGAGCCACACGCTCGGCTCGGTGTCGCTCGTCCATGCGACGCGGTGGCGGGAATGCGCCTCGATCAGCACGTGATCGCCGGGCTTCATCGGATGCGGCTGGGGGTCGTTGTCGAATTCGAGCATCGCCGCGCCGGTGAGCAGCACGACCCATTCGGCGCGCGGGCTGTCGTACCAGAAACCGGGCGGACTCGCCTGCCCGGTCGAGACGATCCGCTCGATCGTCACGCCGCCCCGCTCGACGAGCGCGTCGACCTGCTCCTCGGGCGTCGTCCCCAACTGCGCGACGAGGTCGAACAGATTGCCGCTGTTACGTGCGGGTTTGAGCGAGCTTGTCATCAGCGTGTCGCGCCAGCGTCAAGGCAGTTCATTGCATCGGCTTGAGCCCATCGAGCAGCGTCGGCACCAGTTCGCTGATGGTCGGATGCACGTGCATCGCGTATTGCAAAGTCGGATACGGCGCGCCCGCGGTCATGATGTCGACGAACGTATGGATCGCCTCGTCGCCCTCGATGCCGTGAATTGCCGCGCCGAGTAACTGTTTGCTGTTCGCATCGACGAGCGCCTTCATGAAGCCGTCGGTCTCGCCACGCTCGCGCGCACGGCCCACGCGCGACATCGGCATCGTCGCGATCAGCGCTTCGCGGCCGCTGTTGCGCACCTCCTGCTCGGACAAGCCGACGCGCGCGAGCGGCGGATCGACGAACACCGCATACGTCATGATCCGCGTGTCGACGCTGCGCGCGCCGCCGTCGAGCAGGTTCGCCGCGACGATCTGGTAGTCGTCGTAGGACGTATGCGTGAACGCGCCGCGGCCGTTCACGTCGCCGATCGCCCACACGCCCGGCACGCTGGTGCGCAGCTGGCCGTCGACGATGATCGTGCCGTGCCGGTCGGTCTCGATGCCGGCGACGTCGAGGCCGAGGTCGTCGGTATTCGGCCTGCGGCCGGTGGCCAACAGCAGATGCGACGCCTCCATGGCCGGGATGTTTTGCTCGAAGCCGATGCACACGTCGTTCGCGCGATGCGCATGCGGCTCGACGCGCGTCGGTTGCACGCCGAAATGAAACTCGACGCCCTCGCGCGCGAGCACCTTCTGCACCGACTCCGCGAAATCGGCATCCTCGCGGTTCAACACGCGCTCGCCGCGCACGAGCACGCTGACGCGGCTCCCGAAGCGGCGAAACACCTGCGCGAATTCGAGCGCGATATAGCTGCCGCCGACGATCACCAGATGATCCGGCAACGCGGTCAGTTCGAGCAGCGTCGAGTTCGTGTAGTACGGAATCCGCTGGATGCCTTCGAGCGGCGGCACGACGGCGCGCGTGCCGGTGTTGATGAAGATTTCGAACGCGCTGAGCTCGTCCAGCAATTCGCCGTCGCGCCCGCAGATAGCGAGCGTGCGTGCGCCGGTGTAGCGCGCGTGGCCGTTGAACACCGTGATGTTTTCCGTGCCGCGCAGCCATTTTTCGACGCCGCTGCGCGACTCTCCGATAATCCGGTCCTTGCGCGCCTTCACGGCCGCCAGATCGACGCCGACTGAACCCACCTGCACGCCGAGCTCCGCCGCATGGCGCGCCACGTGCGCCGCGCGGGCGCTCGCCACATAGGATTTGGTCGGCGTGCAGCCGACGTTCACGCAAGTGCCGCCAAACTCCGCGCGTTCGATCACCGCGGTGCGGCGCCCGCTTTGAGCGAGGCGCACGGCGAGCGGCGAACCGCCTTGTCCGGTACCGATCACGACTGCGTCGAAGTGCTGTGGCATGGCAACTCTCCCCGGCTGGGTGCAGGTCGTAGCATCTTACGCTTAGTGCCACGCGCTGCCATGTCATGTCTGATTGTGCGGGCGCTTTGGCGACGGCCCGTCTTCCCACGCGCCGCGCGCGAGGCGGCGCCAATCAGTTGGGATTACTGCGTATGCTGCGCGGGAAATCTCAGGCGTGGCAATGAACCGCGCAAATCAACTCGCGCGAACGTTGCAGTGCGGCCTGCGCGCCGCGCGCCGCGAACACCCAGCCGACCTGGCCGAGATTGAAGTCCTGCGACACCATCACCTGCATCAGCGCGACCATCGGCAGTACGACCGCTGGCCGGTAAAGCTGGTTTCTGATCAACTCTGACATGACAACCCCCAAACGCGGGGCGCCGCTTCGGCACCGCGCACCAATAATGTTTCGATGGGGGAATTTTAGGGAGTGCGTCGCCGCCGATAAATAGCGGCAACGCGAAGTCACTTGTTCGGCAATCTGAACAATCGCGTCAGGACGCCTTCGCCATGCCGATCAGCTTCGCGTCGTACAGCGTGCGCGCATACGCGCTCGCGCCGACCGGCCGGCTGTACAGATAGCCCTGCTGCTTGTCGCAATCGATCGCGCGCAGGAACGCCGCCTGCTCGGCGGTCTCGACGCCCTCGGCGGTGACGTTCATGCCGAGCGAGTGCGCCATCGCGACGACCGCCTGGGTGATCGCGACCGAATCGCGATGATCGGGCAGCCCCGCGACGAACGACCGGTCGATCTTCAGGTTATGCAGCGGAAAGCGCTTCAGGTACGACAGCGACGAATAACCGGTGCCGAAATCGTCGACCGAGACGCGCACGCCCATTGCGTTCAGCGCGCTCAGCATCGGCAGCACGGTATCGCTGTCGCTCATCAGCAACCGCTCGGTGATCTCGAGTTCGAGCGCGGCCGGTTCGAGCCCGGACTGCGCAAGACAACGTTCGATGCGCTCGAGCAGCCCGTCGTTGAACTGCCGCGGCGACAGATTGACCGCGACGATCAGATGCGGCGCGAGCGAGCGCCGCCACTGCGCGACCTGCTGGCAGGCGTGCTCGAGCACCCAGTCGCCGATCTCGACGATCAGCCCGGCATCCTCGGCGACCGGAATGAATTCGCCCGGCGACACGTTGCCAAGCTCGCTGTTGTACCAGCGCAGCAGCGCTTCCGCACCGATCGTGCGGCCGCTCTGGCTATCGACGATCGGCTGGTACACGAGGCTCAGCTCGTTGGCCGCGAGCGCGCGCCGCAGCGACTGTTCGATCGTGAAACGCCGCTGCAGATGCTGGTTCAGCTCGGCGGTGAAGAACTGGAAGTTGTTGCGGCCGCGCTGCTTCGCGTGATACATCGCCGAATCGGCGTTGCGCATCAGCGTCGCGACGTCCTGGCCGTCTTCGGGAAACAGGCTGATGCCGATCGACGCGCCCAGGTAGTACTCGTTGCCCGCCACCGCGAACGGCACCGCGATCATGTCCAGAATGCGGCGCGCGAGGCCGATCAGCCCGCCGGTATTGCCGTACGCACTGGCGACGATCACGAACTCGTCGCCGCCGACGCGCGCCAGCGTGTCGGCGCACCCGACGCAGGCCGACAGCCGTTCGGCGACGCTGCACAGCAAGGCGTCGCCGGCTTCGTGACCGGCGGTGTCGTTGACCTTCTTGAAGCCGTCGAGATCGACGAACAGCACGGCGACGCTGGTGAGCTCGCCATCATGGTCGCCGGCGGCGCGCGGCGCGAACAGGTCGCGCATCCGCTCGGTCAGGTAGGCGCGGTTGTAGAGGCCGGTCAGCGAATCGCGCGTGGCGAGGTACTTCAGCTGGCGCTGCGCCTCGCGCACCGGCCCGATGTCGGAAAACGAAATCAGCACGGAGTCCGGCTCGCTGTCGCCGGGCCGCAGGATCGGCACGACGTTCTGCGTGATCCACACGACTTCGCCGCCGATCAGTTCGAGGCCGACCGTCACGCCGAGCATCGGTTTGCCGGTCGCAAAGACCTGCGAGACCGGACGGTTGACTTCGCCGATGACCGAGCCGTCCTCGCCGAACGCGCGTGTCATCACGGTCCGCATGCTGCTGCCGACGACCTCCGGTGTCACGTGCAGCATGCGCTGCGCACTCGGATTGCAGGCGAGCACGATGCCGGTGCGCGACTGCACGACGATGCCCTCGCTGAGATGATCGACGACCAGCCGGTGACGCTCCTCGCTATGCGCGAGGCGCTGCGCCATCGCGTCCTGATGGACTGCGAGGCCGACGCTGCTGCCGATGTCGCGCAGCATCGCCTCTTCCTCGGGGGTCGGACAGCGGGTGGCGCGGTAGTAGACGGCGAACGCGCCGAGCACGATGCCCGCGTCGTTTTCGAAGGGCACGGACCAGCATGCGCGCAAGCCGTGCGGCAACGCGAAATCGCGGAAGTTTTCCCACAGCGGATCGGATTCGATGTCGTCGACGATCACCAGACGCCGCTCGAACATCGCCGTGCCGCACGAGCCGACGCGCGGACCGATCGCCGCGCCCTCGATCGCGGCGCTGTACGCGGGCGGCAGCGACGGCGCGCCGCCGACGCGCACATGCACGCCGTCCGGGTCGAGCAGCAGGATCGAGCAGCACGCGCCGTCGCCGAGCAGCGCCTCGGCGCGACGGCAGACTTCGTCGAGCAGTTCAGGCAGCGGCGTGTTGCGGGTGATCAGCCGCAACACGCTGCGCTCGGACGCGAGTACCTCCTCGGCCCGTTCCGGCCGATAGCGGCCGCCCTCCGACGCAGCTGTCGTCGTGCCACGTGATGTTGCTTCGCAAAGCATAGTTGCGCCCCCCAAACCCAACATCGGCAAGTTAGTGTACGCGGCACACCGGGGTTTACGCTAAGTCCAGCGTGAAAATCTGCCATGCATCGCGTGCGGACGGCTCCGGTGTGGCGTGCCAGCATCGGTTGATGCCGGTACGACGGGCGACGGCAGTGCTGGCGCCGTCTGTTCGTGGCCCGCAGGCGCCGCAGCGGCTCGACGCTGGGCCGGCAGTTGCGCGACGATCGGGTAGTCGGCAGCAGGGCCCGCGCGCACGTTGGACCCACTGTTCGTATAGGCCTGTGACTGCGCGCTGCCAACATATAGACGTTGCGCCTACTTCATGACACGCGAAGGTGCGCGAGCGCCGACCTGGGCCAGCAGCCCGCGCGGCAACATCTGGTAACGACCCGCCCGAATTCCCGCGTTGTTCGGACGTCCGCGAGGCGCGCGACCGGTCGATCATCGGCGGCATGATCAACCGATGCACCGCCCGGACCCTGATGACCCTCTTGCGCCCCCTCCTGATCGCCGGACTGCTGCTCGCGCATCCGCACGCCAACGCTGCGAGCTTCGATTGCCAGCGCGGCCGCTCGCCGGCCGAGCGCATGATTTGCGGCGACGCCGCCCTGTCGACGCTCGACGACACGTTGGGCCAACTCTACTGGAAGGCACGGCGGCGAGTCGCCCAGCGCCGCGCGTTCATCGACGACAGCGACAGCAAGTGGGCCTGGCGCGAAGCGAACTGCCGCGACGCCGCGTGTCTGCGGACGTGGTACGCGACGCGTATCGACGAATTGCAGCGACTGCTGGCGAGCCTGCCGAGCGGCGCGCGGCACGCGGCGTCCGTGGATGCGGATGCGCACTCCGACCCGTCGACGCTGCAATGCACGGCCGCGCAGCCCGACCTTGCGGTGAACGAGCAGTGTGCGAGCGTGATCGGGCAGTCCGGCAAGCGGTGGAAGTATCAGCCGCGCGATGCCGACTGGTTCTGCGGCGTGGCCACGCTCGAGGCGGCGGACATGGCGCCATCGCAATCACAACCGCAGGTGCAGGCGAGCGTCGGGCCATGAGACGGCGGAGCGCGCTGACTACGACAACAATCAACCCGTGCGCCGGATCAATTGCGCGCCGGCGGCAGTTGCGCCGGGACGCTCAGTCGGCGGCCGACGGCTCGCCGCCCTCGCTCGTGCCGAACAGCTCCGCGCAAAGCTGCGCGCCGATTTCACTCAGCGACGCGGCTCCGGTGCCATCGTCGTGGCACATCGTATCGACGAGACCGCTTCCCGAGAGCGCCGTCAATTGCCGCCGCAAGCTGCTCATCGGCACGCCGGCCTGCTTCGACAGCTTCGCGAGCGACCACGCGCGCCAGGGTGTCTCGCGATGCGCGCGCCATAGCTGTGCGAGTATCGCGGCGAGTTGCGGGTCGATGTCGTCGTCATCCATGTCGGTCTACCTGTCGTGATGTGTCGTTTTGCATCGCCGTAGCGCCTGTCACGCCATCGTCGTAGCCAGCTCACCGAGCGTCTTCAACGCCGCTTCGGCCTGCGCGGTCCACGGATAGCTGTAGTTGAGCCGGATGAAGTGCCGAAAATCGTTGCGCGTCGAAAACATCATCCCCGGCCCGACCGTGATCCCGCGTTCGAGCGCTGCCTGATAAAGCCGCATCGAATCGATCACAACGGGCAGCTCGACCCACAGCACGTAGCCGCCCCGCGGCGTCGACACGCGCGTGCCGACCGGGAAAAAGCGCAGCACCAGCGCGCTCATGATGCTCGCCTGCTGCCGGTACACGCGGCGCAGGTGCCGCAGATGGCGGTCGTAGCCGTCCTGACGCAAATAATCGGCGACCGCGATCTGGGGCACCGACGGCGTCGTCAGCGTATTCAGGAACTTGAGCTTCTCGACCTGCGCGCGATAGCGCCCCGGCAGCGCCCAGCCGATCCGGTACGACGCCGTCAGGCTTTTCGAAAACGACGCACAGTGCAGCACGAGCCCCTGGGTGTCGAAGGTCTTCAGCGTCGACGGCCGCGTGTCGCCGAAATACAGCTCCTGGTAGACATCGTTCTCGATCGCCGGAATCTCGTGCGCGGCCAGCAGTTCGACCAGTTGCCGCTTGCGCTCGTCGGACATGCAGAAGCCGAGCGGATTCTGGAAATTCGGCATCACCATGCACGCGGCGATCTTCTGCCGCGCGATCGCCTTCGCGAGCGCGTCGATGTCGATGCCGTCGACCGGATGCGTCGCCACCTCGATCGCGCGCATGCCGAGGCGCTCGATGGCGTGCAGCATCGCGTAGTAGGTCGGCGACTCGACCGCGACGGTGTCGCCCGGCTTGGCGACCGCCTGCAGGCTCAGGTTGATCGCCTCGGTCGCGCCGAGCGTGATCACGATTTCGCCCGGATCGACCGGCAGACCGTTTTCCGCATAGCGCCGCGCGATCTGCCGGATCAGCTCGGGGTTGCCCGGCGGCAGATCGTCGATCAGATTCCAGCTCGCGTGCCGCCGCGCGATCGCGTTGGCGTACTGGTTGATGCGCCGCCACGGGAACAGCGACGGATCGGGATACGGCGAGCCGAACGGCACGGCGTCATGCGCGCGGATGCTGCGTAGCGTCGACAGCACGAGCCGGCTCACATCGACCGTCGCGGGCACTGGCGGCGGCGCGGACTCGCGGCCCGCGCGGGCCGCGGCGGGCGCCGGCGCGAGCGCCCGCGCGGCCGCGTCGCGCACGAAATAGCCCGACTGCGGCCGGCTCTCGACGATGCCGCGGCTCTCCAGCAGCGCATACGCGTGCAGCACCGTCTTGATGCTGACGCCGTGCTGCTGGCTCGCCTGACGCACCGACGCAACCCGCTCGCCGGCCGCGAACACGCCGCGGCGCACGGCTTCGGTGATTTCGTCGGCGAGTTTTTCGTAGAGCTTCATGCGATTCGGGTGGATTCGGGCGGCTTCAGGCATCGTCGCGCAACTGTACTCCTATTCTTTCCGATTTTCTGTATCCAACGTGGTTTGTGGAACACAGTACGCTCTCCAACATTGGGCTGCAAAGCCTGTCGAATCTGTCCACCGCCACGTCATGAAGAACGAAACACAAGCCGAAGCCCGCATCGAGCCGTACAAGCACCCCGCCGCTGGCTGGGGCGCGCTGAAGTATGTCGCCATCAATCTGCTCAAGGAAAAGGTCGCGGGCCGCAACTACCGCACGCTGCTCAAGCAGAACCAGCCTGACGGCTTCGACTGCCCCGGCTGCGCGTGGCCGGATCGCGAGCACGCGTCGACATTCGAGTTCTGCGAAAACGGCGTGAAGGCCGTGGCCGCCGAGGCCACCGGCAAGCGCGTGACGCCCGCGTTCTTCGAGCGGCACAGCGTCACGGAGCTGATGACGCAATCCGACTTCGAACTCGAGCAGCACGGCCGCCTGACCGATCCGCTCGTCTACGACGCCGCGCGCGACCGCTATGTGCCGATCGGCTGGGACGACGCGTTCGCGCTGATCGCGAGCCATCTGAAGCGTCTCGACGATCCTGACCGCGCCGCGTTCTATACCTCGGGCCGCGCGAGCAACGAAGCCGCGTTCCTGTACCAGCTGTTCGTGCGCATGTACGGCACCAACAATTTTCCCGATTGCTCGAACATGTGCCACGAGGCGACGAGCCGTGGCCTGCCGCACACGGTCGGCATCGGCAAGGGCACGGTCACGCTCGATGACTTCGAACACGCGGATACGCTGCTGATCTTCGGCCAGAATCCGGCCACCAACCATCCGCGCATGCTCGGCGAGCTGCGCGAATGCGCGAAGCGCGGCGCCACGATCGTGTCGATCAATCCGCTGAAGGAGCGCGGCCTCGAACGCTTCGCGAGCCCGCAGCATCCGGTCGAAATGCTGACGATGGGCAGCACGAAAATCAGCTCGGTATTCATCCGTCCGAAGGTCGGCGGCGATTTCGCGCTGATCAAGGGCGTCGCCAAACGCGTGCTCGAACTGGATGACGAAGCGCTCGTGTCGGGCCTCGAGCGCGTGCTCGACTTCGGCTTCATCGCCCAGCACACAGTCGGCTTCGCTGCCTTCGCCGACGATCTGCGCGCCGAGCGCTGGGACACGATCGTCGCCGAGGCAGGCGTGCCGCTCGATGAGGTGCTGAAGCTCGCCGATATCTACGTGAAGGGCCGCGCGGTGATTTCGACCTGGGGCATGGGTCTCACGCAGCACAAGAACTCGGTCGCGACGGTACAGCTGCTGTCGAATCTGATGATGATGCGCGGCAATATCGGCCGGCGCGGCGCGGGGCTGTGCCCGGTGCGCGGCCACTCGAACGTGCAGGGCGACCGCACCGTCGGTATCGAAGAAAAGCCTGCTGAAGCGTTTCTCGACAAGCTCGGCGCAGCCTACGACTTCGCGCCGCCGCGCGAGCACGGACTCGACGTCGTCAACACGATTCAGGCGATGCTCGACGGCAAGGTGAAGGTGTTCATCGGGCTGGGCGGCAATTTCTCGATCGCGACGCCGGACACGCCGCGCACGTGGGACGCGATGCGCGCATGCGATCTGACCGTGCACGTGACGACGAAGCTCAATCGCAGCCACCTCGTGCATGGCCGCGACGCGCTGATCCTGCCGACGCTCGGACGCACCGAGATCGATGTACAGAACGGCGTGGCACAAGGCGTCAGCGTCGAGGATTCGATGAGCATGGTGCACATCTCGTATGGGATGAACAAGCCGGCGTCGGACAATCTGCTTTCCGAAGTGGCGATCGTCGCGCGCATGGCGCATGCGACTTTGGGCAGCGGCAAGATGGACTGGCTCGCCCATGCGGCCGACTACGCGCTGATTCGCGAGGGCATCGCGAAGGTGATCGACGGTTTCGACGACTACAACGAGCGTCTGAAGAAGCCGGGCGGCTTCCATCTCGGCGTCGCATCGCGCGATCGCATCTGGAAAACGCCGAGCGGCAAGGCACAGTTCATCGTCCACGCGATCGCGCTCGACACGCCGATTCATCAGGCGAAGAAGCAACATGGCGAACGCCTGATGACGCTGATGACCACCCGCTCACATGATCAGTACAACACGACGATTTACGGTCTCGACGATCGCTATCGCGGCGTGTACGGACAGCGGCGCGTGCTGTTCGCCAACAAGGACGATCTCGCGATGCTCGGGTTCGCGGCTGGTCAGCGCGTCGATATCACGAGCGTGTGGGCCGATGGCATCGAGCGACGCGTGGACGGTTTTCTGCTCGTCGAGTACGACATTCCGCGCGGCTGCCTCGGCGCTTATTATCCGGAGACGAATCCGCTGGTGCCGCTCTCCTCGGTCGCAGATGGCGCGGGTACGCCGACGTCGAAGTCGATTCCGGTGTTGTTGACGGCGTCGATGGTGGAGGATGCCGCGGAACTGGCGGCTTGAAGTCAGCTCCGTTTGTCGCGCCTGCCGCGCCTGCCGCGCGGCGTACCTCACACGGTCTTCTTCGCC
This sequence comes from Paraburkholderia sp. CI2, assembly GCF_014201055.1. Taxonomy (NCBI): domain Bacteria; kingdom Pseudomonadati; phylum Pseudomonadota; class Betaproteobacteria; order Burkholderiales; family Burkholderiaceae; genus Paraburkholderia; species Paraburkholderia sp. CI2. The sequence continues at coordinate 38,454 of NZ_JACHDL010000018.1, forward strand.
AGATCGCGATGTGTCAGATACAGACGTAGATCGAATTCGATCTGGTGATAACCCGGCTGCATGAACTCGCACAGACGATAGAACGCTTTGTTGTGATCGCTCTCCTTCAGATGAGCGAGTTCGTGCACGACGATCATCTTCAGAAACTCCGGCGCCGCGGCCTTGAATAACGACGCGATGCGGATTTCCTTCTTCGCTTTCAGCTTGCTGCCCTGCACGCGCGAAATGCTCGTGTGCAGGCCGAGCGCGTGACGCATCACGTCGAGTTTGCCGTCGTAAGTGACCTTGTCGATCTGCTCGGCGTTGCGCAGGTGTTCGCGTTTGAGTTCCGCGCAGTACTCGTAGAGCGCGCGGTCGGTTTGCACCTCGTGCGTGCTCGGGTACTTCTGCGCGACGTAGGAGCCGAGCTGACCGGCGGCGATCAGCTTTCTCACCTTGTCTTGCAGAGGTGCGGGGTAGCCGGTGAGGTATTTGAGGGGGGACATGAAGGCGGAGTGAGGTTGGCGGGACCGATCTTACGCATAGTCGCGCTGATGGACAAGGTTGGGCATTTTCCGGATGCCGCTCCGTTCGAAGTACCGAAGATTCGTGAAGCGCCTTTTTCTGTTTCATCGAAAGCCGCGGCGATTTTGGGCTGTCGCCCATGTAAGGACAGAAGTGGCGCCGAGAATTCGGACAGGCCGGTAAGTGGAAAAGCTGGGACGTGAGTCGGTCATAATGGCCGGCAACAAGGAACCAGAAGATGACGAAACGCAACCGACGGACACACTCACCGGCGTTCAAGCAGGGATCGCTCCACAGGTGATGTCCTGAGCGATTGGCCTGAAAGCTCATGGGCCGTAAGCGCAAGCAACCCACCGACCTGATCGGCGAGAACGGATTCGGCCAGTGGCGCGCAAAGCGCAAACTCCGGCGAGGATTGGCGCGAACGCGATCTGGAAATATCCCTTGAACGGGGGAGCGAGAGGGGGTGATGCGGGAGGGAGCACGGCTGTTCGGCAACAACCAATCGCCTTCCGGCACTGGGCGACAAGGGGTTTTCACCTGGATATGCCGCCCCACTGCTGCCGGGCAACGCGGACTGGATTTTTTCTTTGCGGGCGGTCTACGCCACTTTCTGAGTCCTTGAACAAAAACCCGAGCGCGGCCAGCGTAAACGCGAAGCGTTGCGTCGCACACGTATCGCGGAAAATGCACCCATGGGCGCTAATATGGATGACCGTGATTGGCAGAGAGAAAATGCTCTATGAACCCATCGGTCATCTCCGCACTGTCCGCACTCGTCGGCGCCGCCATCGGCGGCCTGACTTCCGTTCTTGCCACATGGCTGACCCAACGCACCCAGGTTCGCGCGGAGTGGCGAGCGCATGACCGCGTGCGGCGGCAGGAGCTCTACAAGGAGTTCATCGAGGAAGCCACGAAGTGCTATGTCGACGCGCTGCAACACAACGAGCCGGACCTTTCCTCGCTCGGCAATCTCTACGCGAAGATCAGCCGCATGCGCGTCCAGTCGTCGCGCGAAGTCGCAGATGAAGCCGACGTGATCGGACGCAAGATCGTGGACACCTACCTTGCGCCGGACAAAACCTTCGTCGAGATTCGCGAGATGCTCGCGGATGGCTCGATCGACATCCTCGCCACATTCGGCGACGTGTGCCGCACGGAATTCGAATCGCTGCGCGCACAGCAGTTCTGAATCCTATATATGCGCCGTTCAACGCGACTTCAGTTCGACGGGCGGATCGGCGCGATAACCGCCGCCGAGCGCCTTCGTCAGTGCAATCTCCTGACTGAGCGTCTGACCGTTGAGTGTGAGCAGCGCAACCTGTTCGGCGATTACCGGCTGGCGCGCTTCGAGCGCCGCGAGCCGGCTCGTCAGTCCGCGTTGATAGGATGCTTCGGCGCTGTCCCGCGCAAACGCAACCGATTCGATCCGTTGTTTCTGCAACCCGGTCTCCGCATCGAGGGTCTGCAAACGGCTGCCTGTCTGCGCGACATCGCGTACCGCGTTGAGGACGGCCTGGTTGTACTGCTCGATCAACAGGTTGCTCCCCTCGCGTGCGCCGCTCAGGTTTGCGTTGAGCCTGCCGCCGTCGAAGATCGGTAAGTACAGGCCCGGAATCAGGTTGATCTGCTGGCTTGCATGCGTGAAGAGGTCCGCGAGATGCAATGCGTTGAAGCCGAAGAACGCCTCGATGTCGAAACTCGGATAGAACGCCGCTTTCGCTGCGTCGATCCGGTCGAACGATGACTCTACATACCATCGCATCGCCTGCAGGTCGGGCCGCCGGGCGAGCAGTTCGTATGAAAGCGTCGCCGGCAGGGCCGCTTGCGAGCGCGGCAGCGCGACGGGCTCGATCGCCGGCAAGCCGTTGGCTCCCGCGCCGACCAGCGCTCGCATCGATTCGCGAAACTGCTTGATCTGCCCTTGCGCCGACACGATCTGCCGTTCGATGGCCAGTTGCTGCGCGCGGCTTTCTTCCAGTAACGTGCGGGCTTCGAGACCCCGCGCCGCACGTGATTCGTGTGCCTGCACCGCGAACACCGCGACGTCGTGCGATTCATTCAGCAGATCGATAAGCTGGTAAGTCGTTTGAATGCCGTAGTAAAGCTGCGCGACATCCGTCGAAATTTCGAGTTCGACGGCGGCCGTCTCGGCGAGCCGCGCATTGCTCACACCAAGCGATGCGGCGACCTGCGCGCGCTGCTTGCCCCAGATGTCGACGTCCAGGCTTGCGCCAAGCCCGACGATGCCTTCGGTGTACCAGGGACCCGTCAGCCCCAACGCCGGTTCGTTCATCGCGAACGGGCCGATAAAGCCGTTCGCCGAGACATGCACGCGATTCAGCGACGCCAGCGCGGCCACCTGAAGGCTCGACCCCGTTCTGACAAGCTCGACGTCCGACTTCGCCTGCGCGACGCGGGTTCGCGCAATCACCATCGTCGGCGCATCGGCGAGCGCCTGATCGATAAGCGCGTCGAGCTGCGCATCGCGATAGCGGTCCCACCAGCGCGCCGCGGGCCAACCCTCTCGCGCAAGATGGATGTCGTCAGCAAGATTGATCTGCTCGGGCGCGATCTCGGTATAGGGCGTGCCGTTGTGATGGATCAGCGCGCAACCCGACAGCGCGAACGATATCCCCGCGACGCATACGAAGCATCGACGCCATTGCCAGGCACGCAAACCCGATCGCGTATTCATGTTCGTACGGCCTGTGAAGAGCTCGCCGCGACGGGTGCCTCGCTGCGCCAGTCCGGCAGGCCTGCGACCTGCCGCGACAGATCTTCCGCGGCGACGATGAGCGGCTGATCGGCCGGTTCGACGGCCTGGGCAACGATCCCGATGCGTTGCGGGGCGTACGCCACGGGCGGGCTGATGACAAGCCCGTCCGCGTAACGGTTGACCTCGGCGCAAGCCTGTTCCTGAGCCGCCCGAACTGCGCCCACGGCCTGCGGGCTCGATGACCCCGCCTGAGCCACCAGCGCCTTGTGCAGCGCATCGCCAGCGAGCATGATCTCGCGCCCCTGCGCGAGGACGGTTTGTGCGCGCAGCGTCAGTTGGGCCTGTTCCGCTTCCTGCCAGCCGGGCTCGAGTGCGACGCGCGACAGCGTCGCTTCGCAATCGGCCAGCACGGCCCACGCCTGCAACTGGCGCTGCGCATACGGCAACTCATCCCGTTCGTCGCTGCCAGCCTGTGGCGCGCATAGCTGGGCGGCAATCGCACGCAGCATCGTCGCGAGTTTCTGCCGCAACACGTCGCCCTCGCCCTCGCGCCAGAACGACATCTGCACAAAAGTCGCCACACCGACGCCCAGCAGAATGCCGACCAGCCGGTCGCGTATTTCAGTCAGATTGATGGTTGGACCGAACTGTTCGAACAAGGCGAGCGAGAAGGTGAAGATCAGCTGGACGCCCGCGTAGCCGATCCGTTCCGAACCGGCCGAGATCCATGCCCCGAACGCGACGACAGGCAGCGTCATCAGCAGCAGACCGACAATGTCGTCGAGATGAGGAACGACGAACACGACCATGAACAGCGCCAGCGCGCTTCCGATGGCAGCACCGGCCACCCGCAGCAACGCGCGCTGCGCCGATGCGCCGAGGCTCGGCAGCGCGACGATCACGCAAGTCAGCATGATCGTGTGGACGCCCTGCCAGTCGACGGCGTTGTAGAACACGTAGCAGGCCAGCACGGCGAGCAGCGTCTTCAGCGAAAAGCGCGCGTACGCGGGATTGGTCCATGCGTCGGGCGCGAGCATCGGCTCGCTCGCGGGCGGCTTGCCGGGTTCGACATCGCTTGCGGTGAGATCGGCGAATGCGCGCAGCGCCCGCTGCAATTCGGCCGCGGCGGGAAACGTATCGGCGGCAGCGCGTTCTTCAGTTGTTGCCGTGCTCACGTAGCGATACGGCTCGTCTGTCAGTACCGCTTCGTCGAGCGCGCGGCAGTTCGTGTGCAACTCGCGCAACATCGCCAGTTGCGCTGCCGACGCGCTTGGCCAACTGGGCGGCAGGTCACTCGCTCCGCGATAAAGACGCGACACTGTTGCAATGCATGCAAGCTGCAGCGCCTGATGCTCGCGATAGTGGGCGTCACGCATCGTCGTGAACCGGAGCAGCTTCTGCAGCGTCAGCGCGCCTTGCTGGAGGGCCGCCAGCGTGATCGGCTCGGCGTGCCTGGTGCCGTCGATCAGTTGCGTCAGGCGCATGTCCAGCGCCGCCAGTTGTCGATGGATTTCCGCCTTCAGCTGCAATTGCGGTTCGGCGGGCAACAACAACGTGTTGACCACGAGCGTCAGCGCGATCGGATAGTTAACGGCGACCCACACCCACAACACCGCGCGGATCAGCAGATCGGCCTGATCGGTCCGGTCGACGAAGCTCTGCACATAGATCACGACGATGGCGACTATGAAGAACACCACACCGATCTTGAGCACGCGTAGCAGATACACGCTGCCGAAGAACAGCAGGCTCGCGACGACGATGCGCAGCAACGGATAGCCGAATGTAAACTTCATCAGCAGGATCGACAGACCGATGCCGAGCGTCGATCCGACGATGAACATCAGGCCTACCAGCCGCGTGACCACCACGTTCGCCTGTGTCACGTAGAACACCACCAGCAACGACAGCGCAAGCTCCGGCACTTCGAGCGTCATCGACGCGACGATCACGATCGCGCTCGTCAACATGCAACGCAACATCACGTTGACGCGACCGGGGAAAGGCGCGAGCTCGCGGCTGAGGAACACGCCTGTATCGCGCAGTGTGACGGGCAGGTAGTCGGCGGCGGCCATGTGCGATCCTCAATGGCGCTCGCCGTCGTCGCCGCGCCCGGGGTGCAGAACAGCCACCGCCGATGTCCCGACGCGAAACAGCTCCGGGTTCGGATTGTCGACGCGGATCTTCACTGGGAAGCGCTGCGCGACGCGGACCCAGTTAAGCGTGCGTTGAATGCGCGGCAACCCGCCCTGCAACGCAAGGCCGGCTTCATCGGACGCGACGCCATAGCTGATCGAATCGACCCTGCCGTGGAAGCGCTGGCCCGTGTCGCTCATCAGGTAAACGATGGCGGGCGTCCCGGTCCGGATGCCTTTGAGCTCTGTCTCGCGAAAGTTCGCGACCACATACCAGTGGCGCGTGTCGATCAATGTGAAGACGGGTTTGAGCGCGGACGCGAACTGCCCCGTCGATGTTTTCAACGACACGATGCGTCCGTCGAACGGCGCCCGCACGGTCGAATATTCGAGGTTCAGCTCGGCAATCGAGATTTCCGCCATGACGACGGCACGCTGCGCAACCAGCGCGTCGACGCCGCTCACGGCCGCTGCCGCCTGTTGCGCCTGCAGTTGCGCGGCGCTGAGTTCGGCCTGCGTGGCACGTTGCGCGGTGCGCGCACGATCGACGTCCTCCGCCGATACATAGCCGTGCGACAGCAGCGGCTCCATGCGGTGCAGTGTATCGGACGCCTGGCCGGCAGCGGCTCGCGCGCGCTCGACGGCCGCACGCACCGACTGCGCGTTGTACTGCTGCGCATTGACCGTGCGCTGGGTCAGCTCGATCTGGCGGTCGAGCGCGACGAGGGATGCCTTGCCCCGCGTGAGCGCGTCCTGATAGGGACGCGGATCGATGCGGAACAGCAGATCGCCCTGCTTCACCGCCTGATTGTCGTGCACGGGCAGTTCGACGATGCGCCCATTGACCTCGGGCACCACGTCGATCGTATCCGCATAAACATAGGCATCGTCGGTGCGCGGCGCGCGGTCCAACTGGCGGATGACAAACACCGCCAGCAACAGTGTCACCACGACAAGAATGATGGCCGGCCATGCTATCTTCTTCGTTCTGCTGGCAGTTATCGCCATCGCATCTACCTGAGAAGATTCAATGTTGGAACAACATCAACCACACAGCGAGTGAAAGGAAGGCGAAGAGCGTGGGATATACCACGGCTGAAGGCCACATCAGTTGGTCGACCTGCCAACGCTTGAGAACCAGATAGATGACGACCGTGAGCACGACGCCCGCGACGATACAGAACAGCCAGTCGGGAAAGTATGCGCCGAGCACGCCAATGGACGGCGAGTTGGCACACCCGCCCGTCAGAGGGACAGCCGCCAGGGCAACAACGACTGAACGCGGCACACGTTTTGTTCTGAAGAACGGCATGTGGTCGCTCCAAAGTCGCTCGCGTCATCAGGATTTGCATCACCAATCCGAGCCTTTCGCGCGCGGTTCTACCCAATCGCAAGGACTTGGAAAGAGCTAGACGTCGCGGTATACCCTATTCTCTCGGGGATGCCCACGACCGCCAGCGTGATGTCTGCAATGATGTCGCGCGGCAGTTGTGCGGGGTCGATGGGCAGAAGTCTCTGCAGGAACGCAATGCGATGCAGATGAGAATCCGTGGAAGCCGCTGGTTTCATGTCGTCTCCACCCGCGCTGTGAGCTTGCCGACCAGCGCATCCGCCACGATCTCATCGACGATAACCACGTTGGATGCCCCCGCACTCTCGAACAGCCCCTTTCTCAAGGGATTTTCGCCGGGCACGATGATCGCGAGCGAGGCATTCAGCGAATGCGCCAGCAAGGTGATCGCCAGATTGTTATTGCTGTCGGGCGTCGTCACGACCAGCGCCTTGGCGGTGTCCAGCCGCGCGCGCCTGAGCACGTCGTCGAACACGCCCGGAGAACCGAGCACAACCATATGGCCGCGATCCGCCGCGCGGTCCGCCTGGTCCTGATCGCCCACGAGGACAAGCACCGTCTGTCGCGCTTCGCGCAACCGGTGTGCGACCAGTTCACCAAGCGAATGGAACCCAACCAGGACCACATGATTGGCGAGATGTACGAGCCTGCCTTCCATGACCCTATTCTCCCGATAAGCCATCACATCGTCGCCCGATAGCATGCCGGTGAGCCTCGAAACCGCGAATCCGCCGATCAGCAGCGTCGCGAACATGGCTAGCAGCATAAAGATCTTCTGCGGCTGATTGAACTCGGTAAAATCACCGAGTGTCGAGACGAGATTGACCCCGTCCCAGAGGGCCGCGAACACTTTATCGGGAATAGAGGCATCGGACTGATCGAGCAGGACCAGCCCAACAGCGGCGGCGCCCAGCAGCAGAACGAGCAGGCCGACGGTATGGCGCGCGCGGCGGCGCCATTCGCGAATACGGATGCCCCCGAGACGCGGCTCATCGACACGGAATATCCACATCATTACCTCGGGTAGGTATGCCGATGGAGACGACAGCGAACCCAATGCCAGATAATCACGCTCGCCTTGCGGATCAGTTGCCTATAGTCAGTCAAAAGTCTCTCGACAGGCCGCGCTTGGGACGCATAGCGTCATTCCTTTCCTCGCAAGCGCAGCAGGCCCATCAGAACCTCGTCGCGGTAGGTCGCAAGGTCCTCCTGTAAGGAGCGTGACTGAATCTCCTCGTGCACCCCCTTGATGATGGTCGCGCGAACGTCAGGCGTCAGTTCCGGCGTACCGAGTACATGCCACCACGCCGTCAACGGGCCGGTGAACTGTTCGAAGAAATGCTCGATGCCACCCTGACCGCCGCCGAGGTGATACAGAAGACTCGGCCCCATGATCCCCCAGCGCAAGCCCGGGCCCCACGAAACGGCGGCATCGGCGTCGGCCACGCTGACCACACCCTCCGCGATCAGATGGACCACCTCGCGAAAGAGTGCCGCCTGCAAACGATTGGCGACATGGCCCGGCACCTCCTTGTGCAGGCGTATCGTCCGCTTGCCCAGGCCGCGATAGAACGCGCTGACGCGTTCTATCGTCTCTTCTGAGGTCTTCGCGCCGCCGACGATCTCGACAAGCGGAATGAGATGCGGCGGATTGAATGGATGGCCGATCACGCACCGCTCAGGGTGGTTCGGGCAAGCCGACTGAATCTCGCTCATTGTCAAGCCCGACGAACTCGATGCAATGATCACGTCCGGCGCCAAGGCCTCATCGAGACGCCGGTAAAGATCTTTCTTGAAGTCGATTCGCTCCGGACCGTTTTCCTGAATCAGATCGCTGCCGGCGATGGCGGCATCGAGGTTGTCGGTGAATTCCAGCTTCGACGGGGCAGTTCCCGGGGCGAGGCCCAGATGCTCCAATGCAGGCCAGGCGGCCGAGATGAAATCGTCGAGCTTTTTCTTTGCGTCGGGGGCGATGTCGGTGGCGACCACCTCCAGGCCTTTCGCAAGGAACAGCGCAGCCCAGCTCGCGCCGATAACACCCGTCCCAATGATCGCGACGCGTTTGATTGGCTTGGCCATGACAGATGAACTCCGGTAATTTTAAACAAACGCACTGAAACCGGTGACCGCCTTGCCGACGATCAGCGAATTCATCTCGCGCGAGCCTTCATAGGAGTACAGCGCTTCCGAATCGGCAAAGAAGCGGGCTACGTTGTAGTCAAGCACAATGCCGTTGCCGCCCAAAATCTCACGAGCCGACGCCACCGTTTCGCGCATGCGCACCGTGCAGAAGGCCTTGGCAAGCGATGCATGCTGGTCCTTGAGCTTGTCCTGGTCCTGCAACTGCGCCAGCCGCACGACCAGGCACTGCGACGCGGTGATATTTCCCAGCATCTTCGCGAGGTGATCCTGGATCATCTGGAAAGACGCAATCGGTCTGCCGAACTGCTCGCGCGTCTGCGCATACTTCAGCGCATGTTCGTACGCGCCCATGCTGCAGCCGACCGCCTCCCACGCAACGTACTGCCGGGTCAAGCGGAGCACGCGCGCGGTGTCGCGGAACGACAGATCGCCTTGCAGGCGGTTTTCTTCGGGCACGCGGCAGTTATCCATCGTGATGACGCCGTTCTGCACCACACGCAGCGCAACCTTGCGCTCGATCTTCTCGACGGAAAATCCCGGCGTGGTCTTGTTCTCGACGATAAAACCCTTCACCTGATTGTCGGCGACGTCCCGCGCCCAGATAATCGAGACGTCGCACCACGGCGAATTGCCGATCCAGCGCTTCTGGCCGTTGAGGACCCATGTATCGCCTTCGCGTTTGGCCGTCGTCAGCAGGCCCCCGCCGGCACCGGAACCGACGAGCGGCTCGGTCAACCCGAAGCAGCCGATCTTCTCCATCCGCGCCATCGGTGGCAGCCACTTCTGTTTCTGCTCTTCCGATCCGCCCAGGTAGATCGAGCCCATCGCGAGGCCGCTGTGCACACCGTAGAACGTCGCGATCGATGCATCGACCCGCGCGATTTCCATTGCGATGAAGCCGTCGAGCAAGGTGCTGCCTCCCGGGCAGTCGTAGCCCTTGAAGCCGATTCCGGCAATGTTCAGCTCGCGGATACCGGGAATCAGATCGAACGGAAACCGGTCCTCAGCCCAGTACAGGTTGATGACCGGGGCGACGCTCGTTTCCATGAAATGGCGCACCTTCTTGAGGATGGCCTGCTCTTCCTCGCTCAGAATGTCGTGGATCTGATAGAAGTCGCTGTCGGGTGCAGGCAGCGACGGTTGGGAAGTCTTCGTCTCGGGCATGGCGATCTCGCACAGTGGGTCTGGACAACGTCTACGCAAGGTAGTTGTAGACGACCTCGGCATTCCCGAGAGACAGATCCGTCAGGATATGGACAGCTGACAGCACCTCGAGAACGGGAAGCTTCGCGACGGGTGCAAAGCAGTGTGGGTGCAGTTCCAGGGATGCGGGTCCCGACCAGGCGCCCTTCACTGTCAGATCGTCGACGTGGTATTTGACGATCTCGCAGACCCGCGCGGTGCCGTTCACATTCGGCAGGATCTTCAGCAAAAAGCCTGGCGCTTCGAGCGACTTCCTGACGCCGACGAGATCGAGCTCGGCGTATTTGTAGGCCATCGTCGCGGTGGCGATGCGTACGCCGTTATAGTCGAGCGTGCCGACCAGGGCGTCCTTGCGCACCTCGAGCTTCGGTTGCGCCAACACCTTCGGAAAACCCAGCAATTCGCGGCCGGAGGCAATGCCCGCTTCGCTGTCGAGATACATCGCGTGCGTGAACCCGCCCGCCACGCCGTTGAACGTCACGGGAATGACCTGGCCGGATTCGGTGTACGAGCCGAGTCCGCTCGAGTCGGGCATGTTGATGAATTCGTATTTGACAATCGGCTCGGTCGGCTTCAGCGGCGCCGGCACCACGCGGGCAAGCGCCTCCGGATCGGTGCGATAGGTGATGATCACGAATTCGCGGTTGACGAACCGGAACGGACCCTTAGGATAGGCGGGACTCGTCAACGGCATGGTATAGGCGCTCGAGCGTACTTCGTCTTCAGTCATGTGCATCTCCGTGTGTGCTGCAGCGCGACGTATGCGAAGCCGGGCGGTGGGGTGCCTGGTCCGGCGCCTGGATGCGCTACCTCATGATTTGTCTTCAAAGCGGGCGACGGCGCCGCCATCGTTCAGCCGCGCAATGTCGGCGTCGTCGAATCCCAGTTCCTTCAGGATTACCGCGCCGTGTTCGCCGAGCCGGGGCGCGACGGAGGGTTCGACCTTCGGTGCACCATGGATCTGAATGGGGCTGCTGACGGTACGGGCACCTGCTCTTCCGGCAACTTCGAGCGGCACGACGATACCGTTGGCCGACAGTTGAGGATCGTTGATGATCTCTTGCGCGATCTGCACGACGCCGAAAATCACGCGGCCCGCGCTCAGCACTTCCTTCCAGTGGGAAAGCGGTTGACTCGCAAAGATCGGATCAAGAATCTCAACAAGCTGTGCAGCATTGGCCGTGCGCTTGTCGTCGGTGAAACGCGGATCTTCGAGTAGCTCTGGCCTGCCGATCGTCTTCACGAATCCGGGCCAGTCCTTGCGCTGCGCAGCAACAAGGAGAATCCAGCGATTGTCCGACGTCTGGTACGGATTGAGCAGCGCATTGGGTGGAGACTTACGGTTATGTTGCGCGAAGAAATGGCCGCCATTGAGGCCGCCTTCGACCCACGCTGCCGCCGCCCAGATACCGTTTGCGATCAGTGAAGTCGAGACGTGGCTGCCCTTGCCCGTCGTCGCGCGCACATAAAGCGCTGTGACGATCGCCGCATAGAGCGTTGTCGCAGTCGCGTGGTCGCCGATGCCGGGTATCGGAAGCGTCGGCGGGCTTCCGGCATCATGCGTCACTTCCATCAGGCCCGAGCGTGCCCAATAGGCGGTCACGTCGAACCCTGGTGTATCGGCCTCCGGCCCCTCGGAGCCGTACCCTGTAATATCCGCGTAGATCATCTTCTCGTTCAGCGGCGCGAGATCTTCATAAGTGACGCCCAGAGAGGCCTTCACGCGAGGAGGAAAATTGACGACGACGACATCGGCCCAGCGCACAAGGCGCTGCATCACTTCTTTCGCGCGGGGAGACTTCAGATCGATGGCAATGCTGCGCTTGTTGCGGTTCGTCAGTTGCCACGCGTAGTTGACGTCGCTGGTTGGATTCGGCGGCATCGCCGAAAAAAAGCGATAGACGTCACCCGTACCGGGGGGTTCCACCTTGATGACGTCGGCGCCAAAATCGGCAAGGATCGTCGCCGCGGCCGGGCCCGCAATATAGCTTGCCAGATCGAGTACTTTCAGATCCGAGAAGATGTGGTTGCCGGTAGTCATCTGGTCATCTCCATGAATTAGGACTAACCTGGTCGCGTGGGTTACGCGCTGTATTTAAAACAGTAACGACGGTCGTATGGACAGTCGCTATTCATCGGCCGGTGAACTTTGGTGGCCGCTTTTCGAGGAATGCTTTAGTGCCTTCCGTCTTGTCTTCAGTGGATGCGCACAGCGCAAACAAGGCTCCTTCAAGGGCGAGTCCCTCAAACAGCGAGCCGTCGAGTCCGCGATTGACGGCCGCCATGGCGTAGCGCACCGCGAGGGGTGCATTCACGGCGATCTGCGCGAGAATTTCTTCTGCACGCGCGAGAAGCTTCGACGGCTCGACGATTTCGTTAACAAGGCCGATACGAAGCGCTTCTTCGGCGGTGATCATCTCGCCGGTGAGAATGAGCTGCAGCGCGATTCCCTTGCCGACAAGGCGCGCAAGACGCTGTGTTCCGCCAAAGCCCGGAATGAGGCCGAGTTTGATTTCGGGTTGCCCGAATTTCGCAGTTGATGTTGCGAGTCGGATCGTGCAGGCCAATGCGGTCTCACATCCGCCGCCAAGCGCAAGACCGTTGACCGCTGCAATGACCGGCTTGCCGAGGCTTTCGACGAGACTGAGCAAGGCCTGCCCGTCACGTGTGTGCTGCTCGGCCTCGACGGGTGTCGCGCTCGCAAGTTCGCCGATATCCGCTCCCGCAATGAATGCGCGATCACCTGCGCCAGTGACGATGACACCGCTGACCTGAGAATCATCCCGAGCGGCTTCGAACGCTGTCCTCAACTCGCTGATGGCTCGCTGGTTCAATGCATTGAGAACCTTGGGGCGATTCAGCGTGACGTAGGCGACAGCACCTTTCTTTTCAAAGACGATCGTTTCAAACGATTCCGGGGTAAGTGACTCAACCATGGATCTCAACACTCCGCATGAACGTTAAAAATGATCTACGATACTTTTGCGATCGCCAGAATTCCAAGTCCGTAGTTGCGCGCAATCCTTCTTTTCGCTTTTTCTCGGTTCCAGTGCCCGCTATCTCGCACACGTGGCGCGTGAGCCTCCCGCCGACCACCGGGGTTTTTTTGCGATGCGCGGTCAAGTCCATGAGATTAGTTTAGAAATGCGCCTCGCACAAAACCATGCTACGAACGGCTAGTCTTACTAACGAATTGGCATTGGATTCTCATACATTTGTATATCTTGACCATGAACAATGTAGTGGTCTAATACCTTGTACGGTTTTCTGTTGCGCTGGTTGCACTCGCAGTGTGCTGCGTTGTTGGTCTTTCGCTGCAGGCTCAGCGGTCCTATGAGCGCCTTGTAAGCGCACAGTGGGACGCGCGCGACTGTGTCGTAGAGACGTGCCATTCCAGCGAGGGTACCGATGACTTACCTGAACGGCGGCATGCGGAACGACTCGCGCCAGCGCGCGCACACCGCAGCAACCATGCAGACGACGCGCGAAACATTGCAACTTCTGGGCCCCACGCTGTCAACCCGATCTTTCCGAATGCGGCTTAACGCCAAGCGCTTCTGCCTTTCTGACGAGATCCGCTACCGAGCGCGCGGCCATTTTTTTCATCGCTTGTCCACGATGAATCTTTACCGTAATTTCGCTGAGTTTCATTTCCGCGGCAATCTGCTTATTCAGCAGGCCGGCCACGACGAATTCCATGACCTGTTTTTCTCGTCGCGTCAATGAATCATGGGAAATGCGGAGGGCGGCAATTGACTGTTCGGCCAGAAGCCGCTCGCGGTCACGTGTCAACGCATGAGTGACAGCATCCAGCATGTCCTGGTCGCGAAAAGGTTTGGCGAAAAAATCGAGAGCACCTGCTTTCATGGCCTTGACCGACATTGAAATGTCACCGTACCCGGTCATGAAAACGATCGGCATGCGAAGCGCGCTCTTTGCAACCTCCTCCTGAAATGCAAGACCGCTCTCGCCCCGCAGCCTGACATCGAGAATCAGGCAACTAGGTGCGTCATACCTCGGAAATGCCAGAAATTCCGGAGAAGATGCGAACGTTTCAACGTGTAGCCCGACAGAACGCAGCAGGGTGCCTAGCGCGAGTCTCATCGCTTCTTCGTCGTCGACAATGTACACCACCGATCGCGCGCCTTCGCTAGTGTCTTTGACCGAACTCAAATCTTGTCCCGAACTCATCAACGTCTCCCTATCGGCACAATGCGCGGCAAGGTTCTGCATACCGATACCGTTCTGATACCTTCATGCCGCAATGAACGCTTCTCGCTCAATCCGTTTTCTTTTGGATACGGCAAGATCCGCTGGTGCATCCTGTCGGGCTCCGGAAGAAGACGATCTAATGTCAAATCGGTCTGCTCGTCGTTGCTTGACGTATGTTCTCGACAACAGTGTCGACCGAAAGTGAATCACTAGAGATGCTGCAGCGCACCTATTGGGGTGCACGTTTGGTTAACTCCCGGAAGTCGATTTGTCCTCGTGCGTTATCCGGACGACCGATAATCGCAGGCAGGCCGAGTTGGAAGGTCGCGCCGTGGCCTGGCTTGCTGGACACCCACATCCGTCCTCCGTGAGCTTCGGCAATCGATTGGCAGATTGACAATCCCATGCCGAGACCGTTGGGTTTCGTCGTGAAGAAAGCATCGAATAGTCGTTCTGCATTCTCCGGATCAATTCCCGACCCTGAGTCCTGAACCGCGACGACCAGGTTTCCATCCTCATCCATGCGTGACTCAATGAGCAGCTCACGGGGCCGACCATGAATGCCGTCCATGGACTGAATGCCGTTCATCATAAGATTTATGATCACCTGCTGAAGCTGAACCCGGTCGCCCAGCAACGGGGGCAGCCCATAGGCAAGTTTGAGGCAGAGCGATACCTTGTGATTAAAAACTTCACGCTGAGTCAGGCAGACGACGTCATTGATCACGTCGTTGAGGTCCAGTAGCGTTTTCTGAGGAGAATCCTTCTTGGCCAGCGTGCGGATATGATGAACAATTTTGCTCGCGCGCCGGCCTTCGCCAATCATGCGCGTGATGCAGGACTGCACCTCCGCCAGTTCCGGGCTCGGGTGCCCCAGCCATCGCAGACAGGCCTCGCCGTTTGTGACAATCGCGGCGAGCGGCTGGCTGACTTCGTGGGCGATCGATGCGCTCAGTTCTCCCAGTGTCGTCACGCGCGTAACACGCGCGAGTTCTGTCTGTGCCTCATGCAACTTTTGCGCTGCAAGCTTCGTCGCGGTCACATCCATTATTGCGCCCACAAACCGCCGCTTGCCGGGTTCATCGGTCACCACATGGGCGACGACGTGGAGATGCTTGACGGAGCTGTCCGGCATCAGCAGACGATACTCACAATCAAATTGCTGTTCGCCGCTCGTCGCCTTATCGATCACTTGCCTGAAGAGGGCAACATCGTCGGGATGCACGCGTTCGAGCGTTAACTCGACCGTGGGGATGATGTCCGGGTCGTATCCAAAGATCCTGAAGCTTTGCTCGGACCAGAAAATCTCTCCGCTCGCTGGGTTCCAGCCGAAACTGCCGGTGAGGCTCAATTGCTGGGCTTCAGCCAGGTAGGCCGCCTGACTTCGGCGCAGCGCGTCTTCGGCGCGCTTGCGCAGCGTAATGTCATTGTTGGTTTCGAGAACCGAGATGGGGTGTCCGTTCGCACTGTGCTGCAATGACCAACGGCTAGCTACCACGACTTGCGAACCGTCCCGTTTGGCATGAACGAGTTCACCTTCCCAGCGCCCCATCTTCAGCAACGTGTTCATGATGTCGTCAATAGAGACGGGAAAGCGGGTTTGCAGGAGTTGGTGGGAAGTCCTGCCGAGTGCCTCACCCTTTTCCCATCCATAAAGCTCCTCCGCGCCGCGATTCCAATAGGTGATCACGGCGTTCATGTCGCGAACGAAGAAAGAGTCGTGGGACAGATCGAGGAGGCGGGCCTGCTCGCGTGCTGCTTTCCCGAGCCAACGTACGCGTCTCACAAGTGTGGTGATGGCGAGTGACGTGGTTAGAAAAGCAATCAGCGCTGCAACATCGCGTAACTCAGCGACCCGAAAGCCGAAGATCGGCTGCGTAAAGAAAAAAGCAAGGCAGCCAACAGCGGTTATCGAGAAAACTGCAGAGGTAATGAAGCTGTCCATTAACGACAGCAACACAATGACAATCAGATAGACAAATCCCGTTGTGCCAAGGCGAGCCTGAAGGTGGAAGCAGACCCCGGTCGCAGTCGCCATGGCAAAGCCACCGGCTAACCAAAGCCAGGCCAGATAACGTAATCGGGCAATCTGGTCGACCGAGGTATCTGATCGAAACAGCCGACGCTTTGGAAGGCAACGGAGCCGCTCCGACTGCTCGACCAATTCCGCGAAGAAATTCATGGGGTATCGTGATGTCAACCGGGGTGAACTAATCTCTGTTGATAGCTTGAGCCGTTGTGCCCGTGGGTCGTGAGTCATCCACCGATGGAGGAGCCGCCACCCCAAAGAGGTGACGGTAGGTTGTCCCGCTTTGTTTTCTGGCAGATCAATGCGAGGCCCAGCGTTCTGAGCGAAGCACAAACGTTTCGGCTAGCTTTCGCTTTTCTGCTGTGCTTCGCTTCGGCATCGTGAGTGGACGCAGTTGCAACGTTTCCATCATCAATATAGGGGGTACGCAACGCCCGACAGCGGCGCCGCGGCGGTCTGTACGACTAACGCACCGTCCCACAACGATTCGTTAAATGTGAAGGACGCCGGCTTTGCTTGCCCGATTCGCCGTCTATGAACCTTGCAGCCACAAGTTTAGATGTGGCCTCGCGCGCCAGATTGACTGATCGTGCCATTCATGCCCGAAATATGGTCTGTAAGTGCCACAGAAGACCATTGCCGGCCTTCGGTGATGTACGCCTTTCCTCGGATCAAATCGTCCCCGCGCCGGAACGCTCAGCGAAGGGCATCCAACACGGGCCGAGGATTCGCAAAGGTTCGCACCTTATGTTCGGATCACGACGCTGCTCAGGAAACCTGATTGACCAGGCGATCTCAGCGTCCTAATCTTTGCTTAATCACCATAAGAGGAAGAATATGTGGAGCGTCGAGCCACCTTCGATTGCGCGGTTGTCGACGCAAGATGTGCCACCAGTGCAGCGGCTTGACTACTGGGCCGACGTTCTCGCCTCTGCCCTCGTGCCGATGGCGATCGGTTGCCACTCGCCACGCCAGTTCGAGTCGAACCTCGTGAGCACCCCGCTCGGTATGGTTACGGTAACAGCCCAATGTGGATCAGCACACGATGCCCTGACCACGCCACGTGAGATTGCGCGGAGCCGGGGTCGTTCGTTTCACCTCGTGATGAGCCGTAACCACCCGTGGACGACGACGCACCGCGGGCAGGCGCGGATTCTGCCTGGCGAGTTGGTACTTTTTGATTCGCAGCTTGAGTTCGAGATGAATTGTCCGGACACGTACGACTTCCTGAATTTGACGCTCCCGCCAGAATGGCTGGCCACGTGGGGCTCGAACGTGGAGGGACTAACAGGTCGGAGAATTTCAGCAGACTCGGGATGGGGGCGAGTGCTGTCAAGCTATGTGAGCCAGCTCTCGCCTGAGTTCACCCTTCACGCGCCGCTGGCTGAATCCGTTCTCGCCGATCAACTCGGTGCATTGCTTGCGCTTACGGCCCACGAGCTTTCGGGCGAATCGTTCAAGACATCGCCTACGGAGCGATCCCTGCTTGAACGGATTCACGAGTGCATCATGCAGCGTCGTACTGAGTCGCAGTTGACTGCAAGCGACATTGCAGCAGCGTTAAATGTGTCGCCTCGCACTTTGCACCGGGTTCTGGCAAGCAGCGGCGAGACGTTCGGTCAACTGTTGCTGAAAGCCAGGACAGAAGCGGCCGTGCGTATGCTCCAGTCACGGGCATTTGATCACGTAACAACCGCTGAGATCGGCCGACGCGCCGGATTCTCGGATGCGTCGCATTTCGTGCGCGTGATTCGCCAGAGGACCGGCCGCACTCCCCGGCAGCTTCGGCAAGGCCGAAAAGTCAACGAAGGCGCAGGCTAGCGCACGCGGCTTCATCACCGCGTCAGGTTTGCGTAGTAAGAAGCGGCAGCGGCGATCTCATCCGGCGTCATATTGCGCGCAATGTTGCGCATCTGCTCCGAGATATCGTTATGCCGCTCGCCCGACGCGAACGCCTGCAGCTGCGCCTGCGTATAGGCCGCCGGCAAGCCGTCGAGCCAGGGGCTGCCCGCCTTGTTGTCGATCCCGCCATGGCACGTCGCGCACGCCGGAATATTGCGCAGCGGCGCGCCATGCAGGACGATCCCGGGGGCGCCCGCCGCATCGAGGCCCTGCGCCAGCCTCGGTCGCGGCAGCGACGCGTAGTAGGCGGCCAGATCGCGCATGTCCTGGTCGCTCAGGTTCGCCGCCATCGGCGCCATCACGGCGTTCACACGTGCGCCGCTCTGGAAGTCCTGCAACTGCTTGTAGACCATGATCGCATACTGCCCCGCCAGATTCGGCGAGTTCGCCCCGCTCATGCCGCGCTCGCCGTGGCACATCGTGCAGCGCAGCGATAGAGTGGCGCCCCGTCCGATCGATAGCCGCGTCGCCCCCGCGAGCAATTGAGGCGTCACTTCCACCTTGCTCAACCGCACGTGCGGCGCCACCGGCGCCTCGTTGGCCAGCCAATGCTGCGGCACCCCCGCCGCGCTACAGATCGCATTCCAGAGACCCTGGAACTGCGCATCGCGCTGCACCGACGGCAGCCATACGAAGCCCACCGCCACGCCGAACACGAACACCGCGGCCGTGGCGGTGACGCTCGTCTTGAACCAGCGATTGCTCCACGAGAACAGGCGTTCTTCGCTCATCGCCGGGCTCCAATCGGAATTACCGGGACGGTGTCGCCTCTTGCCATCAACTGCGCGATCGGATAGCCGTAGTTGAGCACCGTCAGCGCAACCATCAGCGTGAGCCACAGCGCGAAGCCGTTGAGCGCCACCGGCACCGTACGCGGCTCGTGCACCGCGGTACTGAAGCGGTATTCCTCGGGCTCGGCGGCTTCGCTGCGATGCCCTTGAATCAGAACCACGAAGAACACGATCGCCGAGAGCACGAGGATGAAGCCGCCGATCGCCGACATCACCACCCAGATCGCCTGCGCCGCGATCTCCGGGTCGGTGTAGTCGTAGTACGCCATGCGGCGCGGCATGCCCAGAATGCCGACCCAGTGCCACGGGAACGTCAGCACGATCATGCCGATGAACCACAGCCACAGCTGCAGGCGCATGAGCCTCCAGTTCGTCATCGCGCGGCCCGTGATCTGCGGCCACAAGTCGTAGGCGATCGCGAAGTACATGATGACGATCGCGCCAGCGTAGATCAGGTGGAAGTGCCCGGTAATCCACTGCGTGTTGTGGATCGTCAAGTCGAGCTGGTAGCTCATGTTGATGAGGCCACCCGCGCCGCCGAAGCCCAGCATCACAAACGAGAGCGCGAGCGCTAGCATCTGCGGGTTGTCCCACGGCAGCGCGCGAAGCCAGCCGAACGCGCCCTTGCCGCCGCGCAGGCGCGCGGCAATCTCCACCGATGCACAGATCGTGAACACCGTCAGAAGCGTGGGCACCGCCACCAGCGCCGTGAACACCGACTGCAGGAACTTGAAGCCCGAGCCCACTTGCGGATCGGCGAACAGGTGGTGAATGCCAATCGGCATCGCCACCACGAGAAACAGGATGAACGCAATGCGCCCCATCATATCGCTGTAGAGCCGCCCGCCGATCGCGCGCGGCACGATCGTGTAGAACGCGATATAGGCCGGCATCAGCCAGAAATAGACAATCGCGTGAAGCGTCCACGAGAAGAACACGCGCGCGAGGCCCGCATCGATCGTCGTCTTCCAGCCGAAGGCGACCGGCAGGATCTGGAAGATGATTTCGAGCGCCGCGCCCACGGCGGTCCACCCCCACAGATAAGCACCCGCCACGGTCGCGAACATCGGCAGCGGCACCGGCGTGCCGGGGTTGTCGCGCTTCCACGCCGCGAGGTTCACCGACATCAGCGCCACCCATATCCACGAGCCCACCACCACCAGCACCACGCCGAGGTAATAGAACACGCTGCCGATCATCGGCGGATAGAACGTGTAGAGCACCGAGGCCAGCCCGAGCGCGACCGTGATCGAGGCCATGACCGCGCCCGCCGCCACCAGCACGAACCCGAGCCACGCCCAGCGCACACCGATGAGCGTGCGCTTGAGAGAAAGCTCGGTGACCGCATAGCCGAAGCCCATCGCCACGAGCGTCGGGAACACGTAGCCCATGACAGTGCCGTGCTCGGTCACCGAGCGGTAGTAGATTTCGGAGTCCTGCAGCCACGCGTGCAGCGGGCTGCGCACATACATCTGCCACGCGCCGAGCAAGAGCGCTGCGCCGAAGACGCCGAACGCCAGCCAGAAATGCGAGAGCACGAGTCGCTTGTTATTTAACACAGCTGAGTCTCCGCGAATTGGCGGCCATTTGCATGAACCTGGCCTTGTCGATGACCTTCACATGCGCCCACATCCCCTGGTGGCCCGTGCCGCAATATTCGTGGCACGGCATCAGGTGATCGCCCGGCTCCGGGAAAGTGGTGCTGAAAGTGGAGATATAGCCGGGCTCAACCATCGAGTTGATGTTGGTATGGGTGACGAGAAAGCCGTGCACGACGTCGGCGCTCGTCGCGCGAAAAGTAATCGGTGTTTCAGCGGGAACCAGTAGGCACTGCGGCGTGAACGAGTACTGCTGCGCGATGATGCGCACGGTGACTGAGCCGTCGGACTCGAGAGCGCTGCCGAGATTGCTCTCGATAAATTCGCCTGCGATGTTCAGCGTTTCAGGCCGGATCGTCTCGACGCGCGAGGGCGGCATCGCCGCCCAGTGCAGTCCGGTGAAGATCACCACTGCGACGGTGCTCGCGATGAGCAGCACCGCGAGTGCTGCCCAGCGGCGCTCGATGCGCGCGGCGACTTCAGCGGCGGTGTGCGGGTCGGGAATAGTAGGGTTCGACATGGCGCCATCTGGTTCGATGAGTGATTCGCTTATTGGATGACGCCGCGCGGCAGGAACACCAGGAAGTAGAACACGTACCACATGCCTATCACGATGGCCGTCGCGACGCCGGCCACCGCGATCGCGCCGCGCGGGCCGCTGCCGACAATCTGGTCGACGCGGTCTGCTTCGTCGCCGGAGGCGGTGCTACCGTCGCCTGGAGGAAGGGGGGATTGGATCATCACTGCCTCAAAAGAGCGGTGCCGGGCGCAACTCGTTGACTTCCTTCACGGTCACGGGTGTGCCGTGATTGCCCCATGCCGTGCGGATGTAGGTCACCACGGCGGCCACTTCTTCGTCCGACAGGGTCTGGGCGAACGGCGGCATGCCGTACGGCATTGGATTCTTGCTGGTGCCCGGCGCATAGCCGCCGTTCAGGACCATGCGGATCGGATTGACCGACGAGCTCATCTGGATCGACTGGTTTTCGGCGAGCGGCGGGAAGTTCGGCAACTTGCCCTGCCCCTGCGCAGCGTGGCAGATCGCGCACTGGGCGTCGTAGATTTTCTTGCCGAGCGGCGTCAGACGATTCTCTTCCTCGGTCATCGCGGCGCCGGGCGGGTTCTGCTGCGCTTCGCCGGAGCGCGCCGGCAACGCCTTGAGGTAGACCGCAACCGCGCGCACGTCGTCTTCGGAAAGGTACTGGAAGCTGTCATAGACGACTTCGGCCATCGGCCCGTACACCGCACCGCGCCGCGACACACCCGAGTGCAGCAGGTCGACGATGTCGTCGATGCTCCAGTCGCCAAGGCCGGCTTCCTTGTTCGAGGTCAGCGACGGCGCATACCAGTTCTGCATGGGAATCAGGCCGCCTTCGAACTGCTTCGAGGGGGAGTTGCCGCCCAGCGCGTTGATCGCCGTATGGCACATTGTGCAGTGGCCAAGCCCTTCGACAAGATAGGCGCCACGATTCCATTCGACCGACTGCGTCGGGTCCGGCTGATACTCGCCCTCGTGCATATACAGCGCGCGCCAGCCGCGCAGCAACTGGCGCTGGTTGAACGGGAAGCGCAGTTCGTGCGGACGGTTCGGCTGATGGATCGGCGGCACCGATTGCAGATACGCGTAGATTGCATCCGAGTCGGCCCGCGTGATCTTCGTATAGGACGCGAACGGCATGGCCGGATACAGCAGCGAGCCGTCGCGCGACTTGCCGGTATGCATCATCCGGTAAAACTCGTCGGCACTCCACTTGCCGATGCCGTCGACCTTGTCCGACGAGATATTGGGCGTATAGAGCGCGCCGAACGGCGTGTCCATCGGCCGGCCACCGCCGAACAGCTTGCCAGCGGGCTGGGTGTGGCAGGCGATGCAATCGCCGGCGCGGGCCAGATATTCGCCGCGCGCGACGATGTCCGCGCGGCTGTCTACCGGCGTGCCGGCCTGCGCGACGGAAACGCCCGACAGCGCTGCGGCGCAAAGCAGCAATCCGGCAAGTGCGGTGACGGCGGTGGGCTTTCGGAAACTGGGCACTTCGCAGCCTCGGCTAGTGAGAAACGCTGCCGCAAGCAAGCGGCATCTTCAAGGTGCCCGCAGCGGCGGGCTGCGGATCGGCAGGCGCGGGCTGCGCGGCGAGCCACGCCGCGATCGCAGTGATGTCGCTGTCGCTCAAATGCGTCGCAATCGTGTGCATGCAGTCCGGCGCCACGGTGCGGCGCGTGCCATAGCGGAACGCGCCCAGTTGCGCGCTGATGTAGTCGGCGTGCAACCCCAGCAGCCCTGGAATCGCCGGCTCCATGCCGGTCAGCGCCGCGCCGTGACAGCTGGCGCAGGCGGACACGCCGCGCGCGCGGTCGCCGTCGCTCACGAGCGCCTTGCCGAGCGCGAGCGTCTGCGCGCCGACGCTCGCGGTGGCAGGCACGGGATAAGGCGGACGCTCGGCGGCGAAGTAGTCCGCGATCTGGCGCAGATAGGCGTCGGGCAAATAGGCCAGCAGATAATTCATCGGCGGGTACTTGCGGCGGCCATCGCGAAACGCCAGCAACTGGTTGTACAGATAGCCGGCCGGCTTACCGGCAAGGCGCGGGAAATAGTCATTGTCAGTGCCTTCACCGTGCGCGCCGTGACAGGCCGCGCAGCCCATGACGCGAGCCTGCATGGTGTCGGGCGCCGCCTCGGCGTTGGGGCTCGAGACGTGCGTCGGTTCAGCGGACATCGCGCACACCGAATACAGCGCGACGATGGACAATGCGATGCGATTCGTCACCAGTTTCCTCGTACGGATTGCCTTGGCTGAAGCGAAGTTGACCTTCGCCGTGTTTGCCTGACCGCCTTTCTTCTAGCGCCGCCCCACCACCCTCGTGCGTCTGCGCGCTGCCACAAAATCAACTTAGGTTTTCAAGAAAACAAAGCCCGTTCTACGAACGGTTGGCATACACCTGCATAGCTACGGCAAACTCATACTTGTCCCGAGTGACCCGACAGTCTAAAACCGACGACCCAGCACTCTTCATACGCGACAAGCGCTACGGCAACGAGCACGAAGTACTCCATTTCCAGCGCCCCACTTGCGAGCATCGCACCGCCTACGGCTGGCCCAGCGCGACATTGAGCCAATGCGCCATGGCAGCGGCGCCAACCGGCTTCTCGAGCAAAACCAGTGCGCCGTTCGCCTGGATTTCCGCCTGCAGCGAAGCGGTCGGAAACGCAGTGATGAAAATGATCGGCGGCGCAGCTCCTAGTCCGAGAAGGTGAGTGTGCATGGCAACCCCCGACATGCCGGGCATCCGCACATCTGAAATCAGGCACGACGTGTCGCCGACGTGGCCAGACCGCAGGAATTCCTCCGCCGACGCAAAGGTGCGCACACTCCAGCCCAGGGAACGCACGAGGCTAGAAGTCGCCAGACGAACCGCCTCATCGTCATCGACTATCGTAACTATCTGGGAGGTATCCAAACGGAGGACCCCGGTCTTTCGGGAAATGGGACACAAAAGCGCGATCAATTACGAGCACGTCCATTACAGCAAGCGTAGTTCGGAGCAAACCAAACGAGAATCATACGAACGTATAGCGCATCGAACATGTGATGGCTACCCGAAAAGATGGGCACGCTCACTGATCGACAGGTATGGTCGATTCATACTTTCGTGTGGGTGCTCGAACCGGTCACCTAAACACTACGCAACAATCGGGCACCGGATCTCATCGTCATGTCATTCGCTATTGAATGCAGACTCGGCTCAGATCGACGGTCCTTCGATAGATGTTCTTGTTCAGCCATGGCACGAACGTGTACTCGTCGTATGCGTTGCTGCCGATAAAAATCCAGTTATGCAGAGCGTTCAACATGACGGCATCCTCGAATCAACCCATCCCAGTGTGACTAACTGCGCACGCGCTAACTACGTCGCGACATGCACCACTAAAAACGGCGTTCAAATACTTCCTCGGTGTGCGGTCCTTCCGATGGCGTTGCGCGAAGGTATTCCGCGCAAGCGCAAACAACCATCGCGGTTTTTCCTACGCATTCGACCAATGAGATGAACACGATCAAAGTTGACTCTTTGAACTCCAATGGCAACATCGGTGCGATGGCTATCACGCTCGTGCCGCAGAGGAAGACGAAGATTGCCCGGGCGAAGCGGACATCCACGACAGCCGCAAAACCTTCCACGATAACGATCAGTCTTGCCACAACGGCAGCAGGCAGCATGGCATCATTGTTTCCCATGCCGAACTCCGATGGCACTTCGATCAACGAATACCAGCAGACAAAAATAATCAGGGGCGTGGCGGTCGTTTCCGAAGCCAATCGCGGCATGTCCGAGGCGAACGGACTCGATACGCGCTTTGAAGAAATGTGGTCGCCATTGACGTTGGCCCACTCACATCCTATGTCTTGCTCGATCATCAGTCGTCTCCTTCTGAAGTCGTTTGACCTTCCCGAAAGACGGTTCATGGAAATTGAACCGAGCAACCGTACCGGCCATGCAATCATGGTTAGGCAAACAGGACCGGCAAAGCTATTCTACGAACGGTTGAGATAGTCCCCGCATAGGTGTTGGGAACTCATACGTGGGTATATCCCATGTGCTGCGAGAGGCAGTGGATGGCAGCCGATGCCCGCAGTCGGAATAAGGACTCGCGCGACGTTCAAAGGAGGAATGGACGGGCGATGCCAATTCTCGATAAACATGACGAAACGGTATGCCGC
The DNA here is from genome assembly GCF_014201055.1 of Paraburkholderia sp. CI2. Lineage (NCBI taxonomy): Bacteria > Pseudomonadati > Pseudomonadota > Betaproteobacteria > Burkholderiales > Burkholderiaceae > Paraburkholderia > Paraburkholderia sp. CI2. The sequence continues at coordinate 63,755 of NZ_JACHDL010000018.1, forward strand.
ATCATGAACATATGATGCATTTCCTCGGAATACGCCGGAAACAAAAAACCCGCCATGCTTGCGCTATAGCGGGTTTCAAGGTTTCTTCGGAACTACAGGGACCACTAGATGGTGCCGGGGACCGGACTTGAACCGGCAAGCCCGAAGGCGGCGGATTTTAAGTCCGCTATGTTTACCAATTTCATCACCCCGGCAAAGGTGGCAATCGCGCGTGGTCGCGAATTCTACCATCGCCTCGCGGCAGCCCCAAAAAAGCGCCCGACACCCGCATTCATCCCAAAGTCACAAACGTTGCCGATAATCCGCTCACGAAAACGATTACAGCGGGCCGAAAACCGATGACGCCGACGATCAAGGATGTCGCCGCCCACGCGGGCTTTTCCATCGCCACGGTATCGCGCGCGATCAACGCGCCGCACACCGTGAACCCCGTCACGCTCGACAAGGTACGTCAGTCGATCGACGCGCTGAACTTCCGCCCGAGCCCGCTCGGCCGGCAATTGCGCGGCGAGCGCACGCGCCTCGTCGGTGTCGTTCTGCCGACGCTCGCGAACCCGGTGTTCGCCGAATGCCTGCAAGGCATCGACGATCTCGCGTCAGCGCAAGGCTATCGGCTGATGCTGATGACCACGCAGTACGACGTGGACCGTGAACGTCACGCAATCGAAACGCTGCGCGAGCATCGCGTCGAAGGACTGATCCTGACCGTCGCCGATGCCGACACCCATCCGCTGCTCGACGAACTCGACCGCGACGGCCTGCTATACGTGCTGATGCACAACGACACGGTGCGCCGCCCGTCGGTGTCGGTCGACAATCGCCTCGCCGCCTACGACGGCGTGCGCCGGCTCATCGCGCACGGCCATCGCCGCATCCTGATGCTGGCCGGCTCGTTCGCGGCCTCGGATCGCGCGCGTCAGCGGCATCTCGGCTACACGCAGGCGATGCAGCAGGCCGGCCTCACGGCCGCGCCCGCGCTCGAAGTCGATTTCAACGCCGACGAACTCGCGCCGTCCGTGCTCGCGCACCTGACGCACGGCGCAAACCGTCCGACCGCCCTCTTCTGCAGCAACGATCTGCTCGCGATGGTCGTGATGCGCGGCCTGCGCCGCGCGCGTCTGAGGATTCCGCAGGACATGTCGATTCTCGGCTTCGACGGCCTCGCAATGGGCGAACTGCTGTCGCCGGCGCTCGCGAGCATCTGCGCGCCGAATCGCGAAATCGGCTGTGCGGCGTGGCAGCGCCTGCTCGCACGCATCGGCGGCGCGCGCGACGAGCGCGCGTTCTGCGCAACCTCGCGCGCGTTGACGCTGCCGCATAGCTTGCGCGAAGGCGCGACGATCGCGGCGCTCGGCTCGCACGCGAATCTCGACGGAGCGTCGCCGACCCACGTCCCGAGCGCTGCGGCCGCCACCGAAAAGCCGCTCGCATAAGAAGCCCAATGAAGGCACGCGCATGCGCGCGCCCTAGCTGTCATCCCCAACCCTCGCAACCCATCCGACACAGGGAGACCCGCAGTGCCCCGCTCAACCTCACGCTTCGCATCCTCGCTCATACCGCTGTGGCAGAAACTCTCGCGCGCCGCCGCGACCGCACTGCCGGCGAGCCTGCTCGTCGCCGGCGCGGCGCTCGTCGCGCTCGCGCCGCAAGCCGCGCGCGCCGACGAAACCGCGATCTGCTACAACTGCCCGCCCGAATGGGCCGACTGGGCGAGCCAGATCAAGGCGATCCAGCAAAAGACCGGCATTCGCGTGCCGTTCGACAACAAGAACTCAGGACAATCGATCGCGCAGCTGATGGCCGAGCAGAAAAGTCCGGTCGCCGACGTCGTGTATCTCGGCGTCTCGTCGGCGTTCCAGGCCAAGGACAAGGGCTTGATCCGGCCGTACAAGCCCGCGCACTGGGACGACATTCCCGCCGGCCTGAAAGACCCGCAAGGCTACTGGTTCACGATCCACTCGGGCACGCTCGGCTTCTTCGTCAACAAGGACGCGCTCGAAGGCAAGCCGGTGCCGCGCTCGTGGGCCGATCTGCTGAAGCCCGAATACAAAGGCATGATCGGTTATCTCGATCCGTCGAGCGCATTCGTCGGCTATGCGGGCGCGGTCGCGGTGAACCAGGCGCTCGGCGGCACGCTCGACAACTTCGAGCCGGGTCTCGACTGGTTCAGAAAGCTCAAGGCGAACGCGCCGATCGTGCCGAAGCAAACCGCGTACGCGCGCGTGCTGTCCGGCGAAATTCCGATCCTGCTCGACTACGACTTCGACGCGTACCGCGCGAAGTACAAGGATCACGCGAACGTCGAGTTCGTGATTCCGAAGGAAGGCACGATCTCGGTGCCGTACGTGATGAGCCTCGTGAAAGGCGCGCCGCACGAAGCGAACGGCAAGAAGGTGCTCGATTTCGTACTGTCCGACGAAGGCCAGAAGCTGTGGGCGCAGGCGTATCTGCGGCCGGTGCGCGCGAGCGCGATGAGCGCCGAGACGGCTGCGCAGTTCCTGCCCGCGAGCGAATACGCGCGCGCGAAGCCGGTCGACTTCGCGAAGATGGCCGACAAGCAGTCGAGCTTCGGCGAGCGCTATCTGCAGGTGATGCATTGAACGAAGTCACGTTCCCGCTGCGCTGGCGCATCGCGTTGCTCGCGCCCGCGCTCGCGGTCTTCATCGCGTTCTGGCTGCTGCCGATGGTCGCGCTCGCGCAGCTCTCCGGCGGCGGCCATGCGTTCGCGACGTATCGCGCAATGCTGACGAATGCGCGTTACATGTCGAGCCTTGGCGCGACCGTCGTGCTGGCGGCGGCGGTCACGGCGGCCACGCTGGTGCTGTCGGTGATCGCGGGGCTGCTGCTCGCGCGTCGAGAGTTCGCCGGCAAGCGCCCGCTGCTCGCGCTGCTGACGTTTCCGCTCGCGTTTCCGGGTGTCGTCGTGGGCTTCATGGTGATCATGCTGGCGGGACGTCAAGGGTTGATCGGCGCGCTGTCGCTGAAACTCGCGGGCGATCGCTGGGTGTTCGCGTATTCGATGAGCGGCCTGTTTCTGGGCTATCTGTACTTCTCGATTCCGCGCGTGATCGTCACCGTGATGGCTTCGGCGACCAAGCTCGATGCATCGCTCGAAGAGGCCGCGCGCTCGCTCGGCGCATCGCCGTGGCGCATCATGCGCGACATCGTGTTGCCGGCGCTGTCGCCCGGACTGATCGCGGCGGGCGCCGTGTGCTTCGCGACCGCGATGGGCGCGTTCGGCACGGCGTTCACGCTCGCCACCGACATCGACGTGCTGCCGATGACCATCTATACCGCGTTCACGCTGAACGCGAACATGGTGACGGCCGCGGGCCTGTCGATCGTGCTGGGCATCGTCACGTGGGCAGTGCTGGCGATCGCGCGCAGCGCGAGCGGTTCGGGCGTGGCGGCGAGCGCGTGAACGGCGCGTCGCCGGAGCCGCGCGTTCGCGAACGCAACGACTACCTACCTATGAACTCAATCACCGCCCCTTCGCCGTCTTCGCAACCGGCAGCGGGACCGCGCGCGCGACGCGCGTGGCCTGCCACGCGAACATGGCTCGCCGCGGGTCAATGGTTCGTCACACTACTGCTGTGCGCGTTCCTGATCGTGCCGGTCGTCATGTCGATCGTCGCCGGGCTGACGGTCAACTACTTCAAGGGCGTGTCGAGCGGACTCACGCTGCGCTGGCTCGTCGAAGTGTGGACCCAGTATCACGACTCGGTGTGGCTGTCGCTCGAAGTGGCCGCGGCGACGCTCGTCGTCACGCTGCTGACCGGCGTGCCCGCGGGCTATGTGCTCGCGCGCAGCAAGACGCGCTTCGCACGCATCGTCGAAGAGTTTCTGGTGCTGCCGATCGCGCTGCCCGGCCTCGCATCGGCACTCGCGCTGCTGGTGATCTACGGCGGCTTCACGGCGTTTCGGATGAGCGCGGCGTTCATCGTCGTCGGGCATGTGGTGTTCACGCTGCCGTTCATGGTGCGCGCGGTCGCGGCGGTCTGCGCGAGCAGCGATCTGCGCACGCTCGAAGAAGGCGCGGCGAGCCTCGGCGCAAGCTTCTTCACGCGCTTCGTCACGATCGTGCTGCCGAACGCGCGGCCAGGCATCGTCGCGGGCGCGCTCGCGGTGCTCACGCTGTCGATCGGCGAATTCAACCTCACGTGGATGCTGCACACGCCCGACACGAAGACGCTGCCGGTCGGCCTCGCCGACACCTACGCGTCGATGCGCATCGAGATCGGCAGCGCGTACACGATCCTGTTCTTCATCATGACGATGCCGCTGCTCGTCGCGATGCAATGGCTCGGCGTCGATGCGACCGGCCAGCGCAGCGCGTCGAAGAAGCGCGGCGCCGCCTCTTCCGCGAAGCCCATCGACACACCATGAAACTGACCTCGGTTCCCATCACGCTCACGCAGTGCGCCAAAACGTTTCGCGGCACGCGCGTGCTCGAACCGCTCGACCTGACGATCGGCGCGGGCGAAACCCTCGTGCTGCTCGGACCGTCGGGCTGCGGCAAGACGACGACGCTGCGCCTGATCGCGGGCCTGGAAACACCTGACGCGGGCGGCCGCATCGCATTCGGCGACGACGACGTGACCACGCTGCCGATCGAAAAACGCGCGGTCGGCATGGTGTTCCAGAGCTACGCGCTGTTTCCGAACCTGACCGTGCGCGGCAACATCGGCTACGGTCTGAAGATCAAACGCGTGCCGGCCGCAGTCGCGCGACAACGCGTCGACGAACTGCTCGGCATGATGCGGCTCATCGCGCACGCCGACAAACCGATCGATCAACTGTCGGGCGGCCAGCGTCAACGTGTGGCGCTCGCGCGCGCACTCGCGGTGCAGCCGCGCGTGCTGCTGCTCGACGAACCGCTGACTGCGCTCGACGCGCGTCTGCGCGACGCATTGCGCAGCGAGATGAACGCGCTGTTGCGCGAACTCGGCATCACGACCGTCTACGTGACGCACGATCAGGCCGAAGCGATGGAGCTCGGCGATCGCATCGTCGTGATGAGCGCGGGACGCATCGAGCAGATCGGTTCGCCGCGCGACATCTACTATCGTCCGGCCAATCGCACGGTCGCGCAGTTCGTCGGCACGATCAACCGTGTCGCGGGCGAGCCGCGCGACGGCATGCTCGCGACGAGCGGCGGCGCCGTGCCGTTGCCCGCGCATGCGTCGAACGCGCGCGGCGCGCACGAAATCTTCTTTCGCCCCGAGGATGCCCGGCTCACCGACCCCGCGCTCGCGCAGCTGCGCGGCCAGATCGAAAGCACCGCGTTCCTCGGCGAACGCACGCGTCTGACGATTGGCGGTGCCGCGCCCGAGCCGCTCTTCGTCGACGTCGCGGGCCGCATCGAGCTTGCGCGCGGCACGCCGGTCGGCATCTCGATCGAACCGGACGCACTGATTGCGCTATCGTAGGTAAAAACAGCGCCGCATCCTGGCGCCCGACACGAAGCAACCCGAAGGACCTCTGTCATGCTGCTGGCTCAAATTAGCGACCTGCATATCAAGCAACCCGGCGCACTCGCGTATCGCCGCGTCGATACCGCCCCCTACCTCGCGCGCTGCGTCGACGCGCTCAACGCGCTCACCCCGCGCCCCGACGCGGTGCTGATCACCGGCGACCTCGTCGATCAGGGCGACCCCCAGCAGTACGCACGCCTGAAAACACTGCTCGCGCCGCTCGCGATCCCCTACTTCCTGATGGTCGGCAATCACGACGAACGCAACGCGCTGCGCGCGGCGTTTCCCGAGCGCGAGGAATTGCTGAGCGGCGGCGAGTTCGTGCAGTACGCGCTCGACGTCGGCCCGCTGCGCGTGATCGCGCTCGATTCGCTGGTGCCCGGTTCGAGCGCCGGCATGCTGTGCGACACGCGGCTCGCGTGGCTCGAGCGGCAGCTCGATGCGGCGCGCGGCAAGCCGGTCGTGGTCGCGCTGCATCACCCGCCGTTCGCGTGCGGCATCGGGCATATGGACGAGATCCGGCTCGACCGGGCGGCGTCGCACAAGCTCGCGGCGTTGATCGCTCAGCATCCCAACGTCGAGCGCGTGCTCTGCGGGCACGTGCATCGGTCGATGTTCGTGCGCTTCGGCGGCACGATCGCGAGCGCGATTCCAGCGCCCGCGCACCAGGTGGCGCTCGATTTTCGCGAGGACGGACCGTCGGCGTTCGTGATGGAGCCGCCCGCGTATGCGCTCCATTACTACGATCCGGCGACGGGCATCGTCACGCATCATGCGTATGTCGACGCGGCCGACGGCCCGTATCCGTTCTACGACGCTGGCGCGTTGATCGACTGAACCACCGGACACACTTCGCAACCGCCTGACACCGGATGCGCGGGCGAGCCTCGCGCGGCCGTCAGCACGAACCCCGCCGCTCCGGTATGATCGGCACGCTTGAGGACCGCGCATGGGCCGGTCCGTCGATCCGCCCCTGTCATGTCCACTTCCGACGCTTCCACTTCCGCTTCCTCCGCCCGGTCGCTGCGCGGCGTGTTGCTGCTGCTCGCGACGATCGCCGGTGTCTCGGTCGCAAACATCTATTTCAACCAGCCGCTGCTCGATAACTTCCGCCAGTCGTTTCCGGGCAGCGCGTCATGGGTCGGCGCGGTGCCGGCCGTCACGCAGCTCGGCTACGCCGCCGGCATGCTGTTGCTCGCGCCGCTCGGCGATCGCTTCGACCGGCGTCTGCTGATCCTGCTGCAGATCGCCGGCATGTGCGTCGCGCTCGTGATTGCGGCGTCGGCACCGACGCTCGCGGTGCTGATCGTCACGAGTCTCGCGATCGGCGTGCTCGCGACGATCGCGCAACAGGCGGTGCCGTTCGCGGCCGAACTCGCGCCGCCGTCCGAGCGCGGCCACGCGGTCGGCACCGTGATGAGCGGCCTGCTGCTCGGCATCCTGCTCGCCCGGACCGCGGCGGGCATCGTCGCCGAATACTTCGGCTGGCGCGCGGTGTTTGGCGCATCCGTCGTCGCGCTGCTCGCACTCGCGGTCGTCATCATTTTGCGTTTGCCGAAGAGTCAGCCGACCTCGACGTTGCCGTACGGCAAGCTGCTCGTGTCGATGTGGCACCTGGTCACCGAGCATCGCGCGCTGCGCGAGGCATCGCTGACCGGTGCGGCGTTGTTCGGCGCGTTCAGCATTTTCTGGTCGGTGCTCGCGCTGCTGCTCGCGGGCGCGCCGTTTCATCTCGGGCCGCAGGCGGCAGGGCTGTTCGGTATCGTCGGCGCGGCCGGCGCGCTGGCCGCGCCGCTCGCCGGCAAGTTCGCCGACCGGCGTGGACCGCGCGCGATCATCACCGTGTCGCTCGTGCTGGTCGTGATCGCGTTCGTGATCTTCGGTGCGTCGGCGAAGAGCATCGCGGGACTCGTGGTCGGCGTGATCATTCTCGACATCGGCGTGCAGGCCGCGCAGATTTCGAATCAGTCGCGCATCTACGCCTTGAAGCCCGATGCGCGCAGCCGCGTGAATACCGTGTACATGGTCGCGTATTTCATCGGCGGGGCGCTGGGCTCGGGTGTCGGCGCGATCGTGTGGCCGGTGTTCGGGTGGGTCGGCGTGACGATCGCGGGGATCGCGTTTGCCGGGCTCGGCGCGTGGAATCATTTGCGGTTGCCGGCGCGGGCTGGGCATTGATATCAGCCGGAGGATCGTCTGTAATGAATGACACATGGCTCGATCTCGCTCGGTTCATCCGCGAAATGCGCACTCCCGCCGGGCTGCCTCTCGACGACAAGCTGACCCGTGACATGGATCTGTATCACGATCTGGATTGGGAGCCGGCGAAAATCGTCGAGGTGATGCAGGCATGGGCTGACCGCTTCCACGTGGACCTGCGCGATTTCGACGTCGCTTACCACGTTCCATCCGCCAACATGCGAAAGCGCGACATCGTCGTGGCCGCGTTGAAGTCCCCGTTCAGTGCCAGCGCGCGAGAATTGCTCGGCGGACGTTCGCTTACCCTTGGGATGCTCGAAGAAGCGATGAAGCGCGGAGCGTGGAAACAGGACAAGAAACGCCAACTACGGTCGAGTCGTTACACCGCGCCACCCCGCCCCAACGCATACTCATGCAGCGCATCGAGCACGCGATCGAACTCGAACGATTTGTCGTAAAAGTGCCGCACGCCATACTGCTCGCAGCGCTCGCGGTACGCGGGCAACGCGTGATTGGTCAGCACCGCCGCGAACATCGAATCGATCAGCCCCTCGCGCTGCAGATACGCGAGCACCGGCACGCCCGAGCCCAGCTTCAGCTGCAAATCGACGATCACCGCGTCGAACGCTTCGTCGCCGAGCAGCGCAATCGCCTGATCGGCGGAATCGGCATAAGCGGCCACGCGCAGCAGGCCCGACGCATCGATCGCCTCCACGAGGCTGCGGCGGATCAGCGGCGAATCCTCGATCAGCAGCACGCGCAACGGCGCGCGGCTGGCTGACTCGGTAGCGGGGTTCGGTTCGCTGTTCATCGGGATATCTCGATCGTCCGTCATTCGATCAGGCCATTCTTGATCGCGTAATACGTGAGGTCCGCGTTGTTCGCGAGACGCATCTTCTCGAGCACCCGCGCGCGATACGTGCTCACCGTTTTGACCGACAGATGCAGCTCTTCGGCAATCTCGGTCGGCAACTGGCCGGCCGCGAGCTTGCAGAAGATCTGGAATTCGCGCTCCGACAGTGCTTCATGCGGACGCCCGGCGGCAGGCTTGTCGAGATTGTCGGCAAGCGTATCGGCGACCGCCTCCGACAGATAGCGATGCCCGCGCGCGACCGAGCGGATCGCGCGCACGATTTCTTCCGGCTCGCAGTCCTTGTTCAGATAGCCGTTCGCGCCCGCGCGCAGCAGATTGATCGCGTACTGGCTCTCGGGATAGCCCGATAGAATCAGCACGCCCTGCTCGGGACGCACCTGCTTGATCACACGCAACGTATCGATGCCGTTCTTGTCCGGCATCGCGATGTCGAGCAGCACGACGTCGAATGCCTGCTCGCGCACGAGGCAGATCGCTTCCTCGCCGGTGGCGGCCTCGGCGGCGACGCACATGTCCGGCTCGTCGGCGACGAACTGTCTGAAACCACCTCGAACGATCGCATGATCGTCAGCTATCAGCACTCGAATCATCGGTTGGGTTCCGTGCAAAGGGAGTCGCTCCGATGCGGACATTGTAATGATCCGGGGCCACGGCCGGACGCGGAATGCGAGGGCGGCTTCGCACCGCAGCTGCCGGCATTCCCGAGTTCGCCCGCGACCCGGTCCGTCGACGCTTCCTTGTCGCCTAGTGCGCTACTCGCGCCCCGCGAGCAGATCCGCCATATCGTCGGCATGCTCTTCTTCGACCGCGAGAATCTCCTCGAACAGCCGGCGCGTGGTCACGTCCTTCTCGCCGAGATACCGTACGATCTCGCGGTACGTGTCGATCGCGATGCGCTCCGCGACCAGGTTCTCGCGAATCATGTCGGTCAGATCGGTGCCTTCCTTGTATTCCGAATGCGCGCGTGCCTTGATGCCGTCCGGCGCGAAATCCGGTTCGCCGCCAAGCTGCACGATGCGCTCGGCGATGCGATCGGCGTGCTCCTGCTCCTCGGTTGCGTGCTCGGCAAATTCCCTCGCGACCGCTTCGGAATTGATGCCCTTCGCCATGAAGTAATGGCGCTTGTAGCGCAGCGTGCAGACGATCTCGGTGGCGAGCGCGTCGTTGAGCAGCTTGAGCACCGTCTCGCGATTCGCACCATAGCTCTGCGTGACCGGACCATCCGACATATGCTTGCGCGCGTCCTCGCGGATCTTCTTGATGTCCATCACGAACGTGTCGCCAGATTGCTTCGCCATCGAACTTCTCCTTTATCCGGTATTGGGGGAATCGCGCCTCAGCACGAATCGCGCCTGATGCGCCGAGGGTGGAATGACGGCGCGCTTCGAACGCGGGCGCCTCAATCGGGGATTCAAACGCCGCGCGTTCACGCGCCTTGTTGACTACCTGTTCCTACATTGCGTACTTCGCTGCCTACCTCATGTTGCGTGCATCCGGCTCGCGCGGCTAGGTTCGAAACACGCCGAGCAGCAACGTGACCACGAACACGACGAGAAAGATGTAGAACAGGATCTTCGCGATTTCGGCCGCGCCGGCCGCGATGCCGGTAAAGCCGAACACGGCTGCGATGATCGCAATCACGAAGAAGACGATGGCATAGTGAAGCATGGCATTTCTCCCTTTTGTTGGCCTTCCAATCGACTACCAGCAAATCGCTCGCCTGCTGTGAGGGCGCGGCTTGCCGCCACCGCGATGGCCGCGCTAATCGATCATTTTCTTCGTCACGACGAAGCCCAGCACGAGGAACACCACGCACAGCACGACAAAGACGAAGAACAGGAACTTCGCGATCGCCGCCGCGCCGGCCGCGATGCCGGTGAAGCCGAGAAGACCGGCGATCACCGCGACGACCGCGAAGAACAGTGCCCACTTCAACATGATGGCTTCCTCCCGAAACATTGCATGAACGATCGGGTCCATGCTATCGATGCGCGGCGCCGCGCGCATTCCGACGCTCGCCGTTTTTCGTGTGAGAATCCGCTTACATTGGATTACGACGACATTACGCGCGCGGCTTCGCGCGATGCCGGTGTCGATGCCCTCTTTCTGGAGCCGAAAGTGTCGAATCTGCAGAACCCGCCGGAACAACCTGGCGCGCGCGCCACGGCGCGGCTCGCCGAGTGGATGCGCAATCGCAGCTGGGCGATCGCGATGACGGTGGCGATCGTGATCACGGTGGGAGGCCTCGTGATTCTGGAGACCGCGCGTCAGCGCATCACCGCCGAGTATGAGACCGCGCTTGAAGCGCGCGACGTCACCGTGCGACTGAGCACACTCGCGAGCGATCTGTCGCGCCTCACCGCGCAACAAAACCAGTTTCTTCTGACGAAGGACGACGCATCCGCCCACGCGTTCTGCGCGAGCGCCGCGCGCATCCGCGACACCACGCAGCAGTTGGACCACTTCTATCGCGGCGGCCGCGCGGACAGCGCGGAACTCGCGAGCTTCACGCAGATTCTCGCGCTGATCGACGCGCGCATCGGCGCGGGCGCCGCCGCGATGCAGCACGCCGCGCCGCATCCGCTCGATCTCGGCGCATGCGGGAGCGCGAGCGACGTCAACCCGGCGGACGCGTCGTTGATCGACAGTACGCTCGCGCTGCTGCGCGACAACGAGGAGCGCCGCGCTCAGCACGCGCTGGCCGCGAGCCGCGCCGACCAGCGGCTCTCGACGCTGTGCGCGGCGGGTCTGTCGGCGCTGAACATCGTGCTGTTCATCCTGCTGTTTCGCAATCTCGGCATCCAGATCGACCGGCAGGCGCGCACGCAGCGTCAGTTGATCACGCAGCAGGAGGAACTCGACCAGCTCGTCAACGAGCGCACGCGGCAGCTCGAAGCGCTCGGCTGGCATCTGCAGGCGGTCAGCGAAAACGAAAAGACCCAGCTCGCGCGCGAGTTGCACGACGAGCTCGGCGCGATTCTGACCGCATGCCGGATGGACGTCGCATGGGCGCGCCGCAAGCTGAAGGACAGCGAGCCGGACATCGCCGACAAGCTGCAGCGCGCGCTCGCCAATCTCGACCAGGGCATCGCGTTGAAGCGGCGCATCATCGAGGACATGCGGCCGACCGTGCTGGCCAATTTCGGGCTCGTTACCGCGCTGCGCACGCTCGCCGACGAAGCCGCGCAGCGCAACAACTGGACGCTCGAGCTGCACCTGCCCGCCGACGATATCCAGCTCGACGAGCAGACCGAAATCGCGCTGTTTCGGGTCGCGCAGGAATCGCTGACGAACGCCGCCAAGTACGCGCGGGCCTCGAAGGTCGGCATCGCATTGCGGGTCGGCGACGGCGAGGTCGCGCTGCATATCGCGGACAACGGCGTCGGCATCATGCCGGCCGACCTGAAGCGCACACATACGCACGGCCTGCTCGGCATGCGTCAGCGCGTGGCCGCGCATGGCGGGCGCTTCGACATCCGCCGTGGCGCGCAAAACGGCACCGACATCGACGTCGTGATGCCGAGCGCGAGCGCCGCGACGCCTTCGGTCGATCAGCCGCTGACCTCGCCGGCCACGCCGCCCACTTCGTCGCAAAGCCCCGTCTGACAGATGCTCGTCGCAGCGCCCCCAAGCCGTTGTAGGAGTGCGCCGACGCAAACACCGGAGCACGCCTACGACAAAATCGCGGCACGGCCGACAGCGCCGCCCCCCGCCCTTTTTTTACCATGCAATCAGACCGGTTCGAAACCGGTTCGAAACCGGATCGAGACCTGATCGACTGGCATGGCCCCGGTCGGACGACATCAACCGATGCATTCTCGACAAGGAGAAGTTTCATGACTCGACTGATCGCTTTGCTTGTGCTCGCAGGAACTGCCATGCTTGTCACCGGCTGCAACACGATGGCGGGCGCCGGCGAAGATATTTCGAAGGGCGGCCACGCCATCACGAACGAGGCGGAAAAGGCGAAATAAGCCGGCACATGGCAGCAGGATTTGCAAAGCCCGTCGCGGGATGCCGCTGCGGGCTTTTTTTTCGTGAATGATTGCGTGCTGGCTGGCACTCGACGCGACGCGTTGGTGCGCGAGCGCGGCGGCCTGAAGCCGCCTGTTGCCGCGCAACCGGTGCGGCAGATCTGGCTATTGCAGCGCACGGCCGGCAAGCTCGGCGCGGGCCTCGGCAAGACGTCGGGCTGGGTGCGTCGCGCGACGCTCGCGCGCAACGGGGTGCAAATGCTCGGCGGCGTCGAGTATCGGGAGATCAGCGCGCGCGGTCTCAGAATCGCGCGAGACGGTGCCGACGCATGGCTCGACGTCGATACGATCGTCGTGTGCGCGGGGCAGGAGTCGTTGCGCGAGCTGTTGCCGTCGACGGTCGATCGCAACCACGGCAGCGGCGGCCCGCGTTTTCATGTGATCGGCGGCGCGAAGCTCGCGACCGGGCTCGATGCGAAGCGCGCGATCCGCGAGGGCGCGGAGCTGGCGGCAAGGCTTTGACAGCGGGCGCGCGGTTCGACGAGAACCGCGCCGCTATCAGGCGCTGCGCTTCTTCCGGTAATCGAACCAGAAAGACAGGCCGACGCTGATCAGAATCACGATCGTCGCGATTACCGTCGAGCGGGTGACCGGCTCGCCGAGCAGCAGCGCGCCCAGCGCGACCGCGACGACCGGATTCACGTACATGCAGCTGCTCGCGATGATCGGGCTCGTGTGGCGAATCAGATAACCGTAGGCGACGTACGCCGCCATCGTCCCAATCAACATCAGATACAGGAACGCGACGAGAGGCAGCAAATGCAGCTCGAGCATCCGCTCGCCCGACGCCCACGCGACCAGCGTCGACATCGCGCCGCCGAGGCCGATCTGCAGCGAGGTCGACAGAAACAGGTCCGACGGCAGCTTCAGCTGCCCGGCCAGATGCGCGCCGCCGGCCCAGAACAGCGCGCCGCACAGAATCGCGAGACTGCCGCCCGTCGAGCCCGGCGTGCTGTCGCCGTGACTCAGAATCACGATGCCGGCGAGCCCCAGCCCGACCGCGAACCATTCGCCGCGGCCGATCTTGCGTCCGGCGACGGCCGCGATCACGGTCGCGAACAGCGGCACGGTCGCGACCATCACGGCCGCGGTGCCGGTGCCGACCGTGCGCATGCCGTAGGCGAGCATGCCGCTCGACAGACCCACCAGCATGGTGCCGACGAGGCCCGCGTTGCGGATTTCGGCGAAGCTCGGCCAGATCGGCTTGCGGCGCGCGGCGAACACGAACAGACCGATGCCGGCGAACAGGTTGCGCAAGCCCGACATCAGCAGCGGCGGGAACGAGCCGAGCGCGACGTGCACGCCGAGGTACGTCGAGCCCCACACCAGATAAACGACGGCAAGCGCGAGCGCGATCCGCCCGTTGCGCGACTGCGGCAGACGCAGCGGCCAGCCGCGCGGAGAAAAAGCTGAACGTTGCAGCGACATGCTTCAGTCCGCCGTCGCCACTCGACCCGCGCGATGCGCTCGATGCCCGCGAGGCGCCGAGCCTGCGTCGATACCTTTCGGGCGGGATGGCGGGCACCGCATCGGCGATGCGGTCGGACGGGCGAGGCTGGCGGACATGTCGGTGGAACGGTAAGACGATGGGCGGCGCCGGAAGCGCCAGAAACGGCGGTGGCGGCGGCGCCGGTCAAAACGACACGATGCAACGCGGCCGCGCTGCGCGGCGGCAAGGTTGGCAAAGCCGCGGCGCGCACCGCATTATGCAGTAAGCGCCGAGAACACCACGCGAGAGAATCGTAACTTTTGGGTTTCCTGCAACAGAAAAGCCGGGGACGCATCCCCGGCTTGCGGTCAGTGTCGGATCCGTTCGATGCGCGGCCGTGCATCGGCAGGATCGCCAGGCACCCTCGGCGCCGACTCAGTTGCCCATCGTGCCCGACGCCTCGTGTTTCATCGCGTCGCCGCCCTTTTTCATCGAGTCGTGCTTCATCGTGTCCTTTTTCATGCCGTCCTTCGACATGCTGTCTTTGGGCATCGAATCTTTCGACATCGCATTCTTCGACATCTCATCGTTCGACATCGCGCCGCTCGCCTGCGCGAAGGCCGTGCCGCCGCTTGCCAGCATCAACAATGCGATCGTGGTAACTGCAATCTTCTTCATGGGATGACTCCTTGGGGGTGGATGAATCGAAGCCGGCGAGAGCCGGCGTGCTTCCGAAGCCGCTGCCGCAAGCGCGCGTGCGCCCGCATGCGTCAGGAGCCTCCGAACCAGTTGTAGCCCTGGTCGACCCAATAGCCGCCGGGATACGTGTTGGTGACGAATATTTCGACGATGTGCTTCGGATTCTTGTAGCCGAGCTTGGTCGGCATGCGCAGCTTCATCGGGTAGCCGTATTTCGCGGGCAGCCGTTCGCCGTCGTAGGAAAACGTCAGCAGCGTTTGCGGATGCAAAGCGGTCGGCATGTCGATGCTTTCGAAGTAGTCGTCCGCGCATTTGAAGCCGACGTACTTCGCCGTCGTGTCCGCGCCGACGCGCCGCAGAAAATCGCCGAATGGCGTGCCGCCCCAGCGGCCGATCGCGCTCCAGCCTTCGACGCAGATATGTCGCGTGATCTGCTCGGCATGTGGCAGCGCGTACAGTTCGGGCAACGTCCACACGCGCTGGCCGGTCACGAGGCCGCTCAGCTTCAATTGATAATCTGAGCCGTCGACGTGCGGCACGTCGTCGATGCCGTAGTACGCGTTGAATGGAAACGGCCGCGTGATCTGCGCTTCGGTGTAGGTCGGCGCGAGCTGCTTCGGATCGAACAGCGCGGCCTGCGCGCGATCGTTCAGCCGCGACACGGCGGTGAGGAAACGATTCACGGAAGCGTCGTCGGTCAGCGAGCAGCCGGTCAGCATCGACAGGCCGCCGAGCGTCAAGAGCTGCTGGCCGAACAGGCGTCGCGACGGCATCGCCAGTTCGCGCTTCGCATCGAGCAGGATCGACGCGCGGTCGAGCTTGTGGCTCACACGATGTGCGGATGGGTCCGCTGGTTTCTCTATCGGCTTGTTCATGATTCGGTATCCGTTTGGAATTCGCGTTGCGATTTCATGAGCGTGAGCATGCGCGTGGGTAGCCGCGGGCTCAACGTCCGCGCAACATCGCGAGCAACGAGCGCGGCACGAGCGCGACCATCGCCAGATGCACGGCGAGAAACGCGGCCAGCAGCGACATCGCGCTGAAGTGCACGATGCGCGCGTTGTCATAGCCGCCCATCAGTTCGCGCAGCAGCGGAAACTGCACCGACTTCCAGATCGCGAGCCCCGATAGCACGAGCACGATCAGATCGGCGATCGCGAACAGGTAGGCGAATTTCTGCACCGCGTTGTAGACGCGCAGATCGCCATGCGACAGCTTCCCGCGCAACGCGGCGACGAAATCGCGCAGTACCGCGCGCGGCGTCAGCGGCAGGAACTTGCGCACGAAGCGCCCGCTCGCGAGATTCAGCGCGATATACATGAGGCCGTTGAACACCAGCAGCCACATCGCCGCGAAGTGCCATTGCAGCGCGCCGCCGAGCCAGCCGCCCAGCGTGATCGCGGTCGGGAAGCTGAACGCCGGGAAGATCGGCGACGCGTCGTAGATGCGCCAGCCCGACAGCATCATCACGATCGCCGCGAGCGCATTCAGCCAATGCGTGATGCGCAGCCACAGCGGATGAATGACGCCGCGCTTCGGCGCGGTGGGCGCGGCGGGTGCGCTGGGGCGCAAGGCGTGGGGTGTGGACATGGGGCTCTCCTCGAGCAGCGGTAGTGAATGCGGCGCGCGCGAGGTCGATCAACGGCACGCGGGAAGGTCGGTCGCTTGCAGCACGTCGCCGCTCGCGTCGCTTTCGACGAACGCGACCACGCCGAAGCGGTCGGCGGCGTTGGCGCCCGGATCGGCTTGCGCATCGACGCTCGCAGCGTGTACATCGATGTCCTGATGAATCCGCGCTTGACCGGAGACGAGTGGCACGGGCCCGAACCAGGCGCGCACGACGCGCTCGTGATGCAGCGTCGCGCCGCGGTTTTCGCCCGCGCCGACCTGCGTCGTCAGCGCGTTCTCGTAGATCGCGAGATAGGCGCTCAACGCACCCGTGGCGGCGGCTGCCGTCGTGCTGAACTGCGCATCGACATCGAACGCGCCGGGCGCACGCGGGCTCAGCGCAAGTGCGACGCTCGCCTGGGCGGGTTCGGCGACGAGCTCGTCGATGCGGCGCTCGAAACTGTCGCGTTGCGACCAGTGGCGCAGCTCGCGGCCCGCGACGAACACTTCCGGCGTATAGAGCGTGTGCGCGCCCGCGAGACGCGTCAGCGTTTGCTGACGTTCAGTGAAGCGATGCTGGGAAAAGCGGTCGGTCCAGCCGAGGCTGTTCCAGTAGTCGACGTGCAGCGCGAGCGGCACGATGCCGTGCGCCGCGCCGTCGCTTTTCCATTGACTGAGCCAGCGGTCGGCGGGCGGGCAGCTATCGCAGCCCTCGCTGCTGTAGAGCTCGACGAGCGCGACGCGGTGCGCGGGGCTGTGCGTGGTGCATAGGGGCCCGGCCGCGTCGGCCGCACTGATCCCGGAACCGCTCAGCAGAAAAAGCGCGAGGCCGACGGCGGGCGTCGAAAAAGTCGTAAAGCGCTGAAGTATCGAGCGATTGTGCGCGGTCGACATGACGTGCTCCGATCGTAATCTGCACGTTTGTCGAGCCGCGCGGCCGGTTATGACAAGCCTCTTTTAATTTTTTTTCCGGCGCGGGATGAGCCAGCCAAAGCTCGCCCGCGACTCAGTCGTAACTGACCACCACCGTCACGCGCGTGTCCGTATCGGTGCGCTTCGCGTTCAGCGACAGCACGCCGCCCGCGCGATCGACCGCGTAGTGGCCGTCGCGGGCCGTCGCGACGCGCCCGGTGCCATCGACGAAACGCGCCGCCACCAGATCGCGCGACTGCGTGCCGCCGTTCACTTCGAGCGCGACATCGGCCCCGCTGACGACGCCCGGCGGCGCGCTGAACGTCACCGTGCGCGAGAAGCGCTGACCCGCCACGCTCGCGCTACCGACGGCGACGCCAGGGGGCGCCGTATCCACGCTGATCTGTATCGGCGGTGCAACGATCATCCCCACGAACCGGATCACGCCGCCCGTCACCGTCGATGCCGCCGGCGCCGCCAGCGGCGCGGCGAGCAATGCCACCACCGCGACTGTGCGACCGAACGTTCGCCACCGCCTGCTTTCCGCTTTCATGTGCACCTCTTTGTCAATCGGCGCGAGTCGCCTCGCGCCATTCACGCGCCATCCCGCGAATCGCTTCGCCGGAGTGCGGCCTTCGCTGCACTTTGTTTAACGGCAATCCTCTGACTGGCTTGAACGCAATGCGGACCACACCGCTTTCTTCTCGCACCGCACAAAAACGGTCAATCGACGGGCGCGACGTCGCAAACGGAACTGCGTGAGACAGCGTGCTACCATCAAACTTTCGTCTCGCTGCTGCCGCGCGGCCTCACGCTTTGTCGCCCGGCGCCTCTCGATCGCTCTTCCCCAACACCTGGTCGTTTTGCCCGTGACTTCTCTGCGTCGTCCGACTTTCCGTGCTCTCGCCCGCTTGCGCCCATGCCGCGCAGGCGAGTGCGCGCGCGCGGGCGTCGCGTCGCACGGCCCCGGCGAGACGTCCCGAACGGTCCCGCTTCACGCCGCCCGGCGCCCTCGCTGACGCAGCCCGCCAATTCCCAGGGCCGCGTCGCCGGGCACCGGGCTCTCCCATTCGTCCACTCATCCGCCGACCACCCCATGGGTCGTTGCACGCGGCCATCCATGACCGCCTTATCCGGAGTCCTGATGATGAAGAAGATCAAAACCTGCTACCTGACCGAACTCGACGTGACCCGCCTCGAGAAATACGCGGCCACCGACGCCAAGTTGCAGCACATGCTCGACGATGTGCTCGAACGCGCGGTGATCGTCGACTCGCACGACATCCCCGCCGACGTCGTCACGATGAACTCGCAAGCCACGCTGATCGACGCGGCGAGCGGCGAACAAATGACGTGGACCGTCGTCTATCCGCCCAACGCCGATTTCGCGCAAGGGCGCCTGAACGTGTTCTCGC
The DNA here is from genome assembly GCF_014201055.1 of Paraburkholderia sp. CI2. Classification (NCBI taxonomy): domain Bacteria; kingdom Pseudomonadati; phylum Pseudomonadota; class Betaproteobacteria; order Burkholderiales; family Burkholderiaceae; genus Paraburkholderia; species Paraburkholderia sp. CI2. The sequence goes on from NZ_JACHDL010000018.1 coordinate 82,399, forward strand.
CGGCTGGCCTCGCGCTGCTCGGCGCGCGCCGCGGCGAGAGCATCCGCTTCACGCCACCCAGCGGCGATCAGAAAGTGCTCAAGCTCGACAAAATCCTGTATCAGCCTGAAGCCGCCGACGATTTTTCACTGTAAGGCGGCCGTTCCCTCGCTGTAAGTTGCCCTGTCCGATGCGGTCTCGAATCAAGCATAGGAGATGTCTGGTTTCATCCGGACCAGTTTTTTTGAGTCATTCAGACAGGTTGCCAAACCGCGGGCGGGCGGTGTATCGTGTGCGCTGCTAACGCGGGGGTCCTGCGTAGCGCGGAGCTGGAGGTCCGTGTTGCGTGGGTGAGAAATACCCTTTGAACCTGATCTGGATAATGCCAGCGCAGGGAAGCGTACGGATTTCGCTCCAGCCTCAAGGGCCTCACCTCTGCGCGATTTTCCGACTACTTCCATCTCGGTCTCCTGCTTAGCCGCCCCACTTTGTACGGAGACTTACATGAACGCCAACCCGAAGTTTATTTCCGCCGAAGCCCACGTGGACGAGGCCGCCGTCGCGCCGTTGCCGAATTCGCGCAAGGTCTACGTGACCGGCTCGCGCCCCGACATCCGCGTGCCGATGCGCGAAATCTCGCAGGCCGACACGCCCGACAGCTTCGGCGGCGAAAAGAATCCGCCGATCTACGTGTACGACACCTCGGGCGCCTACTCCGACCCGGACGCCAGGATCGACATCCGCGCGGGTCTGCCCGCGCTGCGCGAGGCGTGGATCGAGGAGCGCGGCGACACCGAGCCGCTGACCGGTCTGTCGAGCAGCTTCAGCCGCGAGCGCGCCGCCGATCCGGCCACCGCGCAGCTGCGCTTTCCGGGACTGCATCGCACGCCGCGCCGCGCGATCGCCGGCAGGAACGTGACGCAGATGCACTACGCGAAGCAAGGCCTCATCACGCCGGAAATGGAATACATCGCGATTCGCGAAAACCAGCGCCGTGCCGAGTACCTCGAGACCCTGAAGACGAGCGGCCCGAACGGCGCGAAGCTCGCCGCGATGATGGGCCGTCAGCACCCCGGCCAGGCATTCGGCGCGAGCGCGTTCGGTCCGAACGGCCTCACCGAAATCACTGCGGAATTCGTGCGCGAGGAAATCGCGCGCGGCCGCGCGATCATCCCGAACAACATCAATCACCCGGAAAGCGAGCCGATGATCATCGGCCGCAACTTCCTCGTGAAGGTCAATGCGAACATCGGCAACTCGGCGGTGACATCGTCGATCGGCGAGGAAGTCGACAAGATGACGTGGGCGATCCGCTGGGGCGGCGACACGGTGATGGATCTGTCGACCGGCAAGCACATTCATGAAACGCGCGAATGGATCATCCGCAACAGCCCGGTGCCGATCGGCACGGTGCCGATCTATCAGGCCCTCGAAAAGGTCAACGGCAAGGCTGAAGACCTCACCTGGGAAATCTTCCGCGACACGCTGATCGAGCAGGCCGAGCAAGGCGTCGACTACTTCACGATCCACGCGGGCGTGCGTCTGCAATATGTGCCGCTCACGGCGAACCGGATGACCGGCATCGTGTCGCGCGGCGGCTCGATCATGGCGAAGTGGTGTCTCGCGCATCACAAGGAAAGCTTCCTGTACGAGCATTTCGAAGAGATCTGCGAAATCATGAAGGCCTACGACGTGGCCTTCTCACTCGGCGACGGCCTGCGTCCCGGCTCGATCTACGACGCGAACGACGAAGCGCAACTGGGCGAGCTGAAGACGCTCGGCGAACTCACGCAGATCGCGTGGAAGCACGACGTGCAGGTGATGATCGAAGGTCCGGGCCATGTGCCGATGCAACTGATCAAGGAGAACATGGACCTGCAGCTCGACTGGTGCGACGAAGCGCCGTTCTACACGCTCGGGCCGCTGACCACCGACATCGCGCCGGGCTACGACCACATCACGTCGGGCATTGGCGCCGCGATGATCGGCTGGTTCGGCACCGCGATGCTGTGCTACGTGACGCCGAAGGAACACCTCGGTCTGCCGAACAAGGACGACGTGAAGACCGGCATCATCACGTACAAGCTCGCCGCGCATGCCGCCGATCTCGCGAAGGGTCATCCGGGTGCGCAGGTGCGCGACAACGCGCTGTCGAAGGCGCGCTTCGAATTCCGCTGGGAAGACCAGTTCAATCTCGGTCTCGACCCGGACAAGGCGCGCGAATTCCACGACGAAACGCTGCCGAAGGATTCGGCCAAGGTCGCGCATTTCTGCTCGATGTGCGGCCCGCACTTCTGCTCGATGAAGATCACCCAGGACGTACGCGAGTTCGCCGCGCAACAAGGCGTCACCGACGACGAAGCGCTGAAGAAAGGCATGGAAGTAAAGTCGATCGAGTTCATGAAGCAAGGCGCGGAGATTTATCAGCGGCAATGAGCGGATTGCGCGATTCGCGCTAACCGGCACTGCAGTATCGAAGCCCGCCGGCATGGCGGGCTTTTCTTTTCCACCGCATCGAGCAGGCACGTTGCGTGCTAAGAGAAGGGAAACATCTGTTTCCAACAACGAGCGGAGTCAGCATCATGAAATCGATCCGTCATCTCGGTACTCGTCTTGGTACGGTCGCAACCGCCCTTTCACTTGTCGCGGGTCTCGCGGCATGCGGCGACATGTCCCCACGCACACGCGATACCGCGATCGGCGCGGGTGTCGGCGGCGCCGCTGGCGCGGCGATCGGTGGCAGCGGCTTATCGACGTTGGGCGGCGCGGCGGTAGGCGGTGTCATCGGTAACCAGGTCGGCAAGTGAGCGGCAAGTGAGCGTTGCGTCCGATGACGCGTCTAACGATTCATACAGGACAGCAAACGATTTTTTCGGACCACGATCCGGACTGCCGAGGGCGGCGGATGCGGTGCGCCCTCGTCCCGACAACGCGCGTGGAAATAGGCTGAAATATGCGGTTGCAGTTTTGCCACAGCGCTGCCGCGGCAAGAGCGTAAGCTCCTCGTAACGACGTCGCGCAAGGCGGCATCGGTTCATCGAGGAGCGCGCCATGAAGTCCTGCGTCGTCACCCATCTTTGCGTGGTGCGCCTCTCGACGCCACGCGATTCGTCCAGTTTTTCCGCGAGGTTCGCGCGTCCCGCCACCGCGATTTGCGTGCTCGCCTCGAGTCTCTTTTTGGCAGGCTGCTATTACCCCGCCGGCTACTATCCCGCCGGCTATTACCCGTCGTACTATTCGACCGCGCCCGCGACCACAGCCGACCAAACCGCGCCGGCGACCGATCAACAGCAGCCGCCTCAAGCCCAGGCGCAAATGCAGGTCGCACCGCAAGACATGCCGCCCGGTTATGCGGTCCCCGCGCCCGGTTATGCGGCGCCGCCGGTTTATCCCGCCTACTATCCGCCGCCGGCTTATCCTTATCCCGCTTATTACGGCTACCCCGCCTACTACGGACCGTCGATTGCGATCGGCATTGGCGGATATTGGGGCGGCCATTGGGGCGGTCATGGGGGCGGTCATGGGGGCGGCCACTCGCATTGACCTGTCCTCTTTCGTCGCGGAGCGTGCACGCGCCGGCACTTCCACTGCCGGCGCGCGCGCTTCTTCATGAGTCGTTTTTCCGCGCGTATCGCCCTCCACCGCGCATACCCCGCCCGTACTTTCCCGGCTTGACGCGCCGGTAAGGCGCTCTATCCTTGGAAGGTTTCATGCAGCACCCGCTTAAATCGGGCGACGCCGCTTTGTCGAGGCCACTTGCGAGCGTCCGCCGAATCAGAGCGACGCGCCGTCATGCGCAATCCCCCGCGTCGAATTACACAACAACGAAGGAGACGTAATGTTTCATCAACTACTCACTCCGGTTGGCAATGCGCTTTTTCCGTCGTTCATCGTCGCCGCGCTGCCGATCATCGCCGTGCTCGCGCTGCTCGGCTGGGCGCGCAGGCCCGCGTGGCAAGCGTCGCTCGCGGGACTGATCATCGGTTTGATCGTGGCGATTTTCGTCTGGCAGTTTCCGGTCGGGCTCGCGTTCAACTCGGTCGCGGCTGGCGTCGTGTTCGCGATCTGGCCAGTGATGTGGATCGTGGTCACCGCGATCCTGCTGTACAACATCGCGCAGCGCTCGGGACGCTTCGAGGCCTTCCGCCTGTGGATGATCGACAACCTGCCGAACGACCGGCGCATCGTGCTCGTCGTGGTCGGCTTTTCGTTCGGCGCGCTGCTCGAGGGCATTTCGGGTTTCGGCACGCCGGTCGCGATCACGAGCTCGCTGCTGATCATGCTCGGCTTTCCGACGCTCGAAGCGCTGACCTTCACGCTGATCTTCAACACCGCGCCAGTCGCGTTCGGCGCGCTCGGCGTGCCGATCACGGTGCTCGGCGCAGTCACCCATCTGCCGTCCGATGTGCTCGGCAAGATGGTCGGGCGGCAATTGCCTTTCTTCGCGGTCCTGCTGCCCTTCTATGTGATCGCCGTGTACGCGGGCTTTCGCAACATGCTGCGGATCTGGCCGGTGCTGCTGGTCTCGGGCCTGAGCTTCGCGCTGACCCAGTTCGTCGTCTCGAACTTCATCAACTACAGCCTGACCGACGTGCTGTCGTCGCTGGTTTCGCTGATCCTCACCGTTGCGTTCCTGCGCGTCTGGAAGCCCGCCGTCGATCCGAAATTCGCGGTCAACGTCGATCGCATCAGCGAGGTGCGCGGCAAGATCGGCGGCGCACAGGGCTGGTATCCGTGGATCATCGTGTCGGTCGTCGTGATCATCTGGACGATCGCGAGGATCTTCACGATCGGCGACATCAAGGTGTCGTGGCCCGGTCTCGACAAGGCCGTGTTCATCACGCTCTACAACACGCCGTACGGCGCGGTCTGGGACTTCCAGCCGCTCGCGACCGGTACCGCGATCCTCGTCGCCGCGCTCATCACGGCGTTCGTCGTACGGCTCTCGCCCGCCGAGTTCGGCAAGGCGATCTCCGATACGTGGGTGCAAACGCGCATCGCGATCCTGACCGTGGCAACGATCGTCGGCCTCGCTTACCTGATGAACTACTCGGGACTCACCTACACGCTCGGTCTCGGCGTTGCGTCGGTCGGGCCGCTGTTTCCGCTCGTGTCGGCGTTCCTCGGCTGGGTGGCGGTGTTCCTGTCGGGCAGCGATACGTCGGGCAATGCGCTGTTCGGCAATCTGCAGGTTGTCGCGGCCAACCAGCTCAATCTGAATCCGGTGCTGATGGCGGCGACCAACTCGTCGGGCGGCGTGATGGGCAAGATGATCTCGCCGCAGAACATCGCGACCGGCGTCGCGACCACCGAGTTGAAGGGCAAGGAAGGCGTCGTGTTCGCCAAGACCTTCAAACATTCGATTCTGCTGACGGTGCTGCTCGGCGTGCTCGTCTGGGCGCAGCAGAACGTCCTGCCATGGATGATTCCGCATTGAGGTCGCGCCAGTAACGGTGCAATGCAATTCACATCTTTTCGGACGGCCGCCCGCGCATCGCGGGCGCCGTTTCCGATCCCATCCCCACTGCCGTTCCGCCGATCGCAATTTTTCTCACATATCGGCGAGAATTGCTCGTTTGGCGCGCGCCCTCGCAGCGCTTACCATCTACCTCACCGGACGCGGCCGTCTCCCGGATCTTGCCGTTTCATCCTGTACTGAAACGATTCGCGCGATCGCACTGTTACGATGAGCTGGCGTCCCGACTCAACTGCGCGCGGCGCCATTCCAATGAAAACCAGAAACCTGCTGCAACTGCTGATCCTCGCTGCCCTGTGGGGCGCATCGTTCCTGTTCATCCGCGTCGGCGTGACCGACTTCGGCGTCGCGCCGCTGATGGCGCTGCGCGTCGGCATCGGCGCCCTCTTTCTCGCGATCGTGCTGATCGCGCGACGGCCGCTGCAACAGTCCGCCACCGTGTTGCGCACGCACGCAGCGCCGCTGCTCGTGGTCGGTATCGTCAATTCGGCGGCGCCATTCTGCCTGTTCGCGTATGCCGAGCTGACACTGTCGGCGGGCGTCACGTCGGTGATCAATGCGTGCGCGCCGCTGTGGGGCGCGCTGGTCGGCTTCCTGTGGCTGCGCGACCGGCTCAGCGCACTGCGCACGCTCGGTCTCGTGGTCGGCTTTCTCGGCGTGCTGATGCTCGTGTGGGATCAGATCGCGGCGCCGGCCGGCTCGGCCGCCTCGCCGCTGAGCGTCGCGCTCGCGGCCGGCGCCGCGCTCGGCGCCACGCTGCTCTACGGCATCGCCGCCAACTACACGAAGCGTCACCTGACTGGCGTCGACGCGCTGACCGTCGCGACCGGCACGATGATCGGCGCGACGATCGTGCTGCTGCCGCTCGCGGTCATCTACTGGCCCGCCGCGCCGATCTCGCTGCGCGCGTGGGGCGCGGTGATCGCGCTCGGCGTCGCCTGTACCGGCATCGCGTACATGCTTTTCTTCCATCTGATCGCAGTCGCCGGGCCGACGCGCGCGATCACCGTGACCTTCGTGATTCCGATCTTCGGCATTCTGTGGGGCGCGTTGTTTCTCGGCGAGACGGTGTCGCCCGGCATGCTCGAAGGGTGCGCGGTGATTCTGGTCGGCACCGCGTTGGCGACCGGCGTAGTCAAGCGCTTGCCGTGGATGGGGACGCGGCGCGCGGATACCTGAGCGCACGGAGTCAATCGGCAACCGCGTCGGGTCGCGGCTTGCCGATCCGGTCACGTTACATCGGCTCACGCGCGCGCCGTTCGCGCGTCAAATGCATAGTCAAAAAAAAACCGCCCGGATTTCTCCGGGCGGTTTCGTCGAACCGGCGGCGTCGGCCGCGAGGCTCTCGTATCAGTGCAGCTGGTCGGCCATCAGGCTCATGATCTGCTTGGCCTGCGAGCTTTCGTCGAGCTGACCCTTGTCGTCGACCACGGCCACGCGGGTCTGGTTCGGCGTCACGGCGCGCACGTTCACGCGATACTGCCTGGCGACCTTCTCCTTCTTGCCGTGGAAGACCTGGCTCCAGAAGCCCTGCTCGGCCGACGACATATCCTTCGGATCGACGTAGCGCACGAAATAGAGGCCGCGGCTCATGTCGCGATCGTCGACCGTGAAATTGCTGCGATCGAGCGCGAGGCCCACGCGCAGCCACGCGCGGTCATACGGCTCGGCGAGTGTGAGTTCGGTCGATGAGAGCTGCGCCGACGTGTTGTTGGCCGAATCCGCGTCCGGCATAGGCGGTTGCGCCGCGAGCGCGACGTTCTGCGCGACAACGGCGGCCGTCGCCGACTTCGCACCCGCCGTCGCCGCGTTCGGCGCGATCTGCGTGCCCGCGGGCGACAGCTCGGCGTTCTGTGTGCCACCCGCGTTGCTACCCGAATCGGCCCGCGCCAGCGAGACCATCAGGCGCTTCAGGTATTCCTCCTCGAGCGCCGGGTCGTTCGGCTTGGGTTGCCACTGGGTCGACTCGTTGTTCGTACCGGTGATCGCCTCACGCATGCCTTTCTGGCTGACGAACACATAGGTGCCGCCGTTCGGCGCCGCTTCGAGACGCGTGCGGAACTTGTTGCGCTCCGAACTCACGTAGCTGTTGCCCATCGCCTTCGACAGCGTGTTGCGGATAAAGCCGTCGTTGATCTGCGCGTGGGTTTCGTTCCAGTCGGTTTCCATCACGCCCTTGTCGCGCTGGTCGACGACGAGCAGGAAGCCCTGCTCCTGCCAGAAGCGGCGGATTTGCGGCCAGGCCTGATCGGGCGTTTTGTTGTCGATCACGAGCCAGCTCTCGGTGCCGTCGCGCTGGATGTGGATGCCCTGGACGGGCGGCACGACCGCGACCGCGTCGCCGGCCGGCGCCTGTGCCTGCACCTGTTTCAGCGTGGACAGCGAGGTTTCGCCGCCCTGCGGCGGCAGCGAACGCTGATCGGCCGTCTCGTCGATCATGTTCGGCGGTACGGCAAGCGATACCTGCTTCGAACGGGAGTCGCTCCTATAGTCGATTTTGGTCGGCGACGAGGTGCCGCAGCCGGCGACCAGCCCGCCTGCCATGAGCATTACTGCAAACCGCTTGGTGAGACGAAAATCAGTCATGTTCGGGGAATCCTTCCGCTACGCCACGGCAAGTTTCCGTGGATCAACCCAACATTTTACCGGTCCCGGCGAGGCCTGTGCAAAAACTGGGGTTTGCCCGCGAATCGCCGCATGCCACGGCTACGAAGCGACCACGGGAAAAAAGTCCGCGCCCATCATGCTATTTGCCTTCTTATGAGGTAAATTTAACACTCAATAACACTTTCGGGTTGACTTTGGGAGTATTCCAAGTCTTTGCCGGAGGCCCGCCGAATAAGGGCTTCCGGTCTGCATGCGGCTTGTTTTTAAACATGGCGCGCGGTCCTGTCCGCCGCGATGTGCAAAGACCAGAAAAAACCAGCGCCAGGTTAATCGAGTTATCTCAATAAAAAATCCGGCGCCAAACGAGGAAGGCCTCATGTCCCAGTCCTGTCTCAATCCATCCGCGATCGCCTCGGCGATCGCCGTCGTCGCGTGCTGCGCGAGCTTCGGCGCGCATGCCGAATTGGGCGGCACGATGCCGAACCAGGCGGTGTTGGGCGCGAGCGCGCCGCGCACGCTGCTCAATGGCGCACTGCGCGAGCGCACGTGGACCGACGCTGGCAATACGACCATCAACGAATACGCGACCAGCACCGGCCTGATCGTCGCCTACGCGTGGCAAGGCCCGACGATGCCGGATCTGCACGCGCTGCTCGGCAAATACGGCGACTCGTACAAGACAGGCGCCGCGGCGGCGGCCGGCAGCGGCAATCTGCATTCGTCGCGGGTCACGCGCGCCGACGTGATCGTCGAGTCCGGCGGACCGATGCGCGGCTACGTCGGCCGCGCGTGGCTGCCGGCGGCTTTGCCCGCCGGCGTCACCTCCGACGACATCCAGTAACGCGTGCGCCCCGCACGCGTCGCTCGCGCCCCCTTCACGCCTGAGTTCCACCCGACGGATCGCCACGCCATGAAATCCGCCTTGCGTTTCCATGCCCTGCTTCTGATCGTCTGTGCGGCCCTCGTCGGCTGCGGCGGCGGAGGCGGCAGTTCCTCGTCCAGCTCGTCCGGCTCGGGCTCGACGCCGTCCGCGACCGCGCCGACCTCGTCGACCAGTTCCACGAGCGCGTCGAACACGACGCAGAGCGCGAACGTGCCGCAATCGACCACGCCCAACGTGCAGCTGGTCACGGTCGGCGTATCGCCCGGCAGTACGCGCAACATGCTGACGACGAGCGTCACCGTCTGCCAGGCCGGCACCAGCAACTGCGCGACGATCGACGACATCCAGGTCGACACCGGCTCGAACGGCCTGCGCATCCTCGCATCGGCGCTGCCGACGACCCTGTCGCTGCCGACCATCGCCGCGGGCGGCGGCGTGAGCGCCGAATGCGCGGTGTTCGGCAGCGGTTATGCGTGGGGCTCGATCCGCAACGCGGACGTACGCATGGCTGGCCAACAGGCGTCATCGATTCCGATCCAGGTAATCGCCGACAGTGCGCTGCCCGCTGCACCCACCGACTGCGCGAACTCCGGCGCGTCGCTGCTGACGGTGTCGAGCCTGCACTCGAACGGGATCCTCGGCGTGGGCCTGTTCCCGGTCGACTGCGGCAACGGCTGCTCGAACTCCGCATTGCCGCGCTGGTACTACAGCTGCACGACGAGCGGCTGCACCGCAACCGCGCAGCCGCTCGCACAGCAGGTGACCAACCCGGTCAGCAGCTTCCCGCTCGACAACAACGGCGTCGTGATCGACCTGCCGGCCGTCGCCGATGCGGGCGCGGCCAGCGTGTCGGGCTCGTTGATCTTCGGCATCGGCACCCAGTCGAACAACACGCTGACGAGCCCGAACGTCCTGAAGGCGAACGCCGCGACCGGCTACGTGACGACGAACTCGGGCGGTCAGACCTATGCGGTGAGCTATCTCGACAGCGGCTCGAACGGCCTGTTCTTCCACTCGACGCAGTTCCCGTTGTGCGGCTTCTGGTACTGCCCGACTTCGACGCAGTCGGCGAGCGCGTCGATCTCCGGCATCGATGGCGTGTCGAGCACGGTGTCATTCGACATAGCCAATTCGAGCACGCTGTTCTCATCGTCGAACAACGCGTTCGACAATCTCGCCGGCAATTCGAGTCAGGGCTTCGGCTGGGGCTTGCCGTTCTTTTACGGCAAACGCATTTACACGGCGATTGCGGCGCGCAATACGTCGGCCGGCCAGGGGCCGTATTACGCGTTCTGAGATTGATTGGGTTGGATGCGCAGCGATGGCGCGAGACGCGGACGGGAACTCAGCCCGCCGCGCTGGCCGGATGCGCGGCCGGCGCGGCCAGCTTTGCCGGCGCGAGCCAGCGGAATACGTCCAGCTCTTCGCCGTGGAACGTGCACTCGGCGGCGGCCGGCGTGCTGACCCTCTTCGGCTCGGCCTGCTTCGCGGCCACGTTGACGTCCGTCGCCGCTTGCGATGCCGATGCCGCGAGCGGCGCGGAGACCGCCACCTCCGACGCGCTTAGCCGATGCTCGATCGTCCCCTCCACCACGACGCGCGAGCCGCGAATCGCGGCCCCGCGATGCGTGACCCGCAGCGTATCCGACGACATCCCCGACGACGCCTCGGCCAGCTTGCTGCGCATCAATTGTTCGCATGCGCCCGAGTTGCGGGTACCGATCGTGCAGGCCGCCAGCAGCGCCGCGGCGCTCGCGACACAGGCGATAGAGAGAAGGCGAATCTTCATCGATGTTCCGTTGTTCCAGGCCTCGGTCATTGTAGCTTACGACCCCATCGCCCGGCTTAGCGGCCGCCTGCCGCTTGACCTTGATGCGGCGCATCGGCATTGTGTTGACCGGTCGCACGCTCGATGGCGCAGCCGGCAGCCCGGTTGCCCACATTGCGCGGCGAATTCAAAACGACTCTACCCCCGGTAACGATCTCGGCTTCTTCATGCTCAGCCTCGTCCTGCTCGCGATCGTCGCCTACGCCGCGACCAATATCGACAACCTGTTCGTGCTGCTCGGCTTTCTGACCGAAACGGGCGTGGAGCGGCGCCGCGTGGTTGCGGGACAGTACGCGGGCTCTTTGATCCTCGTCGCCGCGGCGCTCGTGCTCGCGGCCTTGCTCACGCGCCTGCCGGCCGGTTATGTGGGCCTGCTCGGCTTGCTGCCGATCGTCGTGGGCCTGCACAAGGCCTGGCAGCGCTTCGGCCCCGGCCGCGCGCGGCGCAACGCCAGCGAAGATAGCGAGGACAGCCGCGCAAGCGCCCCGCCATCCGTTCGCGGCTCATCGAGCTGGACCGTCGCGAGCGTCGCCATCGCCAACGGCTCGGACAACCTCGCCGTCTACGTGCCGCTGTACGCGAGTCGTACGCCCGCCGAGAACGCGCTGGTTTCGCTCGTGTTCGTCGTGATGATCGGGCTCTGGTGCGCGGGCGCGGCATGGCTGGTCGACCACCCGTTGCTCGGCGCGCCGATCCGACGCTACGGCTCGGCGCTGCTGCCGCTGATCCTGCTCACGATAGGCGTATCGGTGATTGTGAACAGCGATACGTTGCGACTTTTGTCCGGCGCGTGATCAACGCGGGGCGTCGACGAAGACTGCGCGGCACGCACCGGCTTCAGCTTGCCGCCTTCAGCGTCGTAGTCTTCGTCTGCCGATCCTGCTTCGCCAGTCTCAATTCGCCGGCTGGGTCGGTTGCACGTAAGTACGCAGGCCCGCCAGCGGCGCGCCATAGCCGCCCGCGCTCGCGTTGTTCGGCAAGCCGTTGACCAGTTGCGCACGCGGATCGGTCGGATTCAGATTCAGCTCGCCCGCCTGCTGGTTGCCATGCGTCGGATACTCGCTGCCGCGCGCCGCCTGCGGCATCAGACGCGTACTGTTCTGCGGCGCGTTCATGTCGTTCTGCGCGCTGAGCCCCTGCGCGCCGGCCTGCCCGACGAACCCACATGCCAACGCCGCGCACGCGCAGATCCTCGCGAGGCTGGATATCTTCGCTACCCTTTTCATGTTCACCTCCTGCTCTGTGAATTGACGACGCCTAGTGAGCTCACCCCTGAATCGAGTGCCGCGCGAGCGTCCCACGGCACCTTCCATACGAGCGGCCGCTCGCCCCCTTCTGCAGCCGAGCAGGCCGCGGCCCACTCCACCTCGGCCCTTGACGCTTTCTCAATAATATGTTCCTATTGCGCACTATGTACCGCGCCCAGACCACCCTATCGCTACTACTAGCCCGCTCTACCGGGCTAGGTCTGCTGCTGCGCGCGTCCGCTTCTCTCTGATACACCGAAGCATCGCTTGAATCCCCAGTAACTGACCCAGCCCCGGTTTCCGACCGGCGGCCCAGTATCGCGTTTTCGTCGTCCGGTCGACACCCATTCCACGGTCTCTCCCCCGGATGATGAAAATGTTGAAAAACCCTGCTACCAAGTACCGTTCGTTCAAGCCGATCAATTTGACGGATCGCCAGTGGCCGTCGCGCACCATCACGCGCGCGCCGATCTGGATGAGCACCGATCTGCGCGACGGCAACCAGGCGCTGTTCGAGCCGATGAACGCCGAGCGCAAGATGCGCATGTTCAAGACGCTGGTGCAGATCGGCTTCAAGGAAATCGAAGTCGCGTTTCCGTCGGCGTCGCAGACCGATTTCAACTTCGTGCGCGAGCTGATCGAGGGCGGCCATATTCCCGACGACGTGACGATCGAAGTGCTCACGCAGGCGCGCGACGATCTGATCGAGCGTACTTTCGAATCGTTGCGCGGCGCCCCGCGCGCGATCGTCCATCTGTACAACGCGACCGCGCCGGAATTCCGCAAGATCGTGTTCGGCCTCGAAAGGAGCGGCGTGATCGAACTCGCGCAGAAGGCCGCGCGCACGATGAAACGTCTCGCCGACGCGCAACCGGACACGCACTTCACGCTGCAATACAGCCCGGAAGTATTCAGCGGCACCGAACTCGAATTCGCGAAGGAAGTCTGCGACGCGGTGTTCGACATCTGGCAACCGACGCCCGAGCACAAGGCGATCGTCAATCTGCCGGCCACCGTCGAAATGGCTACGCCGAACGTCTACGCCGACCAGATCGAATGGATGCACCGCAATCTCGCGCGCCGCGACTCGCTGATCGTCTCCGTCCACCCGCATAACGACCGCGGCACGGCCGTCGCGGCCGCGGAGCTCGCGGTGATGGCGGGCGCGGATCGCGTCGAAGGTTGTCTGTTCGGCAACGGCGAGCGCACCGGCAACGTCGACCTCGTCACGCTCGCGTTGAACCTGTACACGCAGGGCGTCGACCCCGAGCTCGATTTCTCGAACATCAACGAAGTCGCGCGCACGGCCGAGGAATGCACGCAGTTGCCGGTGCATCCGCGTCATCCGTATGTCGGCGATCTCGTCTTCACCGCGTTCTCGGGCTCGCACCAGGACGCGATCAAGAAGGGCTTCGCCGCGCAGAAGCCGGACGCGATCTGGGAAGTGCCGTACATGCCGATCGATCCGAGCGACCTCGGCCGAACCTACGACTCCGTGATTCGCGTGAACAGCCAGTCGGGCAAGGGCGGTATCGCGTACCTGCTCGAGCAGAGCTACGGCGTCGTGTTGCCGCGCCGCCTGCAGGTCGACTTCAGCTCGGCCGTGCAACGCTTCACCGACCAGAGCGGCCAGGAAGTCACGCCCGCGCAGATCTGGGAACTGTTCCAGCAGGAATACGTGCGCACGGCCGAGCCGGTCCGCTATATCAGCCACAGCCTGTCCGAGCATGACGGCCGCGAGCACATCAAGCTCAACGTCGAAATCAACGGCACGCCGCGCGTGCTGGGCGGCGCCGGCAACGGCCCGCTCGACGCGCTGATGCACGCCTTCGACGTGCCCGTGCGCATCCAGCACTACGAGGAACGCGCGCTCACGCAGGGCGCCGATGCGCGCGCGATCGCGATCGCCGAAATGGCCGGCACCGATGTGGCCGGCAGCGCGTTCGGCGTCGGTGTCGATGCGAACCTGATCACCGCGTCGATCCGCGCGGTGATCAGCGGCGTGAACCGCGCGTATGCACGCGTGAACACGGATGCCCAGGAGCGCTTCTTCGACGCCGCGCTGAGCGACGCGACGGTGTGAGGCCAGCGTCTGCCGCGTTGAACGTGCGGCACGCCGCATGTTCGACGGGCTGACGACAACCAAGAAGGGGCGTTTCGACGCCCCTTCTTTTTTAATGTGGATTTATCCGCGTCAACGTTTCGGCCGACGGTCAATGAAACACGTCCCGGCCGAAGTACTTCAGCGAAATCCGCTGATACGTACCGTCTTTTCTCATGCCGGCGAGCGCGTCGTCGATCGCCAGGCGCAGCTTCGGATTGCCCTTGCGGATCAGTACGGCCGACTTGTCGCTGCTATCGGGCGACGTATCGACCGCGACGACCTTGATCCTCGCCTCGGGCTCGCGCTTCCTGTAGTCGAGAAACGACAATGAATCGTTGACGGTCGCGTCGACGCGGCCCGCGAGGAGCAGCTCGATCGATTCGTCGAAGCCCTGCGCCGGAATCACCTGCGCGCCGTGCGCGGCCGCGATCCTGCCGACGTTGCTGGTCAGCGTATTGGCCGATTTGCGGCCCTTCAGGTCGTCGAAAGATTTGATCGTCGTGTTGTCCGATGCGACGATCAGCACCGCGTGCGACGTGATGTACGGGTCCGAGTAATCGTATTTGAGCTTGCGCTCGTCGGTGATCGCGACCTCGTTGATCACCGCGTCGTAGCGATTGACGTCGAGACCGGCGACCAGTCCTTCCCATTTGCCTTCGATGAATTGCGGCTTGACGCCGAGACGCTGCGCGATCGCGCTCCCAATCTCGACGTCGAAGCCGGTCAGCTTGCCCGCGTCGTCGTGGTAGGTGAACGGGGCGTACGTACCTTCGGTGCCGATCCGGAACACGCCCGATGCCTTGATCCGCGCGAGATCGTCGGCGCTAGCCGGATGCGCGAGTGCTGCCTGCAACAGCGCAATCATCGCAAGTGAACGAATCGGCTTCATCGGACGGCTCCGTCTGAGTGCCTGCGCAGGTGGCGGACTGCCGCGTTGGCGGGGAGTCCCGGCGTGCGGCCGGCTGTGTGGGCCGACTGTAGCAAACCGTCCGCGATTTTCAAAGCGCTTCGCGCGCGGTGCGTCGATCCGCACAGGTCAGCCGCTGCGCTCTTCCGTCAAGCATATGACGCAGGCAAAAAGGCCCCGCAAGCGCTCATGCTTTCACGAGCCTTTGCGGAGCCTTTTCGCGGAGCTTTCGGTGTGGGTCGGCGCGTCGGCGCGCCGCTCAGTACGTCTCCAGATGCAGCCGCCCTTCCCGCTTCAGCTTCGCCCACAACGCTTCCCAATCGAGCTGATGCTGCTCGCCGATATCCTTGAGCGCCTGCAGCACACCGTCCTCCATGCCCTTGAGGCCGCACACGTAGATATAGGTGTTGTCGTCCTTCAGCAGGTTCGCGACGTCGGCCGAACGTTCGCGCATTGCGTCCTGCACGTAGCGCTTAGCCTGTCCCGGGGTGCGCGAAAGCGCGAGCGTGGTCTCGATGAAATCCTTCGGCAGATTCGTCAGCGGTCCAAAGTACGGCAGCTCCTCCTCGGTACGCGCGCCGAAGAACAGCATCAGCTTGCCGGTCGCGCCTTTGAGGCGCTTGCGGCGGCGATACTCGGTCATCGCGCGCATCGGCGCGGAACCGGTGCCCGTGCAGATCATCAGCAGATGCGAGTTCGGATGATTCGGCATCAGGAAGGTGCTGCCGAACGGACCGATCACGTTGACCACGTCGCCCTTCTTCAGATCGCACAGATAGTTCGAGCACACGCCGTCGATCGCGTCGCCGTGCTGCTGCGACACCCGCTTGACCGTCAGCGACACGTTGTTATAGCCGGGCCGCTCGCCATCGCGCGGACTCGCGATCGAGTACTGGCGCGCGTGATGCACGCGGCCGTCGGCAGCAGCTCCCGGCGGCAGAATGCCGATCGACTGGCCTTCGAGCACCGGAAACGGCATCGAGCCGAAATCGAGCACGATGTGATGGATGTCGCTCGACGTCGCGCTGTCGGTGAGCCGGTAGTTGCCGACCACCGTCGCGGTGGTCGGCGCCTTATGCGTGTAGAGATTCACGTACGGCTTCGCGGCCGACCACGGCGGCACGACCGCGCCGCGCACGGTATCCACTTCGATGCCGTCCGCTTCGGCGGCGCTGTCGCCCGCGGTAGACGCGGCCACCGGTTCTTCAGCCGGCACCGCCATCGTGTTCTGCTCCGGCAACACGTCCCACGTAAACTGCTCGTCGATCGAATACGCGTCGGCCTTCAGCACGGTGCGCCAGTTGTCGATCGCGCCGGTCGGGCACGGCGGCACGCAGGCCATGCAGCCGTTGCAGACGTCGGCCTTCACGACGTAGTTGTTGGCGTCGTGCGTGATCGCATCGACCGGACAGGTCTCTTCGCAGGTATTGCAGCGAATGCAGATCTCCGGATCGATCAGATGCTGCCGCAGAACTTCGACCGATACTGGCCCGTTCATGACTTCCTCCACCTGGTAATACGGCGCGCGTGCAGCGCGCCTTTCGTGCTTCGCCTGCTTCAGTTGAAGCGCACGTATTCGAAATCGACCGGCTGACGGTTCACGCCCATCGCGGGCGGCGCGATCCAGTTCGCGAACTTGCCCGGCTCGGCGACGCGGCCCATCAGCGAAGCGACGAACGCGCGGTCTTCCGGCGTGGCGAGCCAGTTCGCTTCGTTGGCGGCCCATTCGGCTTCGCTGAGCACGCGGCCGTCCGGCGACACCCGCGTGCCGGCGAACGTGCCGATCTGCCGGTTGAACGCCTTGTGCGGCACCGTCATGCGAAAGTCGACGCCGGCCTTCTCGAGCACCTTGTTCCAGCGCCCAACGCCCGCAACCGAGTCCTTGATGTAATCGTCGCGCAGCACTTCGTTCATCGCGTTGAGCATCGGCACTTCGCGCTCGACGAGCTTGCCGTCCTGCACGTCGAGCAGCTTGTAAGCATGCTCGTTCAGGCGATGATCGTCGTCGCGCTTGCCTTCCTCGTAGCGGCCCTTCAGACCCGAGCTATAGAACGTCGCCGCGTTCGACGAATGATCGGCGCCGAACAGGTCGATCGTGACCGAGTAATGGAAGTTCAGATAGCGCTGGATGGTCGGCAGATCGATCACGCCGGCCGCGCGGATCTTCGCGACGTCGTCGGTGCCGAGTTCGTTCATCACCTGAGCGGTGCGCTGGATCACGCGCGACACGCCCGATTCGCCGACGAACATATGATGCGCTTCCTCGGTCAGCATGAACTTCGTCGTGCGCGCGAGCGGATCGAAGCCCGACTCCGCGAGCGCCGACAACTGGAACTTGCCGTCGCGGTCGGTGAAGTACGTGAACATGTAGAACGCGAGCCAGTCCGGCGTTTTCTCGTTGAACGCGCCGAGAATGCGCGGGTTGTCCTCGTCGCCGGAGCGGCGGCCGAGCAAGGCTTCGGCTTCCTCACGACCGTCGCGGCCGAAGTAGCGATGCAGCAGGTACACCATCGCCCACAAGTGGCGGCCTTCCTCGACGTTGACCTGGAACAGGTTGCGCAGATCGTACAGCGACGGCGCGGTCAAACCGAGGTGACGCTGCTGCTCGACCGAGGCCGGTTCCGTATCGCCCTGCGTGACGATGATGCGGCGCAGGTTCGCGCGATGCTCGCCGGGCACGTCCTGCCACGCGGCTTCGCCCTTGTGCTCGCCGAAGTGGATCGTGCGATCCTGCTCGCCCGGCGTGAGGAAAATGCCCCAGCGGTACTCGGGCATCTTCACGTAGTCGAAGTGCGCCCAGCCGCCCGCATCGACGCTGACCGCGGTGCGCAGATACACGTCGTACCCGTGCGAGCCTTCCGGGCCCATGTCGCCCCACCATGACAGAAAGTTCGGCTGCCATTGTTCGAGCGCGCGTTGCAGCGCGCGGTCGTCGGCGAGGTTGACGTTGTTCGGAATCTTTTCGCTGTAGTTGATCGAGGACATGGTCGGTTCCCTGGGTCAATTCCCTGTTCGGAAGCTGCAGTGGCGAGAGGCGCGTATCGGCAGGCGGCGTCGTTTAGTCCGAGTGAGCGCGGCGCATCTCACACGCGCGACACATCGAATTGCGCCTTGCTGCCCTTGCCGTACACCTTGAGCGCACCCTTCTCGCCCACTGCGTTCGGCCGGTTGAAGATCCAGTTCTGCCAGGCGGTGAGACGGCCGAAAATGCGCGTCTCCATCGTCTCCGGCCCATTGAAGCGCAGATTCGCTTCGAGGCCGGTCAAGGCATCGGGCGACATCGCCGCGCGTTCTTCGAGCGCGATGCGGATTTCGTCGGCCCAATCGATGTCGTCAGGCGATGCGGTGACGAGACCGAGGCGCTCCGCGTCGAGCGCCTTGACCGGCTGGCCGATCAGCGCGCGCGCCGCGTCGAGCGGCTCGGCTTCCTCGTAAAAGCGCCGCGCGAGCCGCGACTGATGCGTCACCATCGGATACAGGCCGAAGTTGACTTCCGACAGCGTGATCGCCGGCTCTTCGTCCTCGTTGTCGGGCAGCGCGGCCATGTAGATGCGATCGGCGGCGAACGCGAGTTCCGCGAACGTGCCGGCGAAGCATGAACCCGGCTCGATCAGCGTGAAGATGGAGCGCGACGACACGTCGAGGCGCGCGAGCGTGCGGCGCAGCATGCCGATCGTTTCGCGCACGAACCAGTGATCCCGGTGCTGCAGCAGCGTCGCATCGACCGCGAGCAGGTGGCGCGCGTCGCCTTCGGTCTTGAACACCCAGGTGCCGATGTCGAGCGCGTTGGTGCGCATCGAGAGGATCGCGTCGTCGAGTTCGCGGGCGAATTGCAGCGGCCACCAGTTGGCGCCGGCCGCGGCGATCGCGGCGATGCCGGTCGGTTGCTCGGTCTGTGGCGCGCGCGCGGTGAAGGTCGCCACACGTTTCGCGCGATCGATCGTGACGTCGACCGTCTGATAGCTGAGGCCAGCTTCGCGATCCGTGCGTTCGATGCGCGTGAGCGCGACGCCCGGCGCTCCGGCCGGACGATCGCTGTGCGCGCCGAGTTCGAGCGCGCGCGCCTGAATGGCCTGCTCGAACTGGTTCGGCTTCACGACTTCGTCGACGAGACGCCAGGCCTTCGCGCGTTCGCCGCGCACGCCCTCGACCACCGTGCAGAAGATATCCGCGCGATCGTGGCGCACCTTGCGCTTATCGGTCACGCGCGTGAGTCCGCCGGTGCCGGGCAGCACGCCGAGCAGCGGCACTTCCGGCAGCGACACCGAAGAGGAACGATCGTCGATCAGATAGATTTCATCGCAGGCGAGCGCGAGTTCATAACCGCCGCCCGCGCACGCGCCGTTCACCGCGGCGAGAAACTTAAGCCCCGAATGGCGCGACGAATCTTCGAGCCCGTTGCGCGTTTCGTTCGTGAATTTGCAGAAGTTGACCTTCCACGCGTGCGATGACAGCCCCAGCATGAAGATATTCGCGCCCGAGCAGAACACCCGGTCCTTCAGGCTCGTCACCACCACCGTGCGGACTTCCGGATGCTCGAAGCGAATGCGCTGAATCGCGTCGTGCAGCTCGATGTCGACGCCGAGATCATACGAATTGAGCTTCAGCTTGTAGCCGTCGCGAATGCCGCCGTCCTCGGCGATGTCGATGCCGAGCGTCGCGACCGGACCGTTGAAGCTGAGCTTCCAATGCTTGTACTGCGACGGGTCGGTGCGATAGTCGACCGGCGCGGCCTGAGCAACGGCGGTGGGTGCTGTGGACATGGGGCGTCTCCTGACTGGACGATGCAATCTGTTTTTTGAACAATAGTGCATCGTCACGCCAGCGTAAAGCACTTTAGTGCATTTTTACGGGGAAACCCTGGCGCCCGCGATCGGTCAGTTCACGCGCGCCTCGTCGGGGGCTTCCGCCGCGAGACGCGCGGCGAGACGGTCGCGCAACTGCAGGTACGCATCGGCGAGCGTCCTTTCGCTGGTGTCGAACGACATGTCCGCGCGTCCGTACAGCTCGGCGCGCCCGGCGAGGATGCGCTTCAGGTCGTCCATCGCCTCGCGGTTGCCGGACATCGGCCGCAGATCGCCTTGCGCGACGACGCGGCGCATATGTTCCTCGGGCGTCGCCTGCAACCACACGGTGAAGCAGTGCGACAGCAGCAGGTTGAACGTGCCCGCTTCCGACACGAGCCCGCCCGGCGACGCGATCACCGCGTGCGGATGCTCGTGGATCACCGCCTCGAGCGCGCGTTGCTCGTAGCGTCGATACGCGCTCGCGCCGTACAGCGAATGAATCTCCGACGGCGGACAGCCCGCGAGCTGTTCGATCACGCGCGTGAGCTCGATGAACGGCACCTTGCGCTCCTGCGCGAGCATGCGCCCCAGCGTCGACTTACCCGCGCCGCGCAGGCCGATCAGCGCGATGCGGTCCTTGCGGTGCGGGTCGCGCGGCGCCTGCGCGAACATCTCGGCGAGCGCGATGCGCGCGCGCTGCAGTGCCGCCTGGTCGCGCCCCCGCAGCAGCTCGCGGATCAGCAGCCATTCGGCGGACGCGGTGGTTTCGTCGCCGATCACCTCGGCGAGCGAGCAGTTCAGCGTGGCCGCGAGCTGCCGCAGCACCAGCACCGACGCATTGCCGACGCCCGATTCGAGGTTCGCCAGATGCCGCTCCGACAAACCGGTTTCGGCCGCCAGCGTCTTGCGCGTCATGCCGCGGCGCGCGCGCAGCAAACGCACACGCTCGCCCATCGCGGTCAGGAACGGATCGCGTTCTTCGCGCTCGCCGCCACGTTCGGCCGTGCGTTCACCCGCGCGCCCGGTGCGTTCGGCGCGGGCCGCGCCGTCGTCGGTTTCGTCCAACGGTGCGGGAGGGTACTTTTGATTCATGTTTTGCGACCTCGTGACTACGATACATGTACTATAGTGCTTGACACGCACCAGGTGAACGGTTTAATTTTCGCCAAAAGCTGATCCAATCACAAACACAGTCGCGCGCCGCCTTGGCATTCCGGCCGCGTCACGGAGACGGCGCCGCAATACGCATGCACCCAAGTTCCGGCGGCCGGCGATCCGGCGGCCGGCGACCCGGCGGCCGGCCTGCGTGAGCGCGCTTCAGGAGGCTCGCATGTCCCCACAGGAATTCCAGCGCCTGATCGCAGGCGTCACTGGGCAACTCGCCGGGCGGCCGCTCGACGGCGCGCTCGCGGACTGGCTGAACGACACCTGGCCCGCCGGCAGCCCCACCTTTCACGAACTCGCGAACGCATGCCGCTGCGGCGTCGCCGAAGGCTGGCTGTGCAACCGCGAGGCCGGCGGCATCCGCTACGGCCGCATCTTCAAGGCGCTGCCCGACACGCACGGCTTTTCCGTCGACGTCGTCGACATGCAGGACATTGCCGGTCCGCACCACGTCCATCCGCACGGCGAGATCGATCTGATCATGCCCCTCACCGACGGCGCGACGTTCGACGGCCATCCGGCCGGCTGGTGCGTGTACGGCCCCGGCTCGGCGCATCGTCCGACCGTCGCGAACGGCCGGGCGCTGGTGCTGTATCTGCTGCCGCAAGGGGCGATCGAATTCACGCGCGCGTGAGCCGCGAGCAGATCACGATCACACAAGAGCCGGACCGTGTCCACGGATGGAGGAGACATATGGAAGCCCTGCTGGAAACGAGCGCACGCGAGCCGGTTGCGCCGCCGCCCCCGCTGTTCAACTTCGCGAGGCATCTGTTCCAGTTGAACGAAGCGCGCGCGAGCAAAGTCGCCTATATCGACGACGACGGCGCGATGACCTACGGCGAACTCGAACAGCGCGCGCGGCGCTGCGCCAGCGCACTGCGTGCGCTCGGCGTGCATCCCGAGGAACGCGTGCTGCTCGTGATGCTCGACACCGTATCGCTGCCGGTCGCATTTCTCGGCGCGCTTTACGCCGGCATCGTGCCGGTCGTCGCGAACACCTTGCTGAGCGCCGCCGACTATACGTACATGCTGACGCACAGCCACGCGCGAGCGGTGATCGTATCGGAACCGTTGCTACCTAACGTGACGGAGGCGCTGAGCAGCATCGACAACGACGGCTGCCAACCGATCGTCTCGCAGCCTCACGCCTGCACCGAAGCGCCGCTCGCGGCGCCCCGCTTCGAAACGCTGGTCGACACCGCGCTACCCGCCGTCAAAGGCTGTGCAAGCAACGCGGACGACATCGCGTTCTGGCTCTATTCGTCGGGCTCGACCGGCAAGCCGAAAGGCACCGTCCATACGCACGCGAATCTGTACTGGACCGCCGAGTTGTATGCGAAGCCGGTGCTCGGCATCGTCGAGAGCGACGTGGTGTTTTCGGCGGCGAAACTGTTCTTTGCATATGGGCTCGGCAACGCGCTGACGTTTCCGCTGTCGGTCGGCGCGACCGCGATCCTGATGGCCGAGCGCCCGACCGCCGAGGCGATTTTCGCGCGCCTCGTCCGGCACCGCGCGACCGTGTTCTACGGCGTGCCGACCTTGTACGCGAACATGCTGGTGTCGCCCAACCTGCCCGCGCGCGCCGACGTCGCGATCCGCGTGTGCGCGTCGGCCGGCGAGGCGTTGCCACGCGACGTCGGCGAACGCTTCACCGCGCACTTCGGCGCCGAGATTCTCGATGGCATCGGCTCGACGGAAATGCTGCACATCTTCCTGTCGAATCGCGCGGGCGAAGTCGAATACGGCACGACCGGGCGCCCCGTGCCGGGCTACGAAGTCGAGTTGCGCGACGAAGCCGGGCGGCCGGTGCCCGATGGCGAAGTCGGCGATCTGTTCATCAAGGGGCCGAGCGCGGCGCTGATGTACTGGAGCAATCGCGAGAAAACGCGCGCGACGTTTCTCGGCGAATGGATCAGAAGCGGCGACAAATATCGGCGTCTCACGAACGGCTGCTATGTCTACGCGGGCCGCAGCGACGACATGCTGAAAGTGAGCGGCCAATATGTGTCGCCGGTCGAGGTCGAGATGGTGCTCGTCGCGCATCCGGCGGTGCTCGAAGCGGCGGTGGTCGGTGTCGATCATGGCGGGCTCGTGAAAACGCGCGCGTTCGTCGTGCTCAAGCGCGACTTCATGCCGTCCGACCTGCTCGCCGAGGAACTGAAGACCTTCGTCAAGGAACGGCTCGCGCCGCACAAGTACCCGCGCGATATCGTGTTCACCGACGATCTGCCGAAGACCGCCACCGGCAAGATTCAACGCTTCAAGCTACGCGAACAGTCATAGGTGATTCATTGATGCAGAACCGAGGTACCGCCCCTGCCACTTCCTCCGCGAGCGCCGCCAGCCGCCTTGCCGAACTGCCGGCGAGCGCGTCGCATGGACCGCTGCGCATCGAGTACCGCTGGGTCAACGAGCAGGCGAATGCTCAGCAGGACGATTCGCCGATCGCGGTATTCCTGCACGAAGGTCTCGGCTCGATCGCAATGTGGCGCGACTGGCCGCAGACGTTGTGCGCGCGACTCGGCATGCGCGGACTCGTCTATTCGCGGCCAGGCTACGGACTCTCGACAGCGCGTGCATCTGACGACAAATGGCCGGTCGATTTCATGACCGCCCAGGCGCGCGACATCCTCCCCACCCTGCTCGACGCGCTCGATATCGACCTGCGCCAACGCCAACGCATGTGGGTGATCGGTCATAGCGACGGCGGCTCGATCGCGCTGCTGTATGCGGCGCTGTACCCCGATGCGCTCGCGGGCGCGGTCGTGATCGCGCCGCACGTATTCGTCGAAGACATCTCGGTGCAAAGCATCGCCCATACGAAGCAGCTTTACGAAACCACCGATCTTCGCGCGAAGCTCGCCCGCTATCACGCGGACGTCGATTCCGCGTTCTACGGCTGGAACGATATCTGGCTCGACCCTGCGTTCAGGCGCTGGTCGATCGTCGAGGCGCTCGCGCCGATCCGTCGACCGCTGCTCGCGATCCAGAGCCACGACGACAACTACGGCACGATGGCGCAGATCGACACGATCGCCGCGCGCGTGCCGCACGCGCAACTCGTGAAGCTCGACGCATGCGGACACTCGCCGCATCGCGACGCGCCCGCCGCACTCAACGACGCCATCGCGGCGTTCGTGCGCGCACAACGATAAGCGGCGCCCGTCTGTTACCGATACTTCATAAAAATTACACGGATCGGCGATTATGCTGCTGCATCGCTGACCTCGGCACATCGATTGCGAGGCATCCCTTCCCCGCCAGGAGACAGTGCCATGCCCTTCGTGTCGAAGCCGAGTCGTGCGCCCCGTCGCAAACGTTTGACGGGCGCCATCGCGGTGATCGCGCTGTGCGCGCTAGCGGGAGCATGCAGCGACGACGCCCCGCCCGCCAGCACGAATACGATCAGTTCAACCGACCATTCCGCCGCTAATCCCGGCGACCCATCGATCGCCCCGCCGCCGGCCGACTCCGCGCCGCCGACGCTGACGATCCAGACACCGGCGGCACCCGCATCCGAAGCCGGCACGGCGCTGTCCGCCACCTCGCCGCCGCTGGCCAGCCCCGTCATCCATACCGTCGATTGAGAATCGCGCCGCGCGCGGCGGCTAGCCCGCCTTCGCGCGTCCGACGCAGCATCGCCGTTTCAGTACCGCAATTTGTCGTCCCCGTGCCTTTCTCCTCCACCGAAGATCAAAGCCACCACCGCCCCAACCATGACCTCAAACAATCGTCGTGATTTTCTGCGCTCGGCCGCGCAAGCCGCCGGTTCCTTCACCGCGTTGAGCATGCTGCCGCCGGGCATCCGCAATGCGCTCGCGATTCCGGCCAACAACCGGACCGGCACGATCCGCGACGTCGAGCACATCGTCGTGCTGATGCAGGAGAACCGTTCGTTCGACCACTACTTCGGCACCCTCAAAGGCGTGCGCGGCTTCGGCGACACGCGCGCGATCAACCTCGCGAACGGCCAGCCGGTGTGGTATCAGCCGCAAACCGCCGATGCCAGCGGTGCCAGCTACGTGCTGCCGTTCCGTCCGGGCGCGCCGAACCTCGGCCTGCAATTCCTGCAGGATCTGGCGCACGACTGGGGCTCCACGCACGCCGCATGGAACGGCGGCCGCAACGATCAGTGGGTACCGTCGAAAGGCGCGACCACGATGGCCTACCTGACGCGCGACGACATCCCGTTCCACTATCAGCTCGCCGACGCATTCACGATCTGCGACGCCTACCACTGCTCGCTGATGGGCCCGACCGATCCGAATCGCTACTACATGTGGAGCGGCTGGGTCGGCAACGACAGCAGCGGCGGCGGTCCGGTAATCGACAATTCGGAACTCGGCTACGGCTGGTCGACCTACCCCGAAGTGCTGCAGAACGCGGGCATCTCGTGGAAGATCTATCAGGACATCGGCACTGGGCTCGACGCGAACGGCTCGTGGGGCTGGACGCAGAACGCGTACATCGGCAACTACGGTGACAACTCGCTGCTGTATTTCAATCAGTACCGCAACGCGCAGCCGGGCAACCCGCTATACGACAACGCGCGGACCGGCACCAACGCGGCCAACGGCGACGGCTACTTCGACATTCTGAAGCGCGACGTGCAGAACGGCACGCTGCCGCAGGTGTCGTGGATCGTCGCGCCCGAAGCGTACAGCGAGCATCCGAACTGGCCGACCAACTACGGCGCGTGGTACATCGATCAGGTGCTGCAGATCCTCACGTCGAACCCGGACGTGTGGAGCAAGACCGTGCTGCTGATCAACTACGACGAAAACGACGGCTTCTTCGATCACATCGCCGCACCGTTCGCGGCCGCGTCGAGCGCCAACGGTTTGTCGAGCGTCGACATCACGAACGAAATCTATGCGGGCGACGCGAAGAACGTCGCCGGGCCGTACGGGCTCGGACCGCGCGTGCCGATGCTGGTGGTCTCGCCGTGGTCCAAAGGCGGCTACGTGTGCTCGGAAGTGTTCGACCATACGTCGGTGATCCGCTTCATCGAAAAGCGCTTCGGCCAGCAGCACAATCTCGGCGAATCGAACATCACGCCGTGGCGTCGCGCGGTGTGCGGCGATCTGACCTCCGCGTTCAACTTCGCGAATCCGAACGCGTCGGTGCCGTCGCTGCCGGGCACGAGCGGCTACGTGCCGCCCGACCAGAACCGTCACCCGGACTACGTGCCGCAACCGCCGACGGTGCAGACGGTGCCGAAGCAGGAAGCGGGCGTGCGCCCGGCGCGCGCGTTGCCGTACGAACTGTTCGTGCGCGTCGAGGAAGGCTCGAACGGCAAGCTGACGATGCGCTTCGTCAACACGGGCCGCGCGGGCGCGGTGTTCCTCGTGTACGCGGCCAATAGCGCCGACGCGCCGCGCAGCTATACCGTCGAAGCGGGCAAGCATCTGCAGGACGCGCTGCTGCTCAACGCCGACGGCAGCTACGACTTCAGCGTGCACGGGCCGAACGGCTTCCTGCGCCGCTTCGCGGGCAAGGTGGTCGCACGGAACTGGTGGAATGGTTCGGACACCGCACGGCCGGCCGTCGCCGAAGGCTACGATGTCGCGAACGGCAATCTGCAACTGCGGCTCGAGAACGTCGGCAGCGCGCGTTGCCAGTTCACGATCGTCAACGCGTACGACGCGAGCCATGTGATCAAGCATTCGGTACGCGGCGGCGACACCGACAATCTGTACCTCGATCTGCGCAACGCATACGGCTGGTACGATCTCGCGATCACCGTCGATACGGACCCGACGTTCGCGCGCTGCATCGCCGGTCATGTCGAGACGGCAAACAACAGCATGAGCGATCCGGCGCTGGGCGGCTGAGCGTCGCTGTAACCCAACGCTGCAAAAGCAACGGCCGCTGGCTCTTCGAGCACAGCGGCCGTTTTTCATCCAGCTCTCGAACGCAAGCCCGCAATCGCGCGCGCGTCTACGATTCGAAATCGAGCCCGCCGATCAACGTAACCGGCTCACCCTGCGTGTGCGTGGAGAAATCGAGTTCGCGCGCCTGGGTCCACGCATTGAGCTTGCGCGGCAGCGCGGCCAGATATCTGGCGAAACGCGTCGCGCCCTGCTCGCCCATCAGCCTTTCTATTTCGTCGCTGTCCCAGGTCAGATACAGATTCAACGGATGCGGGTAATGACCGAGCTCATCGAGCGGCGTGGCATGAATCCGCACGCGGGTGGGCTGACCCTGTTCGCCATGCGGCAACACGTCGGTGTGCACGGTCTTGGCGATACACGCGGCGATCGCCTCGGCAATGCGCGGCGCGAACTCCTGGTCGAAACGCATTGCACTCTCGGGGCGCATCCAATCTCTCCGCTGTGATTCCCATCGTGGGTTGGTCATCGTAGCAGACTCAGTTTTTCGCCGGTGGGATCGCGTCCGGACCGTGCGTCAGCGCCTCGCGCAGCGTCTTGCGGATCACCTTGCCGGTGGCCGTCATCGGCAGGCTTTCGACGAAGCGAATCTCGCGCGGATATTCGTGCGCGGCCAGACGCGTCTTCACGTGCTGCTGGATCTCACGCACGAGTGCGTCGTCGCCGACGAAACCCGCTTTCAGCACGATGAACGCCATCACGATTTCGGTGCGCTCGCGATCGGGGGCGCCGACCACGGCCGCCATCGCGACGGCCGGATGACGCAGCAGCGAATCCTCGATCGACGCCGGCCCAATCCGGTAACCGGCGCTCGTGATCACGTCGTCGCCACGACCGACGAAGCGGATGAAGCCGTCCGCGTCGCGCGTGCCGAGATCGCCGGTCAGCAGAAACCTGCCGCGGAATTTGTCGTTGGTGGCCGCAACGTTGCGCCAGTAGCCGAGAAACATCACCGGATCGGGCGCGGCCACCGCGATATCGCCGATCGCGCCCGGCGGCAGTTCGTTGCCGGCGCCATCGACGATCGCGACATGGTGCCCCGGCACCGCGCGCCCGATCGCGCCGAAGCGCGGCTCGAACAGCGCCGCGCACGACGACACCACGACGTTGCACTCGGTCTGCCCGTAGAACTCGTTGATCGTCACGCCGAGTGCGTCGCGCCCCCAGCCGATCAGTTCCTCGCCCAGCGATTCGCCGCCGCTCGCGACCGATTGCAACGCGAGACGCAGATGAGCGGGCCGCTCGACGCCGCGCATCATCTTCAGCGCGGTCGGCGGTAGAAACGCATGGGAGACCGCGTGACGCGCGAGCAGATCGAACGCGGCGTGGCCGTCGAATTTCGCAAAACGGCGCGCCAGCACCGCGACACCGTGATGCCACGATGGCAGCAGCACGTCGAACAGACCGCCGATCCACGCCCAGTCCGCGGGCGTCCACATCAGCGTCGCGCGCGCGGGAAAGCCCTGCTGCGACATCTCGACGCCGGGCAGATGCCCGAGCAATACGCGATGCCCGTGCAACGCGCCCTTCGGTTTTCCGGTCGTGCCCGACGTATAGATGATGATCGCCGGATCGTCCGCGGCGGTGTCGGCCGGCGTGAACTCGGCGCAAGCGCCATTCAACGCCTGCCAGAACGACCGCACCGGCGCGTCCGATGCTTCGTCATCCTGCTCGATATCGACACTGAACACGTGTCGCAACTCGGGCAGCGCGCCGCGAATTTCGTCGATCTTTTGCACGCCGGCGTGATCGGTGATCAGTGCGAGCACGCCGCTGTCGCCGAGCCGATGCTCGATCGCGTCCACGCCGAACAGCGCGAACAGCGGCACCGCGACCATGCCGGCCTTGTAAGCCGCGAGATGCGCGATGGCCGTTTCGATCGATTGCGACAGAAAGATGCCGATGCGCTCGCCGCGCCGCGCGCCCGCCGCGAGCAGCGCATTGGCGAAGCGGTCGGACAGGGCTTTCAGTTCGTCGAACGTATAGCGGGTCGCGCGCCCGTCGGCGTCTTCGTAGATCAGCGCGAGACGCCCCGAGCCATCGGCCCACCGGTCGCATGTGTCGACGCCGATGTTGTAGCGCGGTGGAATACGCCACGCGAATCTGGCCGTGAGCGAATCGTAAGTCTCGCCGTCGAGGTTCATCGGGTCTCCTGATATCGTCGTTCTCGCTGCATGGCGTGATGCATGGTCCGTCGCTTGCTGCCTCTGCGCGCATGGCCGGTGTTCCGCAGTTTAGCCCACGACCTTGCGCACTCGGTTGATGCATTGCCGTGCGCAACTGAATTCGCCAGATACGACATAGTCCCGCTCATAATCGCCGACTCGTGGCGCTGAACTCAACGTTTTGCGACAACTCCTGTGCGATTCAAGCCCTTTACATCTGACTTGTGCCGTGCCCGTCTAGGATCGTTACACAGGTTCGGCGTCCATGTTGCGCCGCACGATCGCTACCCTGGATGACATATGCGCAAGGCAAGGTTTGCATCGTTCTGGCACGGCCCGGAGCTTTCTCCCTACGAGATCGCCTGTCTGAATTCGTTCACGCTGTACGGCAGCGAGGTCGCGCTCTATAGCTACGAGCCGATCGATACTCTGCCGCCCGGCGTGATCGCGAAGGACGCGACCACGATACTGCCGCGCGACTCGCTGAACGACTTCCCGATTCACGGCGTGCCGTCGATGCAGCATTTCACCGACTATTTCCGCTTCGTGATGTTCACGAAGACCGATGAGATCTGGGTCGATACCGACATGCTGCTGCTACGCGATTTCGATCTCAACGCCAAGGGCGATCTGATCGGCCGGGAAACCCAGTCGAGCATCTGTAATGCGATTCTGAGGCTCGATCCGGATCAGCCGCGCTTGCACGAGGCGATCGAACGGGTCGAAGCGATGAAAGGCCGGGCACTGAAGTGGGGCGACACCGGCCCGCGTCTGCTGACCGCCATCTACGGCGTGAAGGCCGGTCTTCCCGAAAGCCTGTTCTATCCGGTGCACTTCAACGATTACTACAAGGTGTTCCTGCCGCGCTATTTCGACGAGTGCGCGGCGCTCTGTTCCAATGCGTACACGCTGCATCTGTGGAACAACCGGGTGGTCAAGATGGGCCTGTTCAAGCGCATCGGCCCCCCCGTTGGGTCGCTCCTGCACCACGTGTTCGAGCAAACCGGCGCCAACACGCTGTTTCGCGAGTTTTATCCGGCGAGCGTGATGCAGGCGATGATCGACAACGCGGTGGAGAAAGTCGGTAGCGACGAAGGCGTGCGCAAGCTGCTGCGCGTCGGCGTGCCGATGGTCACGACGGCCATCGCGCGCAGACTCGGCGCCTGAGTTCGCAGCTTCAGTTCGCGCCGCCCCTGCCCGAGCCCTGCGCCTGCTCCAGCACGAAGTCGATGAACGTCGCCGCCGCGCGCGTGTGATGCCGATTCGGCATGTACAGCATGTACATGTGCGTGCCGAAGATGCTGAGCCGCCAGGCATCGAGCGCGGTCAGCACGGCGCCGAGCTTCAGATCGTCCTGCACCACGTAGTCGGGCACGAGTCCGACACCGAGACCGGCCAGCACCGCCTGGCGCAAAAATAGAAAGTTTTCCGAAATAATCGTCGGTTCGAGCAGGACTTCATGACGCTCGTCGCGCAGATACGCGGCGAGCCGCAACTGCTTGCCGATCACGGCCGCGGTAATCAGCGGCGCGGTGCGCAGGTCGTCGAGCGTCGCGGGCATGCCGTGTGTCCGCGCGAATTCGGGGGATGCGCAGGCCACGTACCGGACTGGCCCCATGTCCCGCGCGACGAGGTTTTGCGGCGGCTCCGACATCACGCGCACCGCGATGTCGATCTCGTCGCGCATCAGATCCTCGACACGGTTCTCGAACATCACATCGAGCACGATACCCGGATACAGCCGCTTGAACGCGATCAGCCAGTCGGACATCACGAGCTGGCCATAGCCGCTCGGCACGCTGAGCCGCACGCGCCCCTGCAGGCTCTGGCCCAGTGTCGTCACCGACTCGCGCGCGGCCAGCAGCGCGTTGCGGATCGTGCGGCCGTGCTCGTAGAGCCGCAGACCGATCTCGGTCGGCTCGACGCGACGCGTGGTGCGTCGCACCAATTGCAGGCCGACCGAACGCTCGAGCTGATTCAGGTGATAGCTGACGTTCGCGCGGCTCATTTTGAGCCGGCGTGCCGCTTCGCTCAGATTGCCGGCGTCGAGGATGTCGACGAGCAGGGTCAGCGAGTTGACGTCCATCGCCCAGTCTTTGTCAAAATAATTTTGACAGTCTGTCAATCAACGGTGTAATTGTCAATGAACGTTGACCACTCCAGAATGGGACGATCCGGCGCGCCTCGCCATCCTCAAACGGAGACACCTACGATGACCCTTTCCTCCTCAGCCGACGTCGTCACGCGCGAATTGCACGGCAAGGTCCTGCTCGTCACGATCGACCACGCGCCGGTCAACGCGCTATCCGCCGACGTTCGGCGCGGCCTGCTGGCCGCGATCGAAGCCGCCGACGCCGACCGCGCGGTCGAAGCCGTGCTGATCGTCGGCGCGGGGCGCAACTTCATCGCCGGTGCCGATATTCGCGAGTTCGGCAAGCCGCCGGTGCCGCCTTCGCTGCCGGACGTGTGCAACCGCATCGAGGCATGTACGAAACCCGTGATTGCCGCGCTGCATGGCGCGGCGCTCGGCGGCGGGCTCGAAGTGGCGCTCGCCGCGCATTACCGGATCGCCGTCGACGGCGCGAAGC
Organism: Paraburkholderia sp. CI2; assembly: GCF_014201055.1. Taxonomy (NCBI): domain Bacteria; kingdom Pseudomonadati; phylum Pseudomonadota; class Betaproteobacteria; order Burkholderiales; family Burkholderiaceae; genus Paraburkholderia; species Paraburkholderia sp. CI2. The sequence goes on from NZ_JACHDL010000018.1 coordinate 114,025, forward strand.
TCGGCCTGCCCGAAGTGCAGCTGGGTCTGCTGCCTGGCGCGGGCGGCACGCAACGCACGCCGCGTCTGATCGGCGCGCCGGCGGCGCTCGACCTGATGCTGAGCGGCCGTCACGCGAGCGCGAAGGAGGCGCTCGCGCTCGGCCTCGTCGACCGTCTCGGCGACAGCAGCGACATCCTCGCCGAAGGGCTCGCCTACGCGCACGAGCTGCTCGCCGCGCACGCGCCGGTACGCCGCACGCGCGACGCCGCCGCATTGATCGATCGCGCCGCGAGCCGCGCCGCCGTCGCGAAAGCGCGTGACGAAACCGCGAGGAAAGCGCGCGGCCTGTTCTCGCCGCTGAAAATCGTCGATGCCGTCGAAGCCGCGATCGAACAGCCCTTCGAGGAGGGCTTGAAGCTCGAACGCAAGCTGTTCCTGCAATGCCTCGACAGCCCGCAGCGCGCCGGCCTGGTTCACGCATTCTTCGCCGAGCGCGAAGTGCTGAAGGCGCCCGAAACGCGCGACGCGAAACCGCGCGCGCTCGAGGCGATCGGCGTGATCGGCGGCGGGACGATGGGCGCGGGCATTGCGGTCGCAGTGCTCGACGCGGGACTGCCCGTCACGCTGATCGAACGAGACGAAGCGGCGCTCGCGCGTGGCCGCGCGCACATCGACAAGGTCTACGACGGGCTGATCGCCAGGGGCCGCCTCACCGCTGAGAAGAAAGCCGCGACCATGGCGCGCTGGAGCGGCAGCACGTCGTACGATGCGCTTGCTCACGCCGACCTCGTGATCGAAGCCGTGTTCGAAGATCTCGACGTCAAAAAGGCCGTATTCGCCGAGCTCGATCGCGTCTGCAAGTCCGGTGCGGTGCTCGCGACCAACACGTCGTATCTGGACATCGACGCGATCGCAGCCAGCATCTCGCGCCCCGCCGACGTAATCGGCCTGCACTTCTTCTCGCCCGCCAACATCATGAAGCTGCTCGAAGTCGTGGTGCCGAAGCAGGTCAGCGCCGACGTCGTCGCGACCGCGTTCGAGCTCGCAAACAAGCTGCGCAAGACGCCGGTGCGCGCCGGCGTGTGCGACGGCTTCATCGGCAATCGCCTGCTTGCCGTGTACCGCGCCGCCGCGGACGCGCTGATGGAAGACGGTGCATCGCCGTATCAGATCGACGCGGCGGTGCGGGCGTTCGGCTTGCCGATGGGCCCGTTTCAGGTGGTCGATCTCGCGGGCGGCGACATCGGCTGGGCGGCGCGCCAACGCCGCGCGGCCACGCGCGACCCGAACGCGCGCTACGTGCAGATCGCCGACCGCCTGTGCGAGCGCGGCTGGTTCGGCCACAAGACCGGCCGCGGATTCTATCTGTACCCCGAAGGGTCGCGCGGCGGCATGCCCGATCCCGAAGTCGAGGCGATCATCGACGCCGAGCGTGCGCGCGCAGGCATCACGCCGCGCAGCTTCACCGACGAGCAGATCATGCGCCGCTATCTGGCCGCGATGATCAACGAAGGCGCGAACGTCGTCCACGAAAGTATCGCGCTGCGCCCGCTCGACGTCGACGTGACCCTGCTGTACGGCTACGGCTTTCCGCGCTACCGCGGCGGTCCGATGAAATACGCGGATAGCGTCGGCCTGCCGACGATTCTCGCCGACATCCGCGAGTTCGCGAAGGAAGACCCGCTGTTCTGGCGGCCGTCGCCGCTGCTCGTCGATCTGGTCGAGCGCGGCGCGGATTTCGCGAGCCTGAACACGACAGCCTGAACCACCACGAACACTAACGGAACGACTGCGATGGATCTGAACTTCACCTCCGACGAAGAAGCGTTTCGTACCAGCGTGCTGGCGTTTCTGCGCGACAAGCTCCCGCGACGTCTCGCCGGCAAGGTGCACGGCGGGCGGCGTCTGACGCGCGACGACATGGCCGAGTGGCACGCGATTCTGAACGCGCAAGGCTGGCTCGCGAATCACTGGCCGAAAGAGTACGGCGGCCCGGGTTGGAGCGCAGTGCAGAAATTCATCTTCGAAAACGAATGCGCACTCGCCGGCGCGCCACGCGTCGTGCCGTTCGGCGTCAACATGCTCGGGCCGGTGCTGATCAAGTACGGCAGCGAGGCGCAGAAGCGTCACTGGCTGCCGCGCATTCTCGATGGTTCCGACTGGTGGTGCCAGGGCTATTCGGAGCCGGGCGCGGGCTCCGATCTCGCGTCGGTCAAGACGACGGCAGTGCGCGGCAAGGACGCGCAGGGCGAGCACTACCTCGTCAATGGCCAGAAGACGTGGACCACACTCGGTCATTACGCGAACATGATCTTCTGCCTCGTGCGCACCGCGACCGACGTGCGCAAACAGGAAGGCATCAGCTTTCTGCTGATCGACATGAACACGCCGGGCGTCGAAGTCCGGCCGATCATCACGCTCGACGGCGAGCACGAGGTCAATGAAGTGTTCTTCACCGACGTGCGCGTGCCGGTCGGAAATCTCGTCGGCGAAGAAAACAAGGGCTGGACCTACGCGAAATATCTGCTTACGTACGAGCGCACCAATATCGCCGGCGTCGGCTTTTCCGTCGCCGCCTTCAACCGTCTGCGCAAGATCGCCGCGACACAGCTGCGCAACGGCCGGCCGCTCGCCGAGGATCCGGCGTTCGCGGCACGCATGGCGCGCGTCGAGATCGATCTCGAGAACATGAAGACGACCAATCTTCGGGTGATCGCGGCCGTGGCGGGCGGCGGCGTGCCCGGTGCCGAGAGTTCGATGCTGAAGATTCGCGGCACCGAGATCCGTCAGGAGATCTCGTCGCTGACGCGGCGCGCGATGGGCGCTTATGCGCAGCCATTCGTCGAGCAAGCGCTGCACGAAGGCTTCGACGGCGTGCCGGTCGGCCCCGACGAAGCCGCGAGTGCCGCGTCGCAGTACTTCAATAATCGCAAGCTGTCGATCTTCGGCGGCTCGAACGAAATCCAGAAGAACATCATTTCCAAAATGATCCTCGGACTGTAAGAGGCGCACGTCATGAATTTCCAGCACACCGAAGACCGCCGCATGCTGGCGGATACGCTGAATCGGTTTATCAGCGAGCAGTACGGCTTCGCGACGCGCGATGAAATCGCACGCTCGACGCAAGGCTTCAGCACCGAATTGTGGGCACGCTTCGCGGAACTTGGCGTGATCGGCGCACTGTTCGACGAAGCGAGCGGCGGTTTCGGCGGCGGCGGGTTCGATATTTCCGTGGTGTTCGAGAGCATCGGCCGCGGGCTCGTCGTCGAACCGTTTCTCGATACGCTGGTCGTCGGCCGGGCGATCGCTCGCAGCGGCGACGACGTGCAGAATGCGGCGCTGGGTTCGTTGATCGACGGCTCGCGGATCGTTGCGCTCGCGCATGGTGAACCGGACAGTCATTACGAGCTTGCCCGGGTCGCGACGACGCGCGCGCGCCGCAGTGTAAATGGCAACAGCGGCGTGTGGACGTTGCACGGCGCAAAGGCCGTCGTTCAGCACGGCGAGCATGCTCAGGTGTTCCTCGTCTCGGCACGCACCAGCGGCGAGGACGATGCCGAAGCCGGCATCACGCTGTTTCTGGTGCCGAGGGACGCGGCGGGTGTGAGCGTGCGCGGCTACCGCAAGATCGACGGAGGGCGCGCGGCCGAAGTGACGTTCGACGACGTCACGCTCCGCGACGACACCGTGCTCGGCTCAGTGGATCACGGCTTTGCGACGCTCGAATATGCGGTGAGTTGCGGCGTGCTCGCGCTGTGCGCGGAAGCGGTCGGCGCAATGGACGTCGCGAAAGACTACACGCTCGACTATCTGCGCACGCGCAAGCAGTTCGGCGTGCCGATCGGCAGCTTCCAGGCGTTGCAGCATCGCATGGCCGATTTGCTGCTCGAAATCGAGCAGGCGCGCTCGGCGGTGATCAACGCGGCGGCGGCGCTCGACGGCGAACGAAACGCGCGCGAGCGCGCGGTGTCGGCGGCGAAGTACAGCATCGGCCGGATCGGCACGCGAGTCGCGGAGGAATGCATCCAGTTGCACGGCGGGATCGGTATGACGTGGGAACTGCCGCTCGCGCATTACGCGAAGCGGCTCGTGATGATCGATCATCAGCTTGGGGATGAGGATCATCATCTGGAGCGGTTTGTGGCGTTGGGGGCTCAAGGGCGGTGATTCGTGTGCGCTTGCGAATGCGAACGCGTGCCGGTGACAAGTCTGCCAGATTGCACTCGCCTATTCTTGAGGAGCTGAGCCTGCCAAACGAATCAAAAAAGTTGACCGATGCCGGACGGACTGCATTGCGGATGCACGAGGGCGCTGTCCTTCGCTACGACAACGACGTAGCGAACAATTGCACCTTCGGGATAGGCACGCCTGCGTACTTTGGCCGATGCATCAATGACGAAATGCGGCGGCCGGTGACCTTGGCAGATGTCAACGCTCAACTCGCAACAAGGGTTCGTGCCGCGGAAGGTTCGGTCAAAAGCCGAGTTACGGATCATGAGCTAACGCAGCGGCGGTTCGACGCTCTCGTGAGCTATACCTATAACACGGGCGCAACCGGCGCCCGACAGGCGTTAGCTGTAGCAAATCGTGGGCAGAACGATGAAGTCGCAATCGAAATGGCACGCAACGTCTATGTACATCCTCGCGATGCCCACGGGCGACGGCTACCGGCAGTGCGAGTGCCAGGCCTGGTAAATCGCTGCCGCGAAGAAGCGGCGCCGTTCCTGATGCAGGGCCGGCAATGAGACGGCTGTGTGTCGCGCTTGCGCTTGTTAGCAGTTCGGCACTGGCCGCCGCATCCAATCCAGCCGACGTCATGGCAACCCGCAGTGGACTGCCCGCCAGTGAGGTCGACGCGGCCCTGTCGCATTGCGACGCGAATCAGATGAGCATGAATCTGTGCGCGTGGCGCGAGCAGATCGTCGCGGAGCAGAAGCTGGAGCAGGTCGTCGAGGGCAAGGCCGCGGTGTCGGCGAGTTGCAAAGCGGCGATCGAGAAGAGGCTCACCGCGTGGAAAACGCGCCGTGACGCCAATTGCAAAAAATCGGCTTCGCGAGAATGGGGCGGCGGGTCGATGCTGCCCACGGCGGTCGCGATGTGCAAGACAGCCGAAACCGAGCGCATGAGCAAAGCAATCGAGGCTTCGGGATGCAGATGAGCGTGGGCGAAGCGTTGACAGCGGGAAACGCTGCGCCCGCGCGACGGGCAAGAAAAAAGGACTTACGGCTTTCACCGTAAGTCCTTTTGATCTTTTTGGTCGGGGCGAGAGGATTTGAACCTCCGACCACCTGCACCCCATGCAGGTACGCTACCAGGCTGCGCTACGCCCCGAACAGAAGAAAAATTATAACAGACACTTCATTCGATTAGAACCGCTCGACACGAACAAAGCGAACAAGTCCATGAACTAGTGGCCCAGCAGATCGATTACGTTCTGCAGTTCCTTGCGTAACTTCTCGACATCGATCGCAACCGTTGCCGCCGATGCCTGCACCTGACCCGCGACTCCGGCGGTAGCCTCACCCTCTTCGACCACCGCATCCGGCCCACCGCCGCCATGCGAATCGAGCCGGTTGCGCGCCCCGTTGATCGTAAAACCCTGCTCGTACAGCAACTCTCGAATCCGCCGGATCAGCAGCACCTCGTGATGCTGATAATACCGACGATTGCCGCGCCGCTTGACCGGCCTCAACTGGGTGAACTCCTGCTCCCAGTAACGCAGCACGTGAGGCTTTACCCCACAAAGTTCGCTGACCTCACCAATCGTGAAGTACCGCTTCGCCGGAATCGGAGGCAAGACGACTTTTTCGATCGTCGCTGTCATCGTCAGTTAGCCGTGATGGGTTGCCCGAAAGCGCGCCAGTCAATCAGCGCGCGAGAAGCTCGCTTCGGCGCCGTTTTCGACGAGCGCCTTCAGTTTTTGACTTGCATGAAACGTCACCACGCGACGTGCCGCAATCGGAATCGCCTCGCCCGTCTTCGGATTTCTGCCGGGACGCTGCGGCTTGTCGCGCAACTGGAAGTTGCCGAAGCCCGACAGCTTCACGCTGTCGCCGCTCTCGAGCGCATCGCGGATCACCTCGAAGAAAGCCTCGACCATGTCCTTCGCTTCCCGCTTGTTGAGCCCGACATTGTCGAACAGCAACTCGGCAAGTTCCGCCTTGGTGAGTGTCGGCGTTTCATTGGAAACGACGGCGGATGATGTCGGAATATCTCGAATCATGGCGCTGCGTTGCGCCGTAAGAAGGGCTTCGAAATCACTCGAGTTCATTTCATTCATATCTATCAAATGGCGCGCCAAGCGTAAAACAATGGATGCGGAAACAGCCGTGCAATTGTTAAATGCGGGTTATCCGCGCAACCGTGCGCCATATACTCGAGCTAGACGTTCCACCAGAGTTTGAATAGCCAGATCGACCGTTTCATCCTGAAGGGTTCCGCCAGTATCTTGCAAGGTCACCCGGAACGCAAGGCTTTTCTCGTGCGCGGCCAGACCACCGGAAGTGTTTGATTTTGGACGAAATTCGTCGAAAAGTGCAACCTTCTGGACAGCCTTGCAGGCCGGTTCGGACTGGGCCTTCTGAAGCTCGTCGAGCAGCGCCTGAACCTCGATTTTCTGATCGACGACCACTGCGATATCACGTCGTACCGGCGGGAATTTTGAAACTTCCGACGGAATCGGCAATACCCGTTGCATTAATGCTTCCGCTTCGATTTCAAACAGAATCGGCGCATGCGGCAAATCATATTTTTGCATCCAGCGCGGATGCAATTCGCCAATCCAGCCCACTGCGCGACCATTCAATTCGATCCGCGCGCTGCGTCCCGGATGCAGCGCCGGATGCTCGGCCTGTACGAACCGCGCGACCGCCGGTGCGACCAGCGCTTCGAGGTCGCCCTTCACGTCGAAGAAGTCGACGGCACGCGTCGGTGCGCCCCACTGCTCGTCGAGCGCGGGCCCATAGGCGAGCGCGCCGATCATCTTCGGCTGCGCGAAACCTTCGACGGTCAGCTCGCCGGCCTTGATCGACGGATCGTGCAGGAATACACGACCTGCTTCAAACACGCGCACGCGGTCCGCCGCGCGACGGTTCAGATTCGTGCGCAACACATGAATCAGGCTGCCGAACAACGTCGTGCGCATCACCGACAGCTGGCTCGCGATCGGGTTGATCAGACGCACGGGGTTGCTGTTGCCTGCGAAGTCCCGCTCCCACTCGACGTCGACGAAGCTGAAGTTCACCGTTTCCGCGTAGTCGCGCGCGGCGAGCGCATGACGGATCGCGTGGATGGAGCGTTGCGTCTCGTTGGTCGCGCGCATTTCGCTGGTCGCGACCGGCGGGCGCGCCGGAATCTTTTCGAAGCCGTGGATACGCGCGACCTCTTCGATCAGGTCCTCTTCGATTTCGATATCGAAGCGGTACGACGGCGGCATCACCGAGAACGTATCGCCGTCACGCTCGAACGAGAGGCCGAGGCGCGTGAAGATCTGCGCGATTTCATCGACACCGATCGCGACGCCGATGATGCGGTTCGCGCGCGAAACGCGCATCTTCACGGGCGCGCGCTTCGGCACGTTGACGATCTGATCGTCGACCGGACCCGCTTCGCCGCCGCAGATGTCGAGGATCAGCTGCGTGATGCGCTCGATATGATCGACGGTCGTCGCGTAGTCGACGCCGCGCTCGAAGCGATGGCCTGCATCGGTCGAAAAGTTGTACTTGCGCGAGCGACCACGAATGCTGTCGGGCCACCAGAACGCGGCCTCGAGATAGATGTTGGTGGTGTCGAGCGTGACCGCGGTGCTGTCGCCGCCCATGATGCCCGCGAGGCTTTCGATATGCTGCTCGTCGGCGATCACACCGACCGTTTCGTCGAGCTCGACCGTGTTCCCGTTCAGCAGCTTCAGCGTTTCGCCCTTGCGGCCCCAGCGTACGTCCATGCCGCCGTGGATCTTGTCGAGATCGAACACGTGCGACGGACGCCCCAGCTCGAGCATCACATAGTTCGAGATGTCGACGAGCGCGGAAATGCTGCGCTGGCCGGAGCGCTCGAGACGCTCGACCATCCATTGCGGCGACTTCGCGCGCGCATTGACGCCGCGGATCACGCGGCCCGAGAAACGGCCGCACAGATCGGGCGCGGAGATTTTCACGGGCAGCGTTTCGTTGAGCGCGACCGGAGCCGGCTTGATTTCGAGCGGACGCAGCGGCGCTCCGGTAATCGCCGACGTTTCTCGCGCGACGCCGAATACCGACAGACAGTCGGCCTTGTTCGGCGTCAGCTTGATTTCAAAAACGGTGTCGTCGAGATTGAGCGTGTCGCGGATGTCCTGGCCGATCGGCGTGTCTTCCGGCAGGATCATCAGACCGCTGTGATCTTCGGAGAGCTTCAGCTCGCGCGCCGAGCACAGCATGCCCTGGCTTTCCACGCCGCGCAGCTTCGACAGCTTGATCGCGAACGGTGCGCCGCCCTCTTCGGCCGGCGGCAGTTGCGCGCCGACCAGCGCGACCGGCACCTTGATGCCGGGCGCAACATTCGGCGCGCCGCACACGATGTTGAGCGTCGCACCGGTGCCAGCGTCGACCTGACACACGTTGAGCTTGTCCGCATCCGGGTGCTTGACGACTTCCAGCACCTGGCCGACGACGATCTTCGAGGTCGGCGGCGCGGCCGTCCGCAGGTCTTCGACTTCGAGACCCGCCATCGTCAACGCGTGCGACAGCTCGTCGGTGGTCAGTTGCGGATCGACAAAAGTTCTGAGCCAGGATTCCGGAAATTGCATGGTTCTGTGTACGTTGTGATCAGGTTAGGTCCACGTCCGGCAGATGCTTCGTAAAGCCCGGTGATCTTGCGCCGGTTCAGCGAGCTCTGCCGGGGACGCTCGCGGCGCGCACCAGGTGCGCTGCCGCGATTTATGTTTCGTCGCGCTCGCGCGCGCCGGGTCACGCGAATTGACGCAGGAAACGCAGGTCGTTTTCGAAAAACAGGCGCAGGTCCTGCACGCCGTAACGCAGCATCGTGAGACGCTCGAGGCCACTGCCGAAAGCGAAGCCGATGTAGCGCTCCGGGTCGAGACCCATGTTGCGGATCACAGTCGGATGCACCTGGCCGGAGCCCGAAATTTCGAGCCACTTGCCCGCGTTCTTGCCCGTTTCGAACTGCATGTCGATCTCGGCCGACGGTTCGGTGAACGGGAAATACGACGGACGGAAGCGCACGAGAATGTCGTCGCGCTCGAAGAATTTCTTCAGGAAGTCGGTATAGACTCCCTTCAGGTCCGCGAAGCTGATGTTCTCGTCAATCCACAGGCCTTCGACCTGGTTGAACATCGGCGAATGCGTCGCGTCGCTATCCACGCGATACGTGCGGCCCGGCACGATCACCTTGATCGGCGGCGTGTTGGTGCGCGCGTAGCGCACCTGCATCGGGCTCGTATGCGTGCGCAGCAGCAGCGGGCGGCCGTCGGCATCCTTGCCGTCGACGTAGAAGGTGTCCTGCATCGAACGCGCCGGATGGTTTTCCGGGCTGTTCAGCGAGGTGAAGTTGTACCAGTCGGTTTCGATCTCGGGGCCGTCGGCCACGTCGAATCCGATCGTACGGAAAATCTGTTCGACGCGCTCCCAAGTGCGCATCACCGGGTGCAGGCTACCCGCATTGGCGCCGCGGCCCGGCAGCGTGACGTCGATCGCTTCAGCAGCGAGACGCTGGTTCAGAAGTGCGTCGGCGAGCGCCTGACGACGTGCCGTCAGCGCGGCCTCGACCTGTTGCTTGACGAGGTTGATCCGTGCGCCTTCGGTCTTGCGCGTTTCGGGATCGAGTTTGCCAAGGCCCTTCAACAGCTCGGTCAGCGCACCCGCCTTACCGAGAAAGCGCGCTTTCTCGTTCTCGAGGGTGGTGACGTCGGGGGCTTCTGCGAAGGCTTTTTGCGCGTCGGCGACAATCTGGTCCAGATCCATTGATCCCATCATTTCAACGTCAGTGTTCTATCGAAACAAAACTGGTTCTACCAACAAAAACGGGGCTCGGTGAGGAGCCCCGTTTTTGTTGCAGCGTCACCGAGACTACCGGATGTTCGCTGCAACGAACCACGCAGTTTTAATTGCCAGAAGCGCAATCAGGCTGCAACGGCGGCTTTCACCTGCTGAACGATCGCAGCAAAAGCAGCCTTGTCGAACACAGCCATGTCGGCCAGCACCTTACGGTCCAGTTCGATCGACGCCTTCTTCAGGCCGTTGATGAACACGCTGTACGTCATGTCGTGCTGACGCACCGCCGCGTTGATACGCGTGATCCACAGTGCGCGGAACACACGCTTCTTGTTGCGGCGGTCGCGGTAGGCGTATTGGCCTGCGCGCATGACCGCCTGCTTGGCGATGCGATAGACGTTATTGCGACGGCCGCGGTAACCCTTGGCCAGCTTGATGATCTTCTTGTGACGGGCCCGTGCGGTAACCCCACGTTTTACTCGAGGCATGTTTCGCTCCTATGAGTGTCGGTTAAGGGTTAAGCGAACGGCAGCATTGCGCGAACGGAGTTCAGATCGGAATCATGAACTGCCGTGGAGCCGCGCAGATGGCGTTTGTTCTTGGTGGTCTTCTTGGTAAGAATGTGACGCTTGAAGGCCTGACCGCGCTTGACGGTACCGCCCGGACGCACCACGAAGCGCTTTGCAGCGCTCTTCTTGGTCTTCATCTTCGGCATGACAACTCCATTATTAGATGGACATGGGTGTGCGGTCGGCCAGATGGCCATTTCCCGCCCTTCGAAACCCATTCCACTTGGTATGCAGACCGCCGATACCGCCAGCGGCCGCTTTTCGGGAACCACTGCGCACTTGCATGCGCGACGTTCCGAAACCTTCCGACACCAAGCCGGACACCCAGCACAGCATCAAACAACCTTGCGCCGCCGGAGCGCGCGCCACATGGCACGCCGTCGCTCCGGCCAACTGCTTCGCGCTTACTTCTTTTTCTTCGGAGCGAGCACCATGATCATCTGGCGCCCTTCCATTTTCGGCATCTGCTCGACCTGACCGACTTCGTCGAGGTCGGTGCGCAGGCGTTCGAGCATGCGCATGCCGATTTCCTGGTGAGCCATTTCGCGCCCACGGAAACGCAACGTGATTTTCGTCTTGTCGCCGTCTTCGAGGAAGCGGACGAGGTTGCGCAGCTTGACGTTGTAATCACCGTCGTCGGTACCTGGGCGGAATTTGACTTCCTTGACCTGGATGACCTTCTGCTTGAGCTTGGCCTCGTGTTGCTTCTTCGCTTCCTGGTACTTGAACTTGCCGTAGTCCATCAAGCGGCAAACTGGCGGAACCGCTTGCGGAGCGATTTCGACCAGATCTACGTCCTGCTGTTCCGACATGCGGAACGCATCAGCGAGTTTCACGATGCCGAGCGGTTCGTTCTCGACGCCGACCAGTCGCACCTCGGGTGCTGTAATTTCACCGTTGATGCGGTGCGCAGACTTATCAGTAGCGATGTTACGTTTCCTCTAAAAATTAAAAAAAACGAGCCGGGTACCAAGTGGCTCAGTTGAACGACTGCACGTCCTGGCGCAGACGCTCAATGAAGGCGTCAACAGGCATTACACCCATATCGACACCACCACGGGCACGCACGGCTACCGTTTGCGCTTCACGCTCCTTGTCGCCGACCACCAACAGGTAGGGGACCTTTTCCAGCGTGTGCTCGCGTATTTTATAGCTAATCTTCTCGTTGCGCAAATCGGCCTCGACTCTAACCCCTTGTTTTTGCAACGATTGGGCTAGCGCCTGCGCGTATTCGGCCTGACTTTCCGCAATATTCATCACAACGACCTGCATCGGCGCGAGCCAAGCTGGCATTGCACCAGCATGGTGCTCGATCAGAATCCCGAGGAAACGCTCCATCGATCCGACGATCGCCCGGTGCAGCATGATCGGGCGACGGCGACTGTTGTCTTCGGCAACGTATTCGGCACCCAGCCGCTCCGGCAACACCATGTCGAGCTGCAGCGTACCGCACTGCCACGAGCGGCCGAGCGCGTCCTTGATGTGATACTCGACCTTCGGGCCGTAGAATGCACCCTCGCCGGGCAACTCTTCCCACGTGACGCCGCAGGCCGTCAGCGCCTCGCGCAGTCCCTGCTCCGCGCGATCCCAAGTTTCGTCGGTGCCGGCGCGCGCATCCGGGCGCAGTGACAGCTTGATCTCGACGTTATCAAAGCCGAAGTCGCGGTAGACGCTCATTGCCAGCGTGTTGAACGCGATCGATTCGCTGATGAACTGATCTTCGGTACAGAAAATATGCGCGTCGTCCTGCACGAAGCCGCGCACACGCATCAGTCCATGCAGCGCGCCCGACGATTCGTTGCGATGGCACGAACCGAACTCCGCGTAACGCAGCGGCAGATCGCGATACGAGCGCAGACCGTGATTGAACACCTGCACGTGACCGGGGCAGTTCATCGGCTTGATCGCGTAGTCGCGCTTTTCCGATTCCGTCGTGAACATGTTTTCACGATAGTTCTGCCAGTGGCCCGACGCTTCCCACAGCGAGCGGTCCATGATCAATGGCGTCTTGATTTCCAGGTAGCCGGCGTCGTTCACGCGACGGCGCATGTACTGCTCGACTTGCTGCCACAGCGTCCAGCCGCGCGGATGCCAGAACACCATGCCCGGCGACTCGTCCTGCATGTGGAACAGGTCGAGCTGCTTACCAAGCTTGCGATGGTCGCGCTTCTCGGCTTCTTCGAGCATGTGGAGATACGCTTCCTGGTCTTCCTTCTTCGTCCAGGCCGTGCCGTAAATGCGCTGCAGTTGCTCGTTCTTCGAGTCGCCACGCCAGTACGCGCCCGCGACTTTCATCAGCTTGAAGACCTTCAGCTTGCCGGTGGACGGCACGTGGGGGCCGCGGCACAGGTCCGTGAAGGCGCCATGCGAGTACAGTTTGATTTCGTCGCTAGCGGGGATCGATTCGATGATCTCGGCCTTGTACTTTTCACCGATGCTCTTGAAGTACTCGACCGCTTCGTCGCGGGACACCACGCGACGCGACACCGGCTCGTCCCTCTTCGAGAGTTCCTGCATGCGCTTTTCGATCTTTTCGAGATCTTCCGGCGTGAAAGGACGGTTATAGGAGAAGTCGTAATAGAAACCGTTGTCGATGACCGGGCCGATCGTGACCTGCGCTTCCGGGTACAGATCCTTCACCGCGTACGCGAGCAGGTGCGCCGTCGAGTGGCGGATGATATCGAGACCGTCTGCGTCTTTCTCCGTGACGATGGCGAGCGCCACGTCGTGATCGATCAGCATGGACGTATCGACCAGCTCCCCGTCGATCTTGCCGCCGAGCGCGGCTTTCGCGAGACCGGGGCCGATCGAGGCGGCCACTTCGGCGACGGTCACCGGATGCTCGTACTGTCGAACAGAACCGTCAGGCAAACGTATCGAAACCATTGCGTTCTCCGTGGTGCCGACCGGCGGCGGCACATACAACCAGGGTCAAAAAGATAAAAAAAATGCGGCCCCGCTTTCGAGGGGCCGCATTCACATTTTATGCAAACTTCACTGGCGAAAGTGGTCCTCGACTAGCGTCGTTCCGAAGTGGTTTCGGTCAACGTTCGCGGTGTCATAACCGTATTCGCCTTTTTGCGCTCAAAGCGCTTACTGCAGTTTGCGAAACCCCAGCGAGGCCGGAATTTCATTTTCGTTGGTAGGCTCGATTGGACTCGAACCAACGACCCCCACCATGTCAAGGTGGTGCTCTAACCAGCTGAGCTACGAGCCTGAAGAAACGAGATTATATGGGGTATAGCGCAGCTTGGCAAGTACTTTTATGCGGCGACTTTAATCCGTCGCGCCACTAGCGGGGCTTTTTCCAACCGCCCGCGCCTCAGTTCTTGCGCGTCGCGCGCACGACACCCGTGATCTCGCCCAGCAGCGTGCACGCGCGCTGAATCTGCGCGGAGCTCGACACCTCGACGGTAAATTGCATGAACGCGGCATTGCGGCGCGATTGCGTCTTTACGCCGATCACGTTCATCTTTTCCCGCGCGAATACTTCGGAGATATCGCGCAGCAGACCTTGCCGGTCCGTCGCCTCGATGCTGAGGTCGACCGGGTAGACGGAATGGCCGCGGCCGCTCATCACGTCCGCCGACCACGCCGTCTGAAGCACGCGCTCCGGCGCGCGCTCCGCCATCCGGCGGAACGTCGCGCAATCGCTGCGATGAACCGACATGCCCTTGCCTCGCGTAACGAATCCGCAGATGTCGTCGGGCGGCGCCGGCCGGCAGCAGCGCGCGAGCTGGGTGAGCAACGCATCGACGCCGACCACCAGCACCCCCGTGGATGCGCCGCGCGCGACGCTCGCGCCGCTGCTGCGTTTCTCGAACTTCTCCGGCGCATCGACCTCGGGCTCGGGCGGCGGCGCATCCTGCAACGCCTGCTCGACGAGCCTCAGACTGAACTCCTCCTTGCCGACCACGGAGAACAGGTCGTCGGTGGTCTTGAAACCGAGCCGCGCGGCCAGTTGATCGAGATTGACCGAGGTCTTGCCTTCGCGCTGCAGGGTTTTTTCAACCATCGCGCGACCGTTCGCGATGTGCTCCTGTAACTCCACCGCGTTGAACCATGCGCGCACCTTCTGCCGCGCGCGCGGGCTTTGCAGATAGCCAAGTTGCGGATTAAGCCAGTCGCGCGACGGACCGCCCTCCTTCACCGCCACGATCTCGACCGTCTGGCCGTTCTGCAGCGGCGTGTTGAGCGGCACCATCGCGCCGTCGACGCGCGCGCCGCGGCAACGATGCCCAAGCTCGCTGTGCAGGTGAAACGCGAAGTCGATCGGCGTCGCGCCGTGCGGCAACGGAATCACGCGCGCCTGCGGCGTCAGCACGTAGATGTGATCGTCGTCGAGCGTGGCCTGGCGCAACTGCTCCCACGGCTGTGCCGAGCCCGCTTCGCCATGCTCGCCCTCGGAGACTTCGTCCTTCCACGCGAGCAGCTGTCGCAGCCAGGCGATCTTCTCGTCGTATTTCTCGCTCGCGGTGAACGTGCCGCCATAGCCGCGCGCACCCGCTTCCTTGTAGCGCCAGTGCGCGGCCACGCCGTATTCGGCGAAGCGATGCATTTCCTGCGTGCGGATCTGCACTTCGAACGCGCGGCCGTCGTCGCCGATCACGACGGTGTGCAGCGACTTGTAGCCGTTCGGCTTCGGCCGGGAGATGTAATCGTCGAACTCCTTCGGCACCGGCTGCCACAGGTTGTGCACGATGCCGAGCACGGTGTAGCAGTCCTTGATGTCCGGCACGATCACGCGAAACGCGCGCACGTCGTACAACTCGGCGAAGTCCAGCTCCTTGCCGCGCATCTTGCGCCAGATGCTGTAGATATGCTTCGGCCGACCGCTCACTTCCGCGCGGATATGCGCGGCGGCCAGCTCCTGCTGCAGGCGTTCGATCGCCTGCGCGACATAGCTCTCGCGCTCGACGCGCTTCTCGTCGAGCAGTTTCGCGATGCGCTTGTAGGTGTCCGGCTCCTCGAAACGGAACGCGAGGTCCTCGAGCTCCCACTTCAATTGCCAGATACCGAGGCGGTTCGCGAGCGGCGCGTAGATATCGAGCGTTTCGCGTGCGACGTCGGGCGACGGCGTGAGCTTCGCGGCCGCGTAGTAACGCAGCGTTTGCAGCCGCGACGCGAGGCGGATCAGCACGACGCGAATGTCCTGCGCGAACGCGAGCAGCATTTTGCGCAGCGCCTCGACCTGCACGCGGCGCGCAGCCTGCGCGTCACGCCCGGCCTCGGGCATCGCGTTTTGCGCCGCGCGCAAACTGACCGTGCCGAGCCGCAGCAGCTTGCGTACGTCGCCGACCAGTTGGGCGACTTCTTCGCCGAAGTCGTCGGCGATCACGCGCTCCGGATCGCGCAGATGCGGTGTCAGCGCAAACAGCGCAGCGGCCAGCACCGCCGGCGGATCGACGTTGAGCTTGCGCATGATCGACGCGGTGCCCGCCGCGTGATCCGCGAGCAATTCGCCCGACGACAGCCGCGCCTCGCCCGCATGTTCGCGCACGAACGCCATCGCTTCGTCGAAGGAACGATGGGGATGAGGCGCGCTCGGAGCGGTATCGGTGTTCATGGTGCGACGGCCCGCCGGGCCAGACGATTCAACGGAAAATCAACCACGGTGCTGCCGGACGGACGCGACTCAGTTGCGCTGCGCCGCGATCACGACGATTTCGACGAGGCACTTCGGATTCGCAAGCTTTGCCTCGACGGTCGCGCGCGGCGGCGTGTCGCCCTGCGCGACCCACTCGTCCCACACGGCGTTCATGCCGGCGAAATGCGCCATGTCCGAGAGATAGATCTGCACCGACAGCAACAGCGACTTGTCGCTGTTCGCTTCGGCGAGCAGACGGTCGATGTGGCCGAGCACTTCGCGCGTCTGGCCGGCGATGTCCTGATCGTCGTCTTCGGCGATCTGACCCGCGAGGTACACGGTGCCGTTGTGCACGGCCATTTCCGAGAGACGCTTGCCGACGTGATAACGAATGACTGCCATGAAAAGTCCTGAGCTGAGGGGTTAATCGAACTACGTCCCACACGACACTGCCGATGAAATCGTCATGCGGAACTCAATATTATGACGCGTTCGCGGCCTAACCGATGAAGAACGCCCTCGCGAGCGCGATCTGGTCCGCCGCCAGGAACGCCGGCGCATGCCCGACGCCGGCGATCTCCACGCTCGATGCGGCACGCGCGGTCGACACCATCTTCGCGACCGTTTCACGCGACAGCAAATCCGACTGCTCGCCGCGCACCACCAGCACCGGCCCCTGGAACGACGCGAGCGAATGCCACAGCGCCGCCTCGCCGAGCTTCGCCGCTTCCTCGGTGACCGCCGCGAACGGCTGCGCGATGCGCGGGTCATAGCGCAGCACCCATGCGCCGTCCTCTTCGCGCAGCAACGGCGTATTGATTTCGCGCCATTCGTCCGGAGTCAGCGGTCCGAAGCTCTGCGCGAGCTGCGCGGCATAGTCAACGCCCTGCTGCAGCGTTTCGAAGCGTGCGGGCTTGCCAAGGTAATCGCCGATGCGCTTGACCGCGACCGGCTCCAGATGCGGCCCGACGTCGTTCAGCAGCAGCTTGCGGATTGGCGTGTCCGGCAGGCCGGCGAGCCCCATGCCGATCAGGCCGCCCATCGAGGTGCCGAACCAGTCGACGGTGTCGACGTCGAGCCGCGCGATCAGTGTGACCATGTCGGCGACGTACTGCGGCACCGCGTATAAGTTGGGGTTCGCGAGCCACGACGACAAGCCCCGGCCAACCACGTCCGGGCACACCACGCGATAGGTGTCCGCGAAGTTGGCGGCGAGGCGGTCGAAATCGCGCCCCGATCGCGTGAGTCCGTGCACGCACAGCGACACTCGGGGATTGTCCGGGTCGCCCCACTCGGTATAGGCGACGCGATGCAGGCCGGCAGCGCTCGCGCACCGCACGTAACGTTGACGCGGCGCGGGCCGCCCGGTGGTGGAAGCGGAATTCGTTGCGGTCATCTGGTGTCCTTGCAAAGACGCTGCGGATTGGGCTGCAAACGATTGTAAACCGCTTCGTCGCGCGGCAAGCATCGGCCAGAAGGCTTAGGAAGGTCGATCCAACCGTCCGGCGCATCCGCCGCCGTGCGCCAAAAACAGAACGGGCGAGACTCACGTCTCGCCCGTCCGGAACACACCGTTGCCGCAGCGCGGTCGCGCCGACGCGCGCAGCGGCGTTTCAACCCGCGTCAGCTCACCGCGCTCACATCGAGCGGCGCGCCGGTTTTCGCCTTGATTTCGTCGACGCTCACACCCGGCGCGAGTTCGGTCACTTTCAAGCCGTTTTCGGTCACTTCGATCACGCCGAGATCGGTGATGATCTCGTCGACCACACCCACGCCGGTCAGCGGTAGCGTGCATTCTTCGAGGATCTTGTGCTGGTCGCCCTTCGCGACATGCTCCATCAGCACGACCACGCGCTTGACGCCCGCGACCAGGTCCATCGCGCCGCCCATGCCCTTGATCATCTTGCCCGGGATCATCCAGTTCGCGAGATCGCCCTTCCTGCTGATCTGCATCGCACCGAGAATCGCGAGATTGATGTGGCCGCCGCGAATCATCGCGAACGAATCCGCCGAAGAGAAAATCGACGAACCGGGCAGCGTCGTCACCGTTTGCTTGCCGGCGTTGATCAGGTCGGCGTCGACTTCGTCTTCGGTCGGCGACGGGCCGATACCGAGCAGACCGTTCTCCGACTGCAGCCACACTTCGACGCCCGCCGGCACGTGGTTCGCGACCAGCGTCGGCAAGCCGATGCCGAGGTTCACGTAAAAGCCGTCCTGCAGTTCCTTCGCCGCGCGCGCGGCCATTTCGTCACGAGTCCATGCCATGATCAGTCTCCTTTCGCGCGGACGACGCGTTGTTCGATGCGTTTTTCCGGATGCGCATTCAGCACGATGCGCTGCACGAAGATGCCGGGCGTATGGATCGCGTCCGGATCGAGCTCGCCCACTTCGACGATCTCTTCGACTTCCGCGACGGTGATGCGGCCCGCCATCGCGCACATCGGATTGAAATTGCGCGCGGTGCGGCGATAGATCAGGTTGCCGGCCTTGTCGGCCTTCCACGCCTTGACGAGCGCGACATCGGCGGTCAGCGAATGTTCGAGCACGTAGTGGTTCTCGCCGAACTGGCGGGTTTCCTTGCCCTCGGCGATCTGCGTGCCGTAGCCGGTGTTCGTGAAAAACGCCGGGATGCCCGAGCCGCCCGCGCGCAGCTTCTCGGCGAGCGTGCCTTGCGGCGTGAATTCGAGCTCGAGTTCGCCGGCCAGATACTGGCGCTCGAACTCCTTGTTTTCGCCGACGTACGACGAGATCATTTTCTTGATCTGACGCGTCTCGAGCAGCAGGCCGAGGCCGAAACCGTCGACGCCCGCGTTGTTGCTGATGCAGGTGATGCCCTGCACCTTCGAATCGCGCAGCGCAGCGATCAGCGCCTCAGGAATGCCGCACAACCCGAAGCCGCCGACGGCGAACGTCTGCCCGTCCTTGACGATGTCCTTCAGCGCCTCGGCGGCGCCTGGATAGACCTTGTTCATCTGTATGTCCCTTCCTTTATGGAAACCCGAAACGTGTGCGCAGGCCGCCGGATCATTGCGGCTGATATCACAACGGGTGAACTTCACGTCGCCTCACGATACCGCTACGTCATTCTAGTCGTCCGCGGCTTGAGCCGCGTTGTCATCCGCCCGAAAGAGTACGCTGGGCCCGCCATGCGGCACAATACGCAAAAATACATAAGTACTTGCCGCCCCCCATGCCCGCCCTGGATTACCGCACTGCGTTTCACCTCGCGCCGATCGGACTCGTGCTGTCCCGCGAGCGGACCATCGAAGACTGCAACGACGAGCTAGCGTCGATATTCGGCTACGCGCGCGACGCGCTGATCGGTCAGTCGTTCCAGGTGTTGTATCCATCGGCGGATGAGTTCGAGCGGATCGGCGCGCGCATTCCGCCGATCATGACCGCGCAAGGCAGCTACGCGGACGACCGGATCATGAAGCGCGCGAACGGCGAGCTGTTCTGGTGTCACGTGACGGGCCGCGCGCAGCAGCGCACCGACCCGCACGCGGCGGGTGTCTGGACCTTCGAGGATTTGAGCGCAACCCGGCGGGTCGCGGTGGAACTGACGCCACGCGAGCGCGAAATCGCCGCGCAACTGGTGACGGGCAAGACCAGCAAGCAGATCGGCCGCGTGCTCGACATCAGCCCGCGCACGGTCGACGTCTACCGCGCGCGGCTCATGCGCAAATACGATACGGGCAATGCGACCGAGCTGTTGCAGCGGCTGCTCGGGGATTGAGAGAGGGCGTTTGAAGCGCGCGACAGCGCTGTCAAGCCGCGCGCTCAGGCCGCCTTGACGAGCGCCGCGCTCTCGATGGCCGCGCGCAGTACGTCAGGCACCGGCACCGACTTGCCCGCCGCGTAGTCGATCCACACGCATCGTGCGGCGCCTCGCGCATAGAGCGTATCCGGCTCATCGGCGCGCAGGAGCTCGAAAGCCGTATCGAAGCTGCTGCGCCCCGGTGTCGCCACCGACATCCGGCCGATCACGTCGCCCGGATAGTGCAGCTGCTTCAGAAACTCCATCGACGCATTGACGATCACCGGCCCCTGCCCGTGCGCGCGCTGGCCGACAAAGTCCATGTGCTCGAACCAGGAAATCCGCACCTGCTCCATGTAGCGGAAATAAACCGTGTTGTTGACGTGACCGAAGGCGTCCATGTCGCCCCAGCGGATCGGCATCGTCATTTCGAAAACTGCGTGAAAATCGCTCATTCTGTACTTCCGTTCTTCCTTTTTCTGCCTGACTTTTGAAACTTTGGACGACCCGCTCACGCGAGTCCGAAGCCGTCGTCGGCGACGATCACCGAGCCGTTGATGAACTGCGATTCATCCGCCGCTAGCAGCAGGAGCAGCCCGTCGAGATCCTCCGGCTTGCCGACCCGATGACGCGGCAGCATCGCCACGAGTTTCTGGCCCTGATCGGTCGACCAGTGGTGATGGTTGATCTCGGTGTCGATATACCCGGGGCAGATCGCGTTCACATTGATGCCGTGCTTGCCCCACTCGAGCGCCATCGCCTTCGTCATGTGGACGACCGCGGCCTTGCTCATCGAATACAGGCCGATTTGCGGCAGCACGCGCAAGCCCGCCATCGACGCGATGTTGATGATCCGGTACGACGGCTTCTGCGCGTTGTTGCCGCGCATGATCATGCGCTTGGCGACTTCCTGCGCCACGAAAAACGCGCCGCGCGTATTCGTGTCGAACACGTATTCGAAGTCCGCCGGCGTGACCTCGGACAGCTTCTGCGTGGTCGACACGCCCGAGTTGTTGACGAGGATATCGATGGTGCCGGCCTCGGTCTCCGCATGCGCGACCGCCGACTTGATGCTCTGATAGTCGGTCACGTCGAGCGACACGACGTGCGCGGCGCCGCCGGACGCCTCGATTTCCGCGCGCAGTTCCTTGAGCCGCTCGGTACGTCGGCTCGCCAGCACGACCTTCGCGCCCGCCTGCGACAGCACCTGCGCGAAGCGCTTGCCCAGCCCGCTCGAGGCGCCCGTAATCAGCGCGACCTTGCCTTCCAGATTGATCGAACGGCCCATTGTCTTTCCTTGTTCGGTTGTGGTGACAACTGCGGTTGACGGGTTCGGTAGGACCCGACTAAGGGTCTATACCGTATCATGAAATAGTACGGTCGTGCTAATCTGTGGCTTTCGGGTTGCGGCGCGGGAATCGATCGCCCACAATACGAACCCGAAAAAAGCATTCTAACGGTAAGAGGAGCATCAATGACCCCCGCAAGTCTCATTGAGCAGTACGGTCCGCGCGAGTCGATGGAGTATGACGTCGTCATCGTCGGCGGCGGCCCTGCGGGCCTGTCGGCGGCCATTCGCCTGAAGCAGCGCGCCGCCGAACGAGGCGCTGACATTGGCGTGTGCGTACTCGAAAAAGGCTCAGAGATCGGGGCCCATATTCTGTCGGGCGCGGTGATGGACCCGCGCGCGCTGACCGAGCTGATCCCGGACTGGAAGGAAAAGGGCGCGCCGCTGACGGTCGACGTGACCGAAGACCGCTTCCTGTTCCTGTCGGAGACGGGCGCGAAGAGCGTGCCGACCTGGGCGCTGCCGGACAATTTCAAGAACCACGGCAACTACGTGATCAGCCTCGCGAACGTGACGCGCTGGCTGGGTCAGCAGGCCGAGGCGCTCGGCGTCGAGATATTCCCGGGCTTTCCGGCGGCCGAAGTGCTGTACAACGACGACGGCTCGGTCAAGGGCGTCGCGACCGGCAACCTCGGCATCGGCAAGGACGGCGAACCGACCGAAAACTTCCAGCTCGGCATGGAGCTGCACGCGAAGTACACGCTGTTCTGCGAAGGCGCGCGCGGCCACCTCGGCCGCCAACTGAACGAGAAGTTCAAGCTGCGCGACGGCGTCGATCCGCAGGTGTACGGCATCGGTATCAAGGAGCTGTGGGAGATCGATCCCGCGAAGCACAAGCCGGGTCTGGTCATGCACACGGCCGGCTGGCCGCTCGAAAACGACACCTACGGCGGCTCGTTCCTCTACCACATGGACAACAACCAGGTCGTGGTCGGCTTCGTGGTCGGCCTCGGCTATTCGAATCCGTATCTGTCGCCGTTCGAGGAATTCCAGCGCTACAAGACGCATCCGGCGATCCGCGCGATTCTCGAAGGCGGCAAGCGCGTGTCCTACGGCGCGCGCGCGATCACCGCGGGCGGCCTGATGTCGTTGCCGAAGCTGGTGTTCCCGGGCGGTGCGCTGGTCGGCGACGACGCGGGCTTCCTGAACGCGTCGCGCATCAAGGGTTCGCACGCCGCGATCAAGACCGGCATGCTCGCCGCCGATGCCGCGTTCGACGCCGTCCAGGCCGGCCGTCAATCGGACGAACTGAGCGCCTACCCGGAAGCGTTCAAGACGTCGTGGCTCTACACCGAGCTGTATCGCGCGCGTAACTTCAAGCAGTGGATGAGCAAGGGTCTCTACCTTGGCACGCTGATGGTCGGTCTCGAGCAGAAGCTGCTCGGCGGCAACGTGCCGTGGACGCTGCACCACCAGCATTCCGATCATGAAATGCTGAAGCCGGCTTCGCAGTGCAAACCGATCACGTATCCGAAGCCGGACGGCAAGCTGACGTTCGACCGGCTGTCCTCGGTGTTCATCTCGAACACGAATCACGAGGAAAATCAGCCGGCGCACCTGACGCTGAAGGATCCGACCGTGCCGGTCAACGTGAACTGGCAGACCTACGCGGGACCGGAGGCGCGTTATTGCCCCGCTGCAGTGTACGAGTTCGTGAAGAACGACGATGGCAGCGAGCGGCTCGTCATCAATGCGCAGAACTGCGTGCACTGCAAGACCTGCGATATCAAGGACCCGACGCAGAATATCGTGTGGGTCACGCCGGAAGGCGGTGGCGGTCCGAACTATCCGAATATGTGATTGATGTGCCGCCTGCCTGTGCGGCGCTGCGCGATAACCGGCAGCCTCGCGCAGGCAAATTCCGATAGCGCGCTCGCGCTTTCGTCTGCGCGCATTCTTGCGCGTTTCGTTGGTCCCCTTCCCTATTTTTTTATGGCGGCTCGTTCGCCGCCAATCGCGGGACCGCGTCAGGGTTACGGCGCGCTCGCCGCGATCTTCGGCGTGCTCACGGCCACATCGCCGCATTGCGCGCGATGGCGCAGCGCGTGATCGATCAGCACGAGCGCAAGCATCGACTCGGCGATCGGCGTCGCACGAATGCCGACGCACGGGTCGTGCCGCCCGAAGGTCTCGACGATCGCGGGGTTCCCCGCCTTGTCGATCGAACGGCGCGGCGTGCGAATGCTCGACGTCGGCTTGATCGCGATCGACACCGTGATGTCCTGCCCCGTCGAAATACCGCCGAGCACGCCGCCCGCGTGATTGCCGACGAAACCTTCCGGCGTCAGCTCGTCGCCATGCACCGAGCCGCGTTGCGCGACGCTCGCGAAGCCCGCGCCGATCTCGACGCCCTTCACCGCGTTGATGCCCATCATCGCGTGCGCGATGTCGGCGTCGAGGCGGTCGAACAGCGGCTCGCCGAGGCCGACCGGCACACCGGAGGCAACCACGTTGATGCGCGCGCCGATCGAATCACCGTCCTTGCGCAGCGCGTCCATATACGCCTCGAGCTGCGGAACGATCTCCGCATTCGGCACGAAAAACGGGTTTTCGCGCACCTGCGCCCAATCGACGAACGGCACGTCGATCTCGCCGAGCGCGGCCATATAGCCGCGAATTTCGGTGCCGAACTTCTCGCGCAGCCACTTCTTCGCGACCGCGCCCGCCGCGACCGCCGGCGCCGTCAGCCGTGCCGACGAGCGCCCGCCACCGCGGTAGTCGCGAATGCCGTACTTTTGCCAGTACGTGTAGTCGGCGTGGCCGGGGCGGAACGTTTCCGCGATGTTGCCGTAGTCCTTGCTGCGCTGGTCGGTATTGCGGATCAGCAGCGCAATTGGCGCGCCGGTGGTTTGACCTTCGAACACGCCCGAGAGGATCTCGACCTTGTCTTCTTCCTGGCGCTGCGTCACGTGGCGCGACGTGCCCGGCTTGCGGCGATCGAGTTCGAACTGGATGTCGGCTTCGTTGAGCGCCATGCCCGGCGGGCAGCCGTCGATCACGCAGCCGATAGCGGGGCCGTGCGATTCGCCGAAGGTCGTGACAGTGAAAAGCGTACCGAGCGTGTTGCCGGACATGAGCGTCGTCCAAAGAAATACGGGGAGAACGCTATTATGCCAGCCCGCTCGTCTCGAAGCCGGGCCTGGCGACGGCGATGGCCGATCGGCCGGAGCGCACTCGGCCGAAAGCGGGTGATGGTGGGCGAGGCCGCCATCTCGGCGTCCGCGCACCGGCCCACGGTTACTTGCAGGCGCCGCGCAGCTCGGTCACGATCCGCTGCAGCGTCTCCGGCGTCGCGAGCGCCGGGTCGATCGGCTCGCCGACGGCGAGGCTCAGCCGGCTCATCACACCTTTGCTGATCGGCCGCGGCCAGGTTGCGTCCACCGCGCGCGAAAACACGCTGCCCCACAGCCCGCGCAGCGCCATCGGAATGACGGGCGCCGGCGTCCGCCTGACGATCTCGGCGACGCCGTGGCGAAACGGATTCAGTTCGCCGGTACGCGTCAGCTTCCCTTCGGGAAAGATGCAGACGAGTTCGCCGTCCGCGAGCGCCTGCGCGCACAGGTCGTACGCACGCCCGAGCAGCGCCGCGTCCTGATGCGCGGACGCGATCGGAATCGCCTTCGCGTGCCGGAACAGCCAGCCGACGAACGGCGAGCGGAAGATCTGGTGGTCCATCACGAAGCGGATTGGCCGCGGGCTTTCGGCCATGATGACGATCGCATCGACGAAACTGACGTGGTTGCACACGAGCACCGCCGCGCCCTGCTCCGGCATCCGCTCCGCGTGCACGAGCCGGATCCGGTAGAACGTATGCACGAGCAGCCACGCGATGAAGCGCAGCAGGAACTCGGGCACGACCGAATAGATGTAGCCCGCGACGACCACATTCAGAAGCGCGGTGACGAGGAAGATCGCCGGAATACTGAAGCCCGCGGCGGTCAGGCCCATCGCCATCAGCGCCGACACGATCATGAACAGCGAGTTGAGGATGTTGTTCGCGGCGATGATGCGCGCGCGATGGCTCGGCTGGCTACGACTCTGGATCAGCGCATACAGCGGCACGCTGTAAAAGCCGCCGAACATCGCGAGCAGGAACAGATCGGCGAGTACGCGCCAATGCGCTAGCCGCGCGAGAAATTCGCCAACGCTGAGCAGATGCCCCGCCGGCGGCAGCGCGTGGCTCGCGAAAAAAAGATCGATCGCGAACACGCTCATGCCGATCGAGCCGAGCGGCACGAGGCCGACTTCGATCCGCCGCTTCGAGAGCCGTTCGCACAACAGCGAGCCGATGCCGATGCCGATCGAAAACGTGGCGAGCAGCACGGTCACGACGTCGGGATCGGCGGACAGCACGTCCTTCGCGAAGTTGAAGAACGACGCGAGGAACGTCGCGCCGACGAACCACAGCCACGAAATGCCGAGCAGACCAAGAAACACCGTGCGGTTTTCGTGCGCGAGCTTCAGATTGCGCCACGTTTCGCTGACCGGGTTCCAGTTGATGCGCAACCCGGGCTGCGGCGCGGGCGTAGCCGGCACGAAGCCCGACACGGCGCGCCCGATCAGCGCGATCGCAATACACGCGCAAGCGAGCACCACCGCGCCATGCTCGGCGAACCCCGCGCCCGCGCCGCCGACGATCGTGCCGATCAGGATCGCGACGAAGGTGCCCATCTCGACCATGCCATTGCCGCCGACCAGCTCCGCCTGCGACAGATGCTGCGGCAGATACGAGTACTTGACCGGTCCGAATACCGTCGAATGCACGCCCATCAGGAACGTGCACAGGTACAGCAACGGCGCGCTGTGCAGCCAGAACCCCGCGCCGCCGACCAGCATCACCGCGATCTCGAAAGTCTTGACGAGGCGCGTGAGCAACGCCTTGTCGTACTTGTCCGCGATCTGGCCGGAAGTGGCCGAAAACAGCACGAAAGGCAGAATGAAAATCGCGGAGATCAGGAACGCCGCGGTTTTCGGGTCGACGCCCGAAAACCGCGCCGCCTGATACGTGACGAGCGACGTGAAGCCGATCTTGAACACGTTGTCGTTCATCGCGCCGAGAAACTGTGTCCAGAAGAACGGCGCGAAGCGGCGCTGGCCGAGCAGGCGGAACTGGGATTCGTGCGCTTGGTGCGCGCGAGCGGCGCGGCGGGCGGCGGGCAACGGACGATCGTTCATGAAGTCAGGAGAACGGCGCGGAAAAATGGCGATGACGCGGGCGGCACGGCCGGCAAGCGGATCGCCGCGACTCGCGCACGCGGCTCCCGCAATCCGTCCGCACCAGCTCCAGACACAAAAAAAGCGCCCGCTTGCGCGCGCGCCCTGTCGGCGGATTCGCGCTCGCGGCGACGGCCGGAGCGCGACCTTCGAGCCACGCGCATCAACGCGCCGGCTGCTGGTCCTGTCCTTCCTGCTCTTCCGGCCAGTCGCGGATATAGGCCTTCAGCATGCGGTTCTCGAACCCCTGCTCCTCGACCACCGCCTTCGCGACGTCGTAAAACGAGATGACGCCCATCAGCGTGCGGCTTTCCATGACGGGCAGATAGCGCACGTGATGCTCGAGCATCATGCGGCGCACTTCGTTGACGTCGGTTTCGGGCGTGCAGGTGAGCGGATGGTCGTCCATCACCTTGCGGATCGTCGAGGTGCCGACGCTGCCGCCGTTCTCGCTCAAGGTCAGAATGATTTCGCGAAACGTCAGCATGCCGACGAGGTCGCCGTACTCCATCACGACGAGCGAGCCGATGTCGTGCTCGGCCATGGTATTGACGGCGTCATGCAGCGTGGTATCCGGCGTGACCGTAAAAAGGGTATTGCCCTTGACTTTAAGAATGTCGCTGACTCGCATGATCTATCTCCTGATACCGCTAATCTTGCAGTGCATGAAATGTTTTTTCGATCCTATCGGAAAGGCCCATAAAAGGAAAGCGGCCCGCCGGCCAAGGCGCGGCGGGCTTCGGAGACTCGAATTCGTCTGACTTCCAGATTGCGAGCATGCCCCGCTCCCGGCACGAGCCGCAGGAACCCGCGGGAAAACCGCGCTTGAAGCGGCGCGCGCCAATGGTAGGATGGCCGCCCACCCCGATCTTTCGCGAGGCCGTTCGCGGCCCGCCGCCCACGATGTCCGCCAACCGTTTCGATACGCTTGCGCTGCACGCCGGCGCAGCCCCCGACCCTGCCACCGGCGCGCGCGCGACGCCGATCTACCAGACCACGTCGTTTTCGTTCCGCGACTCGGATCATGCCGCCGCGCTGTTCAACATGGAGCGCGCCGGCCACGTCTACTCGCGCATCTCGAATCCGACCGTCGCCGTGTTCGAGGAGCGCGTCGCCGCGCTCGAAAACGGCGCCGGCGCGATCGGCACCGCGAGCGGCCAGGCCGCGCTGCATCTGGCGATCGCGACGCTGATGGGCGCGGGTTCGCACATCGTCGCGTCGAGCGCGCTGTACGGCGGCTCGCACAATCTGCTGCATTACACGCTGCGACGCTTCGGTATCGAGACGACCTTCGTCAAGCCCGGCGACCTCGACGCGTGGCGCGCCGCGCTGCGCCCCAACACGCGCCTGCTATTCGGCGAAACGCTCGGCAATCCGGGCCTCGACGTGCTCGACATCGCCGCACTCGCACAGATCGCGCACGCGCACCGCCTGCCGTTGCTGGTCGACTCGACCTTCACGACGCCCTACCTGCTGCGCCCCTTCGAGCACGGCGCCGACCTCGTCTACCACTCGGCGACCAAGTTTCTCGGCGGCCACGGCACGACGATCGGCGGGGTGCTGGTCGACGGCGGCACGTTCGACTTCGAGGCTTCCGGCCGCTTTCCCGAATTCACCGAGCCGTACGACGGTTTCCACGGCATGGTATTCGCCGAGGAAAGCACCGTCGCGCCGTTCCTGCTGCGCGCGCGTCGGGAAGGCTTGCGCGACTTCGGCGCGTGCCTGCATCCGCAGGCCGCGTGGCAGCTGCTGCAAGGCATCGAGACACTGCCGTTGCGCATGGAGCGTCACGTCGTCAACACACGGCGCGTGGTCGAGTTTCTCGCCGGTCATGCGGCGGTCGAATCGGTCGCCTATCCCGAGTTGCCGACGCATCCCGACCACGCGCTCGCCAGGCGGCTGCTACCGCGCGGCGCGGGCGCCGTGTTCAGCTTCAACCTGCGCGGCGACCGCGCGGCCGGGCGCGCCTTCATCGAAGCGCTCACGCTCTTCTCGCACCTCGCGAACGTCGGCGACGCGCGCTCGCTGGTGATTCACCCGGCATCGACGACGCACTTCCGCATGGATGCCGCCGCGCTCGCCGCGGCCGGTATCACCGAAGGCACGATCCGTCTGTCGATCGGGCTCGAAGATCCGGATGACCTGATCGACGATCTCAAGCGCGCGCTGAAGGCCGCGCAAAAAACCGCGCAACCGGCGAGCGGCGGTCGTACCGCAACGCCGGGCAGCGCCTCACAACAGACCGCCACTGCCGCGCCCGCCGCCACGAGCACCCCCGCCCGCCCGGAGTCCGCATGATCGTCACCGTTCAAGGCAAAGCGGCCTACGCCTACACCGGCGGCAAACCCTTCGACGCGAGTCTGCCAAGCGCCGTGTTCATCCACGGTGCCGAGCACGATCACAGCGTGTGGGCGCTGCAAAGCCGCTACTTCGCGCATCACGGCTTCGGCGTGCTCGCGGTCGATCTGCCGGGCCACCGACGCAGCGCCGGCCCCGCGCTCGCCAGCATCGCCGCGCTGGCCGACTGGCTCGCTGCGCTGCTCGACGCCGTGGGCGTCACGCGTGCG
Organism: Paraburkholderia sp. CI2; assembly: GCF_014201055.1. Taxonomy (NCBI): domain Bacteria; kingdom Pseudomonadati; phylum Pseudomonadota; class Betaproteobacteria; order Burkholderiales; family Burkholderiaceae; genus Paraburkholderia; species Paraburkholderia sp. CI2. The sequence goes on from NZ_JACHDL010000018.1 coordinate 143,037, forward strand.
TTCGTCGCCGGTCACAGCATGGGCTCGCTGATCGCGCTCGACTTCGCCGGCCGCTATCAGCAGCGCGCAACGCATCTTGCGCTGCTCGCCACCGCGCTGCCGATGACGGTCTCCGACGCGCTGCTCGACGCTGCGCTCAATCGCGAGCCCGAGGCAATCGGCATGGTCAACCAGTGGTCGCATTCGACGCTCGCCGCGAAGCCCTCGTGCCCCGGCCCCGGTTTCTGGCTGCACGGCATGAACCAGCGGCTGATGGAGCACGTGTCCGCCAGCGGCGAGCCGCATCTGTTCCACACCGACTTCACCGCCTGCCATACCTATGCGGACGGCCACGCTCGTGCGGCGCAGGTGCGTTGCGCCACGCGCCTGATCGTTGGCCGGCGCGATGCGATGACGCCGCCGCGCGCGGCGAAAGCGCTTGCCGATGCGCTCGCGCAGGCGGGCACGCCGGTCGACACCGTCACGCTCGATGCGGGCCACGCGTTGATGACCGAGCAACCCGACGCGACGCTCGATGCGCTGTACGGCTTCGCTTCGCGGCCGCCGCACGAAGCGGGCTGAAGGGGCGCGCGATGGCCGCTCGCCGCGCGCCTCGGTGCTCCGCGGGCGGCCGTCGGGAATGCCGTTGCGAATCGCCACCGAATCACTACCGAATCACTACCGAACGACCACGATACCCACGCCGAACCCGCCGCGCCATCTGCCGAATGGCCAGGTTGCGCCAGGCAGGCGATCGCCGGAGAATGATTGAAGCTGTCTTTCTCAGCCTCCGGAGGCCGTCATGGCTCATACAGCACATACCGATCACTTCGCGAACTTCGCGGAGTTTTATCCGTACTACCTGAGCGAGCATCGCAATCTCGTGTCGCGGCGGCTGCATTTCGTCGGCTCGCTCGGCGTCATTGGCTGCCTCGCGATGGCGCTCGCCACCGGCGACTGGCTATGGTTGCCGGCGGCCGTGGTGTGCGGCTACGGCTTTGCGTGGGTCGGCCATTTCTTCTTCGAAAAGAACCGGCCTGCCACCTTCCGTCATCCGTTTTACAGCCTGATGGGTGACTGGGTGATGTTCAAGGACATCTGCGTGGGGAAGATCTCGTTGTAGTTTTATCGGGGCGGCTCGAAGTCTGGCCGCCCTATCACGCTGCCTGGTGCGGCATCGAAGCCGCCGCGCGCTCGCCGTCGCCGGGTCGCGCCGCCCGTGCCGCTGCGCGCGAGGCGAGCAACGCGGCGAGCGTCACCTTCAGCTGGTCGTTGTCAAGCGCGGCGAGCAGCATGCCGCCGTCCACGCGTGTGGAGTCGAGTTCGAGCTGATACGTAAGCTCCGCGCGGTCGATCACGAACAGGTCGTACAGCCGCTGCACGGTCACCTGCGCCGGGTTCGCGAGGAGCACGAAGTGCGGGCCGGTATGATCCTCCTCCAGCCGCGCGATCCACTCGATCTCCTCGAGACGCTGCAACAGCATCAGCGTCGTATCCTTGTCGCGGCGAAGCATCCGGGCAAGCTCGGGCATCGTGTAGCCGCGTCTGCCGCCCTCACGCGCCTCGCACAGCCGCGCGAGCAATTCGAGCGAATCGAACAGATTGCTGCCATAGAACACGGGGCGGTGAAACTGACCGATGCGAATCGCCGGCAACGCCGATGCGATCATCGCGCCGGTCAGCGTGATGAACCAGCACAGGTACATCCACACCAGGAACAGCGGCACCGCGGCGAACGCGCCGTACACCGCCGTATAGGTCGGAATACGGCGCACGTAGTAGCCGAAGCCGCGCTTGGCGAGCTCGAACGCGAGCGCGGCGATCACGCCGCCGATCACCGCGTCGCGCCATTCGACACGGCAGTTCGGCAGATAAACGTAAAGGATCGTGAACGCGAGCATCGTGAACGGCAGCGAGGCGCTCGCGAGCGCCCATGCGATCAGCGGTGTGATGCGCTGCGCGGCGCTAAACGACATCGATTGCGTGAACACATACGACGAGATGGACAGGCTCACGCCGATCAGGATCGGACCGAGCGTGATGATCGCCCAGTACACGAGAATGCGCTGCGCGACGGGCCGCGCCTTGCGCACGCGCCAGATCACATTGAACGCGGACTCGACGGTCATCATCGTCATCACCGCGGTGACGAACAGGATGATCATGCCGATCGTGGTCAGCCCTTTGGCCTTCGATGCGAACTGGTTCAGATACTTGAAGATCTGATCGTTCAGTTGCGCAGGCATCAGGTGGTCGGCAAGAAAAAACTGCAGCGACGCCTGGAACGAGCTGAAGATCGGAAACGCGGTGAACAACGCAAACGCGACGGTGGCGAGCGGCACGAGCGCGAGCATCGTCGTGAACGTCAGGCTGCCCGCGACCTGCGGAATCCGGTCCTCGCCGATGCGTTGCGCCGCGAATTGCGCGAGCCGTTTGAGCGTGTCGAGATCGAAACGCATCCTAACCAACAAACCTGCCTCCTTGCTTGCTGAACCGTCAGACCGGGACTGCGGGAACTCCGCGCGGCATTTGGCCGAAGCGCCTGGCCGAACGGCTATGAGCGGCCTGTGCAACTGACCGAACCCCTATAATACCCGTTCAATGATGAGGCCTATGAAAGACATTCTCGTGCTTTATTACAGCCGTCACGGCGCCACCCGCGAGCTCGCGCTGGCGATCGCGCACGGCGTCGACAGCGTCCCCGGCATGCAGGCGCGCGTGCGCACCGTGCCGGCGGTTTCCACGGTTTGCGAGGCGAGCGAGCCGGACATTCCCACCGAAGGACCACCGTACGTCGAGCTGCGCGACCTCGAAGAATGCGCGGGCCTCGCGCTCGGTTCGCCGACCCGCTTCGGCAACATGGCGGCCGCGCTCAAATACTTTCTCGACGGCACCACGCCGCAGTGGCTATCCGGTGCACTGTCGGGCAAGCCGGCCTGCGTGTTCACGTCGACCGGCAGCCTGCACGGCGGCCAGGAATCCACGCTGCTGTCGATGATGCTGCCGCTGCTCCATCACGGCATGCTGATCGTCGGCATTCCATACACCGAGAGCGCGCTGTCCACCACGCAGACCGGCGGCACGCCGTACGGCGCGTCGCATTACGCGCGCGCGGGCACGACCGGCCATGGCATCTCCGCCGACGAACGGACGCTGGCGATTGCGCTTGGTGCGCGCGTTGGGCGCACGGCGGCGTCGATGTCCGAAAGGCCGTGAGCGTAAAGCCGTGAACGAACCGGATCCGCAACCCACCGAACGCGACGACGCCCGTCGTGACGCGGGTGGCGCTGAACTCGCGGCCACGAACTCCGGGGGCCACGCGAACGGGGCGCCCGCAAGCCTCGCGGCCAACGCGTCGGCATCTACAACCGTCGTGCCCGTGCAACCCAAAGCTGCCGCCGCGCTCGTCGCCGCTTTCACACTGGTCTCGATGATCGTGCTTGCCGTCGCATGGGAATGGTGGCTCGCGCCGTTGCGCTCTGGCGGCTCGCTGCTCGTGCTGAAAGCGTTGCCGCTACTCTCCGCGTTGCCGGGCGTGTGGCGACGTCGGCTTTACACGATGCAATGGGCGTCGATGCTGATCCTGCTGTATTTCGCCGAAGGCGTCGTGCGTGGCTGGAGCGATCATGGCTTGAGCGCGCGGCTCGGCTGGCTTCAGGCGGCGCTCGCCATGATCTTCTTCACCTGCGCACTCGCGTATGTCGGACCGTTCAAGCGCGCGGCGAAACGAGCCGCGAAGCAGGCTGCAAATCAGGCTGCAAAGCAAGCCGCCAGCGAACCGATCCCGCCCGCCTGAGGCCCAAGCCCCAACACCGTCAACCGATCCACATGACCCACACCGCTTTTCTCGCCGCCTGCCGCGACGCCATCGGCGCGACTTACGTACTGACCGATCCGTACGACACCGCTCCCTTTCTGACCGACTGGCGCCGCCGCTACACCGGCGCGGCCTGCGCGGTGCTGTGCCCGGCCACGTCCGCGGAAGCCGCCGCGCTCGTCAGGCTCGCGGTCGAACATTGCGTCGCGCTGGTGCCGCAGGGCGGCAATACCGGCCTCGCGGGCGGCGCGACACCCGACGCGAGCGGCGCGCAGGCGGTCATCAGCCTGCGCCGCCTGAATCGCGTGCGCGACATCGATCCGCACAACAACACGATCACGGTCGAAGCCGGCGTGATCCTCGCCGACGTGCAGAAGCACGCCGAAGCGGCCGGGCGTCTGTTTGCGCTGAGCCTCGCCGCCGAAGGCAGCTGCACGATCGGCGGCAATCTGTCGACCAACGCGGGCGGCACCGGCGTGCTGCGCTATGGCAACACGCGCGAGCTATGCCTCGGCCTCGAAGTGGTGACACCGCAAGGCGAACTGTGGGACGGCCTGCGCGGGCTGCGCAAGGACAACACCGGCTACGATCTGCGCGACCTGTTCATCGGCGCGGAAGGTACGCTGGGCCTGATCACCGCGGCGGTGCTCAAGCTGCATCCGCAGCCGGCCGCGCGCGTCACCGCGCTCGCCGCGCTCGCGTCGCCGCATGCGGCGCTCGATTTTCTCGCGCTCACGCAACGCGTCGCCGGGCCGCTCCTGACCGGCTTCGAACTGATGTCGGATTTCTGCCTGCGCCTCGTCGGCCGGCATTTCGAGCAGATGCGTTATCCGTTCGCCGAACCACATGCGCAGGTCGTGCTGCTCGAACTGTCGGACAGCGAAAGCGAAGTGCACGCGCGCACGCTGTTCGAGGGGCTGATGGAAACCGCGCTCGAACAAGGTCTCGTGGAAGACGCCGTGGTGGCGGAAAACCTCGCGCAGTCTCGCGCGTTCTGGAATCTGCGCGAGCACATTCCGCTCGCGCAGGCCGAGGAGGGCCTGAACATCAAGCACGACATCGCGGTGCCGATTTCACGCATCGGCCACTTCATCGAAGCGACCGATGCGGCAATCGCGCAAGCCGCGCCGGGCGCGCGCATGGTCACGTTCGGCCATCTCGGCGACGGCAATCTGCACTACAACGTGCAGGCGCCCGAGGGCGTCGATGCGAAGGCGTTTCTGCGGCAGTACCAGAGCCCGATCAACCGGATCGTCTACGACAGCGTCGATGCGCATCGCGGCAGCATCAGCGCGGAACACGGACTCGGCCAGTTGAAGATCGACGAAGCCGCCCGCTACAAGCAGGACGTCGAGGTGCGGATGATGCGCGCGATCAAGCAGGCGCTCGATCCGCTGAACCTGATGAATCCGGGCAAGGTGCTACGCTAATATCTGAAGCCTGCGCGATCCGGCGCGCAGGCGTTTTGCAGGAGTCGCGTCCGTGAAGATTCGCGTGCTGTCCGATCTGCATCTGGAAAACGACGAGCCTGAACTGATCCCGCATGCGCAGGCGGATCTCGTGGTGCTGGCGGGCGACATCCACAATCATGCGGCCGGCCCGCGCTGGGCCGCGCAGGCGTTCGACGACGCCGTGCCGGTCGTCTACGTGCCGGGCAATCACGAGTACTACGACGGTGAATTCGGCGCGCTGGAGAGCGCGATGCTCGACGCGGCCGCGCAGGTCGACAACGTGCATGTGCTGAACAACGCCGCGCTGGTCGACAGCCAGGGCCGCTGGCGCGTGCTCGGCACGACGTTGTGGACCGACTTCGCGCTGTACGGCGCGACGCCGGATGCAATCGAGGAATCGATCGTCGCCGCGCGCCGGGTCATGCTCGACTATCGCGGGCTGATCCAGATGAACTGGCCGCACGACCCGCGCGACGCCGCGCGCGACTTCACGCCCGACGATTCGCTCGCGCTGCACCGGCATGCGCGCGCGTGGCTCGAAAGCGAGCTTGCCAAACCGTTCGCCGGCCAAACGATCGTGGTCACGCATCACGCGCCGCATCGGCTGAGCCTGGCCGGGCGTTTTGCCGAAGACCGCGTGTCGGCGGGCTTCGTCAACCATCTGCCCGAGCTCGTGCGCGCGCCTGTCGCATTGTGGATTCATGGCCACACGCATACGTCGTTCGACTACGTGGTGGACGGCACGCGCGTCGTGTGCAATCCGCGCGGCTATTTCGACCGGCGCACGCGCCAGTGGGAAAATCCGCTGTTTGCGTGGGACAAGGTCGTCGAGATCTAGCGGGTGCTAGCGGGCCCTCTTGCGTCAGATCAACCCGCCGCCGCTCACCGCTCGCGCCGCGGCGCATCCTGTGACTCGACCTCGACCGGCACGAGCTGCGGCTGCTGTTCGCGCATGCGGCGCAGCAGATCGCGCGACGCGGCGACGCCGATCAGTCCAAACATGACGGCCAAGCCGATCATCAGGTGCGTATCCATGAATGTGTCGTCCTTCAGTGGTTGCGAGGCGCCGAACGGCGGCGAATCCAGCGCGTCCGGCCGGAGCGGCGACGCGTGAACGACACGTTAACAAATCGACTGCGCGGCAGAAGTAAAGAAATGTTGCGGCGCGGCGCGTGTGTAACAGGCTGTCACGCCGCGTGCCCACTCCGCGTGCCGCACTCCGCGTGCCGCTCGAACGTCAATGCGTGACGAGCAGACCGTTCAGGTCCGCGCGAACTGCCGCAACTCCTCCTGATCCGCCGCCAGCGTCGAAGGCAACTCGTCGCGCAGGAATTCGACCCACGTGCGGATCTTCGCATCGAGATACTGCCGCGACGGATACAGCGCATACAGATTCATCTGCTGCGACGTGTACCCGGGCATCAGCCACACCAGTTCGCCGCTGCGCAAACGGCTGATCGCCGAGTAGATCGGAATCAGCGCTACGCCCATGCCCTGGGCGACGGCCACGACCATCGCCTCGGCCACGTTCACCTGAAACGTCGCCGCGCCGAGCGAGACGACTTCCTCGCCGTGCGGGCCGTCGAAGGTCCATTTGTCCGGCGGATTCACCGGCGTCACCATCTGCAGGCAGGTGTGCTGCGCGAGGTCCGCGGGCCTTTGCGGCACGCCGCGCCGTTCGAGGTACGCCGGCGACGCGCACGCAATGCTGAACGCGCTGCCAAGGCGCTGCGACACGAGCCCGGAATCCGGCAGGCCGGTCGCGAGCGTCAGCGACACGTCGAAGCCTTCGTCGAGCAGATCGGGCATGCGCTGCGCGAGCGTCAGTTCGATATGCACGTCCGGGTAGCGCTGCTGGTAGCGGCCCACGGCCGGCACCACGTAGTGCTGGCCGAAGCTCGTCATCGCGTGCACCTTCAGCTTGCCGGACGGACGCGCGTGCGCGTCGCTCGCCTCGGCCTCCGCCTGATCCACGTACGCGAGAATCTGCTCGCAGCGCTGCAGATAGCGCTCGCCAGCTTCGGTCAGCGCGATGCGGCGCGTGGTCCGGTTCAAAAGCCGTGTGCGCAGATGCGCTTCCAGATCCGAAACCGCGCGCGACGCGTAGGCCGTCGTCGTATTCAGATGCTGCGCGGCGCCCGTGAAGCTGCCCGCTTCGACGACGCGGACGAAAACGCGCATGTTTTGAAGCGTGTCCATACCTATCCTCAGAAATCGGCAGCGATTGTTACACGATCAGCAATGGCGATTGTCTCATGTCTGGTAAAAATGCCTTGCATCTTTACCGGTTATTCCGCAATCGATCAAAAAATATAATTGCGCACAAGCTTCTATAGTCAAATTTGGAGGAAATCGTGCAGTCTCCGGTACCCAAAGGGATCGCCGCACCCGCGGTTCTTACGATCCTATTAACAATCGCCGGATGCGCAAGTACCGGAGGCGTCGCGCCGCAAACGCACACGATCAATCCTGCGTCGCTCGATGCGGGCAACGCAATCCGCGCCGCCAACGCCGACGCGCAGTGGCCCGCCGCCGACTGGTGGCGCGCCTATGACGATCCGCAGCTGGACCGGTGGATCGCGGACGCGCAAGCCGGCAATCCCAGTCTCGCGCTCGCCCAGGCGCGCGTGCGTGAGGCGGCGTCGATGGCCGGCGTCGCGCGCGCGGCGCTCGCGCCGCAAGTCAACGGCAGCCTGTCGATCCAGCGCCAGCAGTGGGCCGACAACGTGTTCTACGGTCCGGGGCCGCTCGCCGGCGAGCAGTCGTGGAACAACACCGGCACGCTCGGCCTCGCGTATCACCTCGATTTCTGGGGCAAGGACAAGAACGCCGCCGAGCGCGCGCTCGACCTCGCGCACGCCAGCGCCGCCGACGCGCGCGCCGCGCAGCTCGAACTGCAGGCGAACGTCGTGCGCACCTATATCGAGATGTCGCTGAACTACGCGTTGCTCGACATCGCGAAGGCCACGCTGCAGCAACAGCAGCAGATCGTCGACCTCGCGAACCGGCGCCTGAAGGGCGGCATCGGCACGCAGCTCGAAGTGAGCCAGGCCGAGACACCGATGCCCGAGTACGAGCGCCAGATCGACGCGATCGAGGAGAGGATCGCGCTCGGCCGCAATCAGTTGGCCGCGCTCGCGGGCAAGGGTCCGGGCGCCGGCGACGCGATCCAGCGCCCGGCGCTGTCGCTCGCCGCGCCCGCTGGTCTGCCGGCCGCGCTGCCCGCGGATCTGATCGGCCACCGGCCGGACGTGGTCGCGGCACGCTGGACGGTCGCCGCGCAGGCGCGCGGCATCGACGTCGCCAAGGCCGGGTTCTATCCGGACATCAACCTGCTCGCCTCGATCGGCGGCTATGCGGCGATGGGGCCGCTGTTCCAGTTCCTGAAGAGTCCGTCGCATAGCTGGAGCGTGGGTCCCGCGCTGACGCTGCCGATCTTCGACGGCGGCCGGCTGCGCTCGCAGCTCGGCGCGGCGTCGGCGGGCTACGACGAGGCCATCGAGCGCTACAACCAGTCGATCGTGGGCGCGCTGAAGGACATCTCCGACCAGGTGATCCGCATCCGTTCGCTGACCACCCAGGCCGACGACGCCGACCGCTCGGTCGCCGCCGCGCGCAGGAACTACGAGCTGTCGCGCGAAGGCTACCGGCGCGGCTTGAGCGACTATCTGAACGTGCTGGTCGCGCAAAACCAGTTGCTGCGCGCGCAGGAAGGCGTCGCCAAAGTGCAGGCCGAGCGGCTCGGCGCGCATGCGTCGTTGATGACGGCGCTCGGCGGCGGTCTCGACGATCCGGCCAACGGTCCGCGGGATAACGAAACGTTGCCGGCGCATGGCAAGGGCAGCGGCGAGAGCAAGAGCGGCGCGGCGAGTAGCGACACGGCAACAGCGGATGCCAACGTCAACGCCAGGACCAACGCAGCCATCACCGCCACCACCGCCTCGCGCGCCCCGAACGCGCCCGCGTCCGAGTAAGGAAGGCCATGTCCTCCTCGCCCTCCCCGTCGAGCGCGCGCCCCGCCTCGTTCGCCGCGCTCTACGAAGCCGCCGCCCACTGGGCGCGCACCGACGGCCTCGTATGGATCTATCTGTTCAAGTCGCTCGCCGCGTGTTTCCTCGCGCTCGGCATCGCGATGAAGCTCGATCTGCCGCAGCCGCGCACCGCGATGACCACCGTGTTCATCGTGATGCAGCCGCAAAGCGGCGCAGTGTTCGCGAAGAGCTTCTATCGGATCTGCGGCACGCTGGTCGGTCTCGTCGTGATGCTCGCGCTGATCGGACTGTTCGCGCAGCAGCCGGAGCTGTTCCTCGTCACGACCGCGATCTGGGTCGGCATCTGTACCGCCGGCGCCGCGCGCAATCGCAACTTCCGTTCGTACGGCTTCGTGCTGGCGGGCTACACGGCCGCGCTGATCGGCATCCCCGCTTCGCAGCATCCGGACGGCGCGTTCCTGAGCGCGCTCACGCGGGTCGCGGAAGTGGTGATCGGCATCATCTGCGCGGGCGCGGTCAGCGGCCTCGTGTTTCCGCAGTTCGCCGGCCTGCAGATGCGCGGCACCGTGCGTGCGCGCTTCTCGGCGTTCGTCGAGTACGTGTCGGCGTCGCTTGCCGGGCGCAACGACCGCGCCCAGATCGAGGCGACCAATGCGCGCTTCGTCGCCGACATCGTCGGCTTCGAGGCCGCCCGCAGCATCGCCGTGTTCGAAGGCCCCGATTCGCGGATGCGCGGCGGGCGCCTCGCGCGTCTGAACAGCGAGTTCATGACCGCGTCGACGCGCTTTCACGCGCTGCATCAGCTAATGAACCGTCTGCGCGACAGCGGCACGCACGGCGCGGCGATCGCGATCGCCGCGCTCGAACCGTACTTCAAGGAGATCGCGCCGTTGCTCGCGAAGTCGGGCGAGCCGGTGCTGAGCGCGGCCGACGCCGCGCACGCCGCGGCCCAGCTCGACACCTACAGAAGCGAGTTGCCCAAACGCGTGCGCGCGACGCGCGACGAGCTCGAAACGCACCCCGACGCGCCGTTGCTCGATTTCGACACGGGCGCCGAGCTGCTGTACCGCTTCATCGACGACCTGCATGCGTACGCGGCGACCTATGCGTCGCTCGCCGTCGACAAGCACGCGCGCGAACGCTGGATCGAGCGCTACGAGCCGAAAACCAACGCGATCGCGGCCGGCGTCGCGGGCCTGCGCGCGGCCATCGTGATGATGGTGCTCGGGGCGTTCTGGATCGCCACCGCGTGGCCGAGCGGCTCGACGTTGACGCTGGTCGCAGCGGCCGTGTGCGCGCTCGCGTCGGCGTCGCCGGATCCGAAGCGCACCGCGTTCAAGATGGCCGGCGGCACGGTGCTCGCGACGCTGATGGGCATGATCGCGGTGTTCGGCGTGTATCCGCACATCGACGGCTTCGTGATGCTGTGCGTCGCGCTCACGCCGTTCCTGCTGCTCGGCGTGTTGATGACCACGCGTCCGACGCTCGCTGGCTATGGCGTCGGCTACTGCATCTTCTTCTGCTTCCTCGCCGGCCCCGACAACGTGATTCACTACGACCCGAGCGCGTTCATGAACGACGCGCTCGCGCTGGTGCTGTCGATGCTGGTGTCGTCGATCGCGTTCGCGGTGCTGCTGCCGCCGTCGACGCCGTGGCTGCGCAACCGCCTGCTCGTCGACCTGCGCCGCCAGGTGGTGCTGGCCGGCCGCGCGGGTCTGGCACGCGTGCGCTCGCGCTTCGAAAGCGGCGCACGCGATCTGATGTTCCAGATCAACGCGCTGTCGCAGAACGAGCCCGAAACGAAGCGCGACACGCTGCGCTGGCTGTTTTCGGTGTTGGAGGTCGGCAACGCGGTGATCGACCTGCGCCGCGAAATCGCGACGCTGCCCAACGAGCCGCGCTACCACCAAGCGGCACCGTGGCGCGTCGCGCTGCGCGCGCTGCGCGATGCGCTCGCGGCGCTGTTCGAGCGGCCGCGGCAGCAGCACTTCGCGCGCGCGCTCGCGGCGACCGCCGATGCGATCGCGCAACTGCAGCAGCTGATGGCCGGCTTCACGCCATCGCGTGAAGAACGCCATCAGCTGTTGCGCATCCTTAGTCAACTGCATTTCATCCGTACCGCGCTGCTCGATCCGCAGTCGCCGCTTGCCTCGGCGATCGGCGCGCGCGCGGACGCATCAGAAGAAAAAGGAGTTCCTCATGCCGCGTGATATCGCCGTGCTCGATGCCTATGTGCCGGCCATTGTGCTGCTGTTCATCGCGGGCGCCGCGCTGACCTGGCTCGTCGATCGCGTGATCGCCTATACGGGTCTCTATCGCGTGGTGTGGCACCCCTCCCTGTTCCGGGCCAGCTTGCTCGTGTCCGTGTGCGGCCTTCTCGGCCTCGCCGTTTATCGTTGATCAGAGTCGAAACATGACCATCCGAAATCTTGTGGGCTTCATCGCGACAGCCGTCATTTTCATCGTCGCGATCGTGATTGGCCGCGTGCTGTGGGTCCATTACATGGACGAACCGTGGACCCGCGACGGCCGCGTGCGCGCCGAGATCGTCAACGTCGCGCCGGACGTGTCGGGCGCGATCGTCGATCTGCCGGTCAAGGACAACCAGTTCGTGAAGAAGGGCGACCTGCTGATGCAGATCGATCCGTCGCATTACCAGATCGCGGTCGAGCAGGCGCAGGCCGCCGTTGCCGCGCGCAAGGCCGAATTGCAGATGAAGCGCGACGATGCGCAACGGCGTGCCGACATGGATTCGCAGGTGGTGTCGAAGGAAAGCCGCGAAAACGCGACGCATACCGCGTCCGCCGCCGATGCCGCCTATCAGCAGGCACTCGCCGCGCTCGACGCCGCGAAGCTGAACCTCGAGCGCACGCGCGTGGTGTCGCCGGTCGACGGCTACGTGACGAACCTGTCCGTGTTCCGCGGCGACTATGCGAGCGCGGGCGCGGCGAAGCTCGCGATCGTCGACAGTCACTCGTTCTGGGTGTATGGCTACTTCGAGGAAACCAAGCTGCCGCACGTGCGCGTCGGCGATCAGGCCGAAGTGCGGCTGATGAGCGGCGGCACGCTGCAAGGCCACGTGGAGAGCATCTCGCGCGGCATCTACGACCGCGACAATCCGCAAAGCCACGAACTGCTCGCGGACGTGAATCCGACCTTCAACTGGGTGCGCCTCGCGCAGCGCGTGCCGGTGCGCGTGCGGATCGACTCGGTGCCGCCCGACGTGATGCTGGCGGCGGGCACGACCTGCACGGTGGTGGTGCGGCCGGGGACGGGCTCCGGCTCCTCGTCGGCCAACGCGAGCTGACGCCCGCGCCGCCTTTTATAGCCTGAACTGCCCCACCATCGACTTCAGCCCGCGCGCCTGATCGTCGAGCGAGCGGGCCGCGGCGGTGGCCTCCTCCACCAGCGCGGCGTTCTGCTGCGTGCCCGGAGCCTATCCGCCTTTTCGTGTGCGAGTCGGTTTAAAAAATCCTACCCCCTCGCCAGCGTGAAGCGCTCGCCAAACAGGATGACAAACTGGTTCATCGCGGACTTCCAGTCGAAGGTTGCCCTTTCGGTCTCTGTGTCAAGGCAGCGGATGCTTGCTGTCATCGAGCCGTCGCGGAGGATTGGCTCCCCAACGTGCTTTTATCTGTTCCGGAGTCTCCGGAGGCCATTTCACGCCCATCTTGATGATGCGGTCCCGAATCTCGATTAGCTTTTTGTAGGTCGGGGAATTGGGCGCGAAGGTATTAATGTCATCCCATATCCCTAGTGGGAATGACTCGCCATTAATGTTGTAGGTGTTGGGGTTTGCCCCATGGTCCAGCAAGTAGTCAATTTGATCTAGCGCGCGATTTGCCAGCGCTTGATACAGCACTGAATTACGTAACGAATCGCGCCGGTTCACATCCGCGCCACGTTCCACCAGCAGCCTGAGCGAACCAGATGTCGACTCTCTTGCAACAAAGAAAATGATGGGTCTGCGGCCCTCGATCATGGTGTTGGGGTCAACCCCACCGTCCAGCATCGCGCGCAGGAATTCCGGATGGGAGCTGTTGAGCATGACCCCGAGGGGGCTGCCATAATCCGGTACTTCCTGCAAGGAATCGGCCCCGGCCCTCACCACCTCCGACGCAACCGCAAGCCGGTGCGGGTCGCGCTGCAACGCCTCCTGAAAGGCAAAAAACAGCATCGTCATGTTCTTGCGCCCAGGCGTCTTCAGGTCTGTCTTCGGGGCCAGTCGCCGGACCTGCTCCATATCACCTCGCTCGATGGCCTGCGCCAGTTCGAGTTGCGGGTCGCTAAAAAAATCGGTGGCGGGAAATTTTTTCATTGCATGAACCACAGGGGATAGCGCCAGTAACAGCACCGGCACGATAAGAATTCGGCTGAGTGTTTTCATCGCTTTCAGCCCCGTTATGACAGTGTTTCAAGTACGGAGATGTCCTCCGCCTTCTGCTGCTCGATGCCGTCTATTGCCTGCCAGATGAAGTGCCGCGACACCGGCGAGCCGCTGCCGGGCAGGGGATAGGCAGTACCGGCTGCACCGGGCAGGGGCGTCCACGTCTGTGCCACGGTCAGAATGTCGCCCTTCACACGGTACGCATTGATGTTCGATGGCGTGACCTGGCCGCCGTAATGTTGGACCGTCTTCGGGTGCAGGCCCGCTGCATTGAAGCTCCAGCAGTCCTTGCCGCTGGCGACGGATGCAGCCGAACACAGGCCACCGCCTAGCGAATGTCCGGCAATATCAATTGGCGCCTGTGTCCGGCGCATCTTCCATCCAATATCTACGGCTCGCTCATAGTAAGGCGATTTCATATCCACGCTTTGGCTGACGTTGTTCGACCAGTCGGCCAGGCTCGTCATTTCCGTTCCCTTGAAGGCGAGCGTGGGCTTCATATCGTTGCCGAAGACACGAGGATCGGGTTCGTATAGCTGCGCCCGGAAATTTGAACCTTCTATTTTCAGATCAAGAGGGTCAAGTCGATATTGATCAAGAAATTCCATATCCCCGCTGCGGTTCGCCCACCCTTCGGGCACCGGCCTGGACGGCTCGTAGACATGATCGGAGAGTCTGGCCTTCTCCACCGCGACATTGTTGCGGGCGAGCCGCTCAGCCGCTGTCCGCACGCGCCCTGACATGGGCTGCATTGCCCGCCGCAATCAGCGCCTTGCGCGTCTGCCACCGCTGCGCCTTGGTCAGTGCCTGTGGTATCTCGATGCGCGGCGGTGTCGCCCGGGCTGCGCGCGCAGCGTCCAGCCGGGTTTGCCAGGTGGCCGGATCATACTGGACGGACAAAATGGGTTCGCCGTCCGGGTGACTACCTGTCCTCGCTACGGGATTCATTAACGGCGTGCTGCTGTACGGTGACGGAAACAGGCCATTACGCGGACCTTTAACGGCAAGCAGTTTGCCCCGGCGCACCTCTTCGAGCAGAGCAACGATGACCCGCCAGCCATCGGAGTCAGGATTCCGGTCCCGTACATCATGAAAAAACAGCCAGTGACTGTCGATGAGATTCTTGACCAGTTTCCGGTCCTCCTCCCACTTTCCGCGATTCAGTGTGGCGATAGCAAAAAATTCGCGGGTCTCCGCCCTGGCTCTCTGAAGGTCTGCGGCCTTGCCGAGGCACGCTTTATAGTGCCATTCGTCGCAGATGACGTACCAGGTACCCGGTGGCCGCTGGCAGAACAGCTCCAGGGAGTGCATCTCAAATACGGACAGGGACATAGGTGTGTCGATGGTCTATCTGAAGTCGCTGCCAGGATTGACAGCAGTCAGATGATTACCGTGCGACAGGCAGTCCGTACATGGGCGACGGCCCAAAATCTCCACAGCTTCGATGAACCTGTCCGTGTTCCGCGGCGACTATGCGAGCGCGGGCGCGGCGAAGCTCGCGATCGTCGACAGTCACTCGTTCTGGGTGTATGGCTACTTCGAGGAAACCAAGCTGCCGCACGTGCGCGTCGGCGATCAGGCCGAAGTGCGGCTGATGAGCGGCGGCACGCTGCAAGGTCACGTGGAGAGCATCTCGCGCGGCATCTACGACCGCGACAATCCGCAAAGCCACGAACTGCTCGCGGACGTGAATCCGACCTTCAACTGGGTGCGCCTCGCGCAGCGCGTGCCGGTGCGCGTGCGGATCGACTCGGTGCCGCCCGACGTGATGCTGGCGGCGGGCACGACCTGCACGGTGGTGGTGCGGCCGGGGACGGGCTCCGGCTCCTCGTCGGCCAACGCGAGCTGACGCCCGCGCCGCCTTTTATAGCCTGAACTGCCCCACCATCGCCTTCAGCCCGCGTGCCTGATCGTCGAGCGAGCGGGCCGCGGCGGTTGCCTCCTCCACCAGCGCGGCGTTCTGCTGCGTGCCCGAGTCCATCTGCGTGACCGCGAGACTGATCGCCTCGATACCGGCGCTCTGCTCGGACGACGCCGCCGAAATCTCGCCCATGATGTCGGTCACGCGCTTCACGGCCTTGACGACTTCGTCCATCGTCTGACCGGCGTCAGCGGCGAGCGTCGAGCCGTTGCCGACGCGCTCGACCGAAGCCTGGATCAAGCCCTTGATCTCCTTGGCGGCCGCCGCGCTACGCTGCGCGAGATTGCGCACTTCCGCCGCGACGACCGAAAAGCCGCGCCCCTCCTCGCCCGCGCGCGCCGCCTCGACGGCCGCGTTCAACGCGAGGATGTTGGTCTGAAACGCGATCCCCTCGATCACGCCGATGATGTCGCCGATGCTGCGCGCGCTGTCGTTGATGTCGTTCATCGTCGCCACCACGCGGCTCACGACCGCGCCGCCCTGCTCGGCGATCGCCGACGCGTTGTTCGCGAGCGTGCTCGCCTGCTTTGCGTTGTCGGCGTTCTGACGCACCGTCGAGGTCAGCTGCTCCATGCTGCTCGCGGTGCGCTCGAGCGCGAGCGCCTGCTGCTCGGTACGCTGCGACAGATCGAGATTGCCCATCGAAATCTGCGCGGACGCGGTCGCGATCGCATCGGCGCTCGACGCGATGTCGGCAACCGTCGTCGCGAGTCCGCTTTGCATGTCGGACAGCGCGAACAGCATGCTCGCACGGTCCTTGCCGCCGAGCGCGATGCGGTTCGACAGATCGCCCGCGGCGATGCGGCGCGCGATCTCCTTCGCGTACGCGGGCTCGCCGCCGAGCTGCGCGGTGAGCCGCCGCACGACCCACGCGGCGATGCCGAACGCGAGCACGATCAGTGCGAACGTCATCACCGCGATCATCACGAACGACGAGTGATAGATGAAACCGGACGCGTCGATCGTCGCCTTCGCGGCGGTGCCGCGCTGCGCGACGAGTTCGTCGACGAGCTTTTCGAGCTTGCCGGTTTCGACGAGCAGCGACACGTCCTGCGTGCCGACCTGCCAGTTCATCTGCGACAGATCGAGCGGCTGCGCTTTCACGAGCGTGACGAAGTCGCGCAGGTGACCGCTCCATGCCGCGACCGCCGCGGTGAACGCCTTCTGCGCACCGACCGCCTTCGCGTCCGACTTATCGACGTACTGCTGGAGCGTGCCCATCTGCTCGTTGAGACCTGCGAGGCCGCGCTCGATGTCGGCCCCGAGTTCGTCGCGCTCCTTCGCGGTGGTCGCGGTGAGCAGCATCTTTTGCGCGCGGCTCGCGCGCAGCATGTGGCCGCGCGCTTCCTCGGCGGCGCGGCTCGCGACGTGGCCCTGGTCGTAGATCGATTGCGCGGACGCGTTCAGCCGGCCGATCTGCAGCAGCGAAAACACGCCGATCAGCAGCGTGCCGGCGAGCAGAATCGCAAACGCGATCCGCAGCGTCGCCTTGACCGACAGGCCGTTGAACTTCGTTGCCGCTGCGCTGTGTGCCACTGCTTTCATCATCCCCGTCCCCACATGTCGACGCGCCGGACGGTCGGTTCCGGCATCACCACTTATCTCTCCGGGTCTACGGCAGCGCGCCCCGCGATCTTGAATTTCGCTTGTGCAGGCCGGGGCGGGTCGTGCGCCGCTTGCCGTTCCCGGTTCCATGTTCGACGCGCTGCTTCGTGAGCCGCGCAAATCGCGAGCGCTTTATACCGTGGCCAAAAACTCGCCAAAAAAAGTTTCTTCAGGCAAAGAGCTGACAATTCGTCCTTTCACCGCCGAATGAAAAGTCATCCGCCCCCTTGTCCGATTCGCGACAAAACTTGTCCTTACAATTCGCTTCGGCCACATTAAACTTCGGCTAAATATTCAAAACGCCGGTTGCCGCGACGAAACGCCGCAGTGCTTCGCGGAACGCGCCTACGAGGCGTGCTGCCCGCACCGGTTTTCGGTGCCGATCTTTCATTCCACCGTTTTCCCGATCTTTTTTTCTAGCGTATGGAAACGAGCCTCGATAAAAGCGCCCTTGCCGGCGCATCCGCCACGGGGGCGAGCGCGTCCCCGGCCGCCGCTGCGCCGGCGGCCGCCAAGGTCCAGCGCACGGTGTATTCCGTGCTCGGTGCGATCAGCTTTTCGCACCTGCTCAACGACATGATCCAGTCGCTGATCCTCGCCATCTACCCGATGTTCAAGGACAACTTCTCGTTGTCGTTCGGGCAGATCGGTCTGATCACGCTGACCTACCAGATCACCGCGTCGCTGCTGCAGCCGCTCGTCGGCAGCTATACCGACAAACATCCGAAGCCGTACTCGCTGCCGGTCGGCATGGGCTTCACGCTGACCGGGCTGCTGCTGATGTCGGTCGCGCCGAACTTCGGCGTGCTGCTGGTCGCCGCGGCGCTGGTCGGCTGCGGATCGTCGGTGTTCCATCCGGAGTCGTCGCGAGTCGCGCGGATGGCCTCGGGTGGCCGTCACGGGCTCGCGCAGTCGTTGTTCCAGGTCGGCGGCAATGCGGGTTCGTCGCTCGGGCCGCTGCTCGCCGCGCTGATCGTGATTCCGCACGGGCAACGCAGCATCGCGTGGTTCTCGGCGGCGGCGCTCGTCGCGATCGTCGTGCTCACGCAGATCGGCCGCTGGTACAAGCGTCATCCGTCGGTCAGGAAGGCGCGCGGCCAGGGCGCGCACGTGACGCTGCCGCGTAACAAGATCATCCTGGCGATGAGCGTGCTGGTGTTGCTGGTGTTCTCCAAGTACTTCTATCTCGCCAGCATCAATAGCTATTTCACGTTCTATCTGATCGACAGGTTCCATCTGTCGGTGCAGGCCGCGCAGATCCATCTGTTCGTGTTCCTCGCGGCGGTCGCGGCGGGTACGGTGATCGGCGGGCCGATCGGCGACAGGATCGGGCGCAAGTACGTGATCTGGGTGTCGATTCTTGGCGTCGCGCCTTTTACGCTGCTGTTGCCGTATGCGAATCTGTTCTGGACTGGTGTGCTGACGGTTGTTATTGGGGTGGTGCTCGCCTCGGCGTTCTCGGCGATTCTTGTTTATGCGCAGGAGTTGATTCCTGGGAAGGTTGGGATGGTGGCTGGGTTGTTCTTTGGTTTTGCCTTTGGGCTTGGCGGCGTGGGCGCCGCCGTGCTTGGGGAACTCGCTGACGCTACCAGTATTGCGTTTGTTTATAAGGTTTGTTCGTTTTTGCCGTTGATTGGGGTGCTCACTGTTTTGTTGCCGGATGTTGAG
The DNA here is from genome assembly GCF_014201055.1 of Paraburkholderia sp. CI2. NCBI lineage: Bacteria > Pseudomonadati > Pseudomonadota > Betaproteobacteria > Burkholderiales > Burkholderiaceae > Paraburkholderia > Paraburkholderia sp. CI2. The sequence continues at coordinate 161,857 of NZ_JACHDL010000018.1, forward strand.
GGGAAGCGGGTTAAAGGGTGAGGGTGAGCGCGTGCCGCGGGGTTGGGGCTTTTTCCTTATCGTGTGGTGTTGGCCTTTCCTTGCTTTGTTATCGGTCTATTAGCGTTGCCCCTGTGCGGGGCGGGCTTTTTTCGTTGTTCTGGCTTTGTTGGCCTTTCCTTGTTGTCTTGTCGGTCTATTAGCGTTGCCCCTGTGCGGGGCGGCACCTACTTTCTTTGCTGCTGCAAAGAAAGTAGGCAAAGAAGACAGCTCAAACCGCAAGCTCATAAGCGGGTCCCCTGGCTTGGAAGGGGTAGTGGTGCATCTGGAATCCGTGCC